>JAUREJ010000016.1 GCA_030827475.1 Candidatus Poseidonia sp.
GCACAATGAGGATCGACGATGCGAAAGCAGGGCCTAACGAACCTACCAGCCTTATTTCTGAGGGCGGTAGATAACAGAAAAGTTACCTTGGGGATAATTGAGTTGTCACCAGCAAGAGCTCACATCGACCTGGTGGCTTGCTACTTCGATGTCGTCTCTTCCTATCCTGGGTCTGCAGCAGGACCCAAGGGTGGGGTTGTTCGCCCATTAAAAGGGATCGTGAGATGGGTTTAGACCGTCGTGAGACAGGTTTGTTGCTTGGTGGTAGAATCGCGTAAGGTGTCTGATGGAAGGGGTCCTTTAGTACGAGAGGAACGAGGGCTCGGGGCCACTAGTTTACCAGTTGTCTGGCAAGGCAATGCTGGGTAGCCACGCCCTGAAGGATAAGAGCTGAAAGCATCTAAGCTCGAAGCCACCCCAAAGACGAGACACCTCAGAACGCTCGTAAAAGACGAGATGATAGACTGCGGATGTAAGCACGAAGCTTCGGCGACGTGTTCAGTCCAGCAGCACTAATGTTCGAGCATCTTTTTTCGTGTTGTATGTATCCGCACCATGAGTGCCCTTCGTCTAAAAGATCATGCCAATTCATTTGCGACGCTACGTCGCATCCTATCCGATTCGAAAAGAGATGGGTGCACGGTCACAGCGTAGGTGTTTACCTGGTCCCATTCCGAACCCAGAAGTCAAGCCCTACTGCGTCTCTCCCATTACTGTGGTACGAGAGTCCACGGGAAAGGAAGTCACTGTGCCCCTCTCTTTTCACTTCGGATCCTCGACCCGAAAGGGCGCTTAAGGCCGGTCCTCACCAAGAGGCCGGCCTTTTTTGCGTTTTCAAAAATCCTCCACAAAACGAACATACAGGAGCGAACACATGCCAATTGACACCGTAGACATCTTTGGCAGCGATCAGGTCGGGATTCATCTCGCTTCTGTTGGCGGTGTCCTTTTCCACCCGCCTGAACTACCTCAATTGGTCGTTGAGATGCTCGAAACGAACCTCGAACTTGAACTTCAACCCATCACGGTTGGAGGCTCGAACCTTGTCGGTGCCCTTGTTTGCGGTAATTCCCGAGGCATTGCTGTCGCCGATATTGCCACCGAAGGGGACATCGATGTCCTCACTGCATTCGGTGATGTGGTGGTGATGGAAGGGGGCGTGAACACGGCTGGAAACCTCTTGGTCGTGAACGAACAAGGCGCTGTGGCTTCTCCGAGCATCCCCCACGAAGGGCTTGAAATTCTTGCAGAGGTTCTCGGTGTCGACGTCACTTCAACAACCGTCGCTGGACAAGACGTTGTTGGTAGTCTTGCCGTCGCCAACGATCAAGGTGTTTTACTCCACCCCGACGTCACGCCCGATGAAGCCATGCTCATCGAGGATGTTCTCGGCGTGAAACCCATGGTTGGAACCGTTTCGTTTGGTTCTCCTTACGTTGGAGCGGGGGTCTGCGCATCGAACACCGGCGCTATCAGCGGTTCCCAAACCACGGGTCCTGAACTCAACAGAATCGAGGATGCACTTGGCTTCCTTTAATTCAGCCATCATGGACCGATGAAAGGTTCAAAGGCTGATTTTTTGAATTGCAATGCATGGGAGAAATGCTCTACGAAGGCAAAGTCAAGCAAGTTTGGTCGACCGACGACCCCGATATCCTCGAATTCCGATTTACGAATCAAATTTCTGTTTTTGACCAGATCATTCCTTCCCTCATCCCTCGTAAGGGTGAATCGCTCAACCGAACCACTGCTCACTGGTTTAAACTCGTTGAGGAGGCTGGGATTTGCAAAACCCACCTCATTGAAGTCAACGGTGCCGACCGGTGTCTCGTTCGCAAAGTCACCATCATCAAAGAACCTGGAGCCATTCCACGAGATATGGAATGGGTGTTTGTTCCGCTCGAAGTTATCGTCCGTCACTACCTTTCGGGGTCGGCATGGCGACGTTTCCAACGTGGAGAACTCTCAGCCGAAGCCTTAGGGGTTTCACCTGACTGCGAATACGGTGTCAAACTCCAGAAACCATTTGTTGAAGTGACAACAAAGTTTGAGCAGTTCGACCGGAACATTGACCGCGCTGAAGGGCTTGCAATCTCAAACATTACGGATGAGGAGTACGACGCCATTGTTGCTGCTGCGCTCGCCGTTGACGAAATCATTGAGAAAGAAGCTGGGAAAAACGGTCTCATCCATGTGGATGGGAAGAAAGAGTTCGCCCTTGGAAGTAACCGTGAAATCGTTCTTGTTGACACGTTTGGTACACTTGACGAAGACCGTTGGTGGGATGCTGAAGCCTACGCCAACGGCGAGTGCATTGAACTCTCCAAAGAATTCGTTCGCTCACACTACATCGACATCGGCCATCAAACCGCCCTGCAAGCAGCGCGCGATGCCGGTGCGGATGAACCACCCATCCCAGCGCTCCCCCAATCGGTCATTGACGACACCGCAGCACTCTACGCATCGATGTACGAGCGTCTCACCTCGCAATCGTTCTGATCAGCGGTGAGATCGCAGAGCAAGCCCGACACGGCGACGCTCTGCGGCTTTGAGCAGAGCAGAGAGGTGCTTGGCAACATCGGCTACGCCGCCGTCCAACGGTTCATCGTAGGATGCCGTCCATGCGCGACTGGCGAAGTCTTTTCGCAACTGTTGGACTTCGTCTGTTGAAAGATATCCATGAATCCGCATGCCACCGGATCCGTTTTCGAACCGGTCATGGCCTCTGTGAGCGTCTTGACATCCATGGGAGAGCTGTTCCAATCCGTTGATCATCCGGTCATAGAGCGCTTGTCCGTCGTTATCGGTGATGCTTCGGTTTGGACGGATGTGCTCGAGCAGGTAAGCCAACGCTGAACCTTCTCCGTGTGGGAACCTCCCAAAGCGTTCCCGAGTGAGGGTCTCTCCGAGGTGCAATGGGCGACCGTCATTGGTAAGCTCAACACAAGAGGTAAAGAGAAGCATGGCGTTATCCCACTTTATGCTTTGAAAGGCCTCGGGCGTCTGAACACCTTGTTGTTTCAGCCGGTTTTCCAAGGCCTCATCGTTTTGAATAAGCATTTGCCAGAGGTGTTCATCAGCTTGCATGGCGGCCTCAATCGCCTGCATGACCGCTGGTGCTCGGTCACCGTTGAACGCGTCAAGCGTGTAAAACGGTGAGGTTGTGGAGAGGGCCTTCTCGTCCATGGTTTGGGGTCGGTTGCCACTCGGTTAAGACCTTGCTTTCCACTCCTTCAACGGTCACCAAAGAAATCTTTCATTCGGTCTTCAATCGAGCCTTTCAGTTGTGCATCACCTGGCCCCCCCAACTCCTCTCGAAGTGAAGCAAGTCGTCCACTTGCTGTTGCAGGTACTTCGGGTTGAGTTTTTTCAATCACCTCGATCACAGGAACGGAGTCGTGTTCGCCCTCTTCGGTTTCAGGAGGTGTTTCTTCTTTGGATGCATCCGGGACATGGACTTGAATGTCGTCGCTCTCTGGCTCCACATTTCCGGTCGTTGTCTCTGCGTTTTTCTCTGCCTTTTCTACGGCCGAGGCGCTCTCTTTTCGAGCGTCTTTGGGCAGACTGTCCGGGGTCTTGGTGACCTGGTTCCTCGTTGACGGTGGTCGAATGAGGCCTCCAAACCAAGCGAGTGATACCAAGACCGCAGCAACGCCGAGAATCCATCCCACGTCGTTGCTCGATACACTCAACAACCCCTCCGGCTTGTAGAATGCACTCTTCTCGTCGTCGTCCAAGTTGTCGTCAATGTCAAAGGGAACGCTGCATGATACGGTTGCGGTGATTTTCTCATCTTTCTCGATGGAGTTCGGGTTTTCTATCGAAACGACCGGCGCAAACTCAGCATATGCAATGTCCACCACATACGTCGTGCTCCACCCGCCTGATGCTTCAACAAAGAGTTCGCAAACGGCTTGTTCCAAGATGCTGTATCCTGTTCGCTGGATGCCGACGGTGATGTCACCGTCCGCTGTTAAGGAGTTGATACCGATGTTCCAATTTGCAGCCCGGGAGATGACTTCACGGTCAAGATTTACCAATTCTCGTCCGTACTGATCATGCCCTGTCAAGACGACGGCAAACATACCCGGCTTGGGCGTCCAATCAAGCACGGTGAGGTTGACCGTTTCACGAGCATCGGTGCCCACCGTCCAAAACTCGGCTTGGAGGGGAACCCGCTCTCCTCTTGAGGTGATCATCGTGAGGGCTGCCCGAAGGGGTTCTGCATCATCGGCCATAAGGTCGCATTGTGCAACGGTTCCGCTGATTGGAATTCGTCCAAGATTGTCAAAGACACCTGGAAGAAAAGTGCATGTGATGCTTGACTCGGGATAGGTGCGTGCAAGCACATAGAGCGAGAGGTTGGTCGAGTTTGAACCGCTCAAAAAGACGACTTCGTGTTCGCCGGTGGTTGAAGGTTGATTGAAGTTGACCGCATTTCCTTTCACCTGCAACGTCAAACCGGAACTCACCGTTGGAGTCTCTCCGCCAGCGAAGTGATACTCGATGGACTGGTGGGCGCCGACGTAGGCGTCCCGAACCGGAGTTTGAGCCCAGGAAATTGAACCATAGGCGACTTCCATGTTGTGGGCAACGGTTCCTAAAATGGGGTGGTGCACATTCAAGGTGATCAAAAACCGTTGACCGTTCCATCCTGTGGCGGGTGTTAACTGGAGCGGGAGCCCGCTGATGTCGCCGGGAGCAAGAATCATTTGCGTACCTTGCTGCGTCGACCAACCCTCAGGGAGTCCATCAACGTCAACGCTGACCATGGCAATATCGTTGCCGAGGTTGTGAATCCACGCCGTTGGGTATCCACCTTGCTCGTTGACGGTCCAGGCACTCCGATGGTCCACGATGATGTTGGGTTGAGCACCAACACGGACAGGGACCTCTTCCTCAATCGAGCCGGAGGTGTCGTTTCCGGTGACCCGAATGCGTAGAACACCGATTTCGCCCGCTACGGCGTTCATGGGAGGTTCGACAAAGACGGTGAACGTGACCGTGGAGAACGGCGCAATGCCCTCGATCGCATCGGGCAATGTAATGTTCCATCCAGCCCCCGCCTTTGCAAAGTAAGCTGTTTCGTAGGCATTCCCAGTGTGGACGAGTTGAATCGTGAGGTTTTCACCTGTAGGTTCAATTTCGAGGTCCGCTCCAGTAAGGTTCAATCGCCAACTTGAGACGGGGAGGACGTCGATGATGAGCGTGGTTTCACCCACGACATAACCGCTGGTCATGTGAAGCAAAGTCACCTCTGCTTGCGACCCAGCCCAAGCATTGGGGGGGACATCAAGGAGGAACCAAATCACCTGTGATGCGTTGACGGCTAGGGAGGTTGAAGCGACGGAAGCAGACTCCCATTGAGCGATATCATTTCCGACCGCTTGGACCTCGATATGAGGAACGAGCGTGATGCCGTCCACCGCATTTCCGAGGTTCGTGACTTCCAATGAAAGGTTGAGCACCTCACCGGGTATCGTTTGATGGTTTGTTCCGTTGAGGGAGGTGACGCCCCATTCGTGACTGGGTGCGGCTTGCACATTGACGGTCACGGCATCAAAGACCTCCCCGTTCCCTCCTTCAGAGGTCCACGAAAACGTGATTTCGAAAGGAACCTGAGCGGGCACGTCCTCCGACAAAACAATGTCAACGGTTCCGATACCGGTAGAAAGCGGCCCGAGTGTTTTAATCGGGTCGTAAAACGTGAATTCAACCTCGCTCTCAAATTCGGAATCTGTAGCACTTACCGTCGCATCCAATTCAAACACATCTTGTCCGTTGCCGGGGTTGCTCAAAAACAACAAGAACCGGTGCGATTCCGTAACGTTGAGCGATACAATATCATCCGAGTTTGCAAGTGTCGGTTCGATCAAAGAGAGGCCGGCACGGTAGATTTGGAGCACATGCAATGAGCCGTTAAAGACGGCGTCGGCGTCGTTCGCATCAACCGCTTCAAACGCATGCCGCTTTGGTACGGCGTTCACAGGGAGCACAAGTTCGAGTTCTCCAGTGACCAATTCCCCGGGTGTCCCTTGAGCTTCGAGATAGGTGCCGTTCGTCGACCAGTCGCCGCTGGTTGACCACGTCCATCCGGTCTCTAAGAGTCCCATTTCCGCCATGTTCCATTGCACCATGCCGTTTGTTGGTAGGGTTCCAGTCAAGTCCCAATTTAACGTTGCATCAGGAAGTGAGCGTTGATGGTTAGGGTCAAGTACGAATTTTTGAGAGGTGAAGGTGAAGGGCATGGATTCGCACAAAGCGTTCTCTCCGCTCCCCATGCACATGGTCAGCGTGGATTCGGTTGACGTCCCGTACGTTGCCGATGAGGGTGTGGGGAGGTGTGCAACGAGTTCTTTGGATTCACCTGGTGCCATGGTGATGCTGTAGAGTTGGGTCCCTTCCAGTGTGTGGATGGAGGGCGAGCCGCCCCATGAAGGGGCAGACCACGTGATCGTGGTGGTGGTTTCTTCGGCGTTTCCGAGGTTTTCGACCATGAACCAAGCCTTTGCTGTGAAACCTGGACGGCCGACCCCGTTCGATTCGTTGAGCCCTTGAGGGCCGGTCAAATCCAATCCCCGAGTTCGCAAAACTTCGATCGGTAATTCTAGACTTACGTTGATGCTCGGGTCGGAATCTAAACTCAAGAGAAGTGAGACCGCACCCGAAGCATCACCAAGCGCACTTGCTGGGACGTTGGCTTCGAAAGATATGGTCTGCGGAGTCTGTGGGACGAGTTCTATTGTTGCGAGCGATTGGCCCACTACGGGGGCAAAATTCCAGTCTTCGGGCAGGTCTTGCGTATCGTAAGTGAGGGTCCAATCTGCTGTTCTCGAACCTGTTGAGGTGAGGGCGATGTCAATGATTTCTTGATTCCCGGGTAGAATCCGCGGGGGATCTAGCGGTCCTGAAAGTTCCGCAACGTAGGGTTCGACCACCAAATATTCGGCAATAGCTCTGTTGTTGTCCTCACGTTGTTCCGTGATGTTTTGGTTCACGTCTAGAACCAACTCAAAGGTGTGAAGTCCAAGTTGGGCTGTAAAATCAGCGGTGAAGGTCATGGGTCCACCCTCTCCGCTTGGTGCGACCGGTTGGCTGGAGGTGAAACGCTCTCTGCGAAGTTCAACTCCGTTCATTAAAATGGCTGCATCCACGTCGTCATCTGCTTCGGCTGTGCCCATGTTTGAGAATTGCGCAGTCACCGTAACGGTCTGACCGGGGTCGGCCTGAGCTGGGTTGAAGGAAAGGCCTCGGTTGTCAAGCGTCGGTACGAGATCAACGCCTCTGTCAGACACGAGGGTGTCGCCAAACAGAACATCGAGGTGGCCGTCGCCGTCAACGTCAGCAAGTGCCGGTGCCGTCCAAACGCGATGGGGCATGGTCAACGGGGTCGACCATTCGTTGTTGATGTCGGCCGATGCGCCCGTGTCTCCGTCAAATGCCCAAAACCTGCGGCCAAAACCGATCAGGATTTCCGGTGTCCCTTCACCGTCGATGTCAAGCCAGAAAGGGGGGGAGGCAGCAATTTCGTCGTTGTCCGTTCCGCTCCCGCGTTCAAGGTCACGAACCCATTCGTTGACGGCATTTTCGTCGCTGATGTCGGTACAGCCGAGCATGCCCTTTCGGCTGGTGGTTACGCTCGAGTCAGAGTACCAGGTGGCCCAACACAAACGGTCTGAAATGCCATCATCGTCCGTGTCCATGGGCGTGGGTTGGGTGTCAGCATATCCATTCGGTGCTCGAAAATTGAAAACCTCCGTTGCTGAAGCAATGTCCATACCGATGAAGCGGGCACCTGTGCCCGATGTTCGTCCATTGGCGTCCGTAGGGACTGTCAGCACCATTTCGGGGGCTGCATCACCGTCCAATTGGGTGATGACGGGTCCGGGGAGCCTGAGCCGGGGCGCATCCGAATCCGAGTCTGTTCCTGGTACGGCAACCCGCTCCCAGTCAAGAGAGCCAGAGGCTCCGTCAATTTTCCAAATCCACATGTTCCCTGAATTGGAATCGATGGTGGTCAGCAAGACCGATGTTGTCGTGCTGTCGAGTTTTGCCCAGACCGGGTCCGAAGGATGCGTGCCTCGGTCAAGGTTGACACTCCAGTCCGAGGAACTGGGTTGCGTTGTCGTTAAGGTGTAGGACTGGACATAGACCGAGGGATTGTTTTCGGGATCATCGACCACGGCGAGCACCAATTCCGGCGTGCCGTCCAATTCAAGGTCGGCCAACAGCGGTTGAGTCACCGCATCGTGGTCTGAATTTGCCGTCCAGATATGAGGCGATGGCGAGCCAATCCTTACATCAGCATCGCTGTATGACCACATCAATTCGTTGCTGTGTCCAGAAACCTGCCAGTTGGATTCAGTACAGGTTAGACGCGGCGACCAAACATCGATGTTCAGGGCACTGGCCGTGTCGTAAACGACGATGATCTCGGGATGACCGTCAGCGTCAATATCGTGAACCATGGGTGTAGAGCGAATCGCTTCGGTGTTTCCGAGCGATGTTCGCCAAGCAATTTTGGCGTCATTGCCTGATATAATGTTCAGGTAACTTTCCCGGTTTCCATCGCTGATTTCGCTCGAGATCATCACCGGAAACAACATGCCCTCTCCACAGCGTTCACGTGCGGCCTCTGGAGCGGAAACACTCGCAGAGAAGTCGCCGATGATCGACCCGTAGGCGTCGCTTCCTTCGCCGGTTTCAAAGACCTGCCAGTTCACCACAGGATGTTCCAATGTCATGAGTTCAAGAACATCGCTCACGTTTCCGAGGCCTGGGCCGCCGTCCGGTCCGTGGGATGGAGGGGTTTGGTTGTGTGTGGGTGTCTTCCCGTATTGCCCCCAAGGTTGGTCTTCTCCACGCCAATCACTCCCTCCCGAAACCGGGAGGTTACTCGTGGCTGAAATCAACTCATCTCCTCCATTGAGCGGAAAGAAAAGAACCGTCAACAGCAAGAACACAGCAACCCCGGAAAAGTACCGTTGTCCCTTTGTGGCGCCGGAACTCGCTGACATTGTGGATGACCGCCTTCGGGGGGTTGTTATGGATTATGGCTATGCCGTGGTCTTAAACCCCTTTTGTTGGTTGCATCAACGGTCGCCAACCGTTGGCCATTCTGCGATTTGGGAGGGTGCCCCAATCCGTTTCAATTAAATAGGGGTCGTCGGTGGAAGGAATGACTTCGGTCGTTTTCTCTCCTGAGGTAACCCGGTGAAGGACGGAACCGCTTCAAAGCATCCGTGTTTCACCTTACCCTTGAGAGGATGAAGAGGTGAAAAGAATGTACAAGGTCGTAACGAAGGAAGACACCATCCGAATTCCTGCAGAATACATGCGGAAAGGACAATCGCTCGACCAACACATCGATCGCCTTTCAATGGATGCTTTTGAGGGTAAGTTTGACTCCGAAAACCGCTTTGTTTTGGTGACGAACAATCACAAAACCATCGGTCGCGGACGCATCATTCACGGCGACGGAGCCATCTACCAAAAGGTTCAATTTGACGCAGTTTTGTTTTGCATGGACGACCAAGAAGTTGTCGAAGGTGCTGTCTCAGAAGTGAACGAATTCGGCGCTTTTGTTCGAATTGGGCCCATGGAAGCCCTGCTGCATAAATCCCAAATCATGGACGAGCCCGTTGACATCAACATCGGCGCAAACAAGATCACCGGCCGCCAAACTGGCCGAGAACTGGCCATCGGGTCCTTTGTTCGAGCCCGTATCGTCTCGCTCTCACCCGACACTTCCGACCCTCGCCGCTCGAAAATCGGTCTGACCAGCAAGCAGGAAGGACTAGGTTCACCTTCGTGGACCGGTGCGAAACAAGACGGAGGCGAGTGAAATGGTCAAGATTCCGTTCGCTTGCGGCGAATGCCACCTCGTCCTGGGAGATGATGTTGACCAGTGCCCACGTCACCCCTCCGCCCAGGTCTCCTCTGATTGGACCGGTTACGTCATTATCATGCAACCTGAACGCTCTGAAATCGCAAAGCGTCTTCAGGTTGAACAACCCGGCCGTTACGCCTTGAAAGTCAACATCCGATGAGGTGAGTCAAATGGAAATCAAAGACCGAAAAGAAAACAAAGTGCTGAACAGAGTAGAAATCTCCTTCAGTTGGAAGCACGACGGGAAAGCCACCCCCTCTCGCAAGGAAGTCATGGACTTGGTCCGAACACTTGAACCCGGTTCCAACCCTGATCTCATCGTTGTCAAAGACTGCGTGACACGGTTCGGCCAGCCCTTGACGACCGGGTTGGCGTACATCTACGGATCGGCTGACGCCATGTCGGTTGAGCCCGGATACATCTACAAGCGCCACGAACCCTTCCGCAGTGCCACCGCTGCAGATGAGGCCGACAGCGACGATGGTGCAACTCAAGGAGGCGATGAATGATGGGAGACGGTCCAAACGCCAAGGCCAAGTGGTCGAAGTACAAAGTGGAAGACGGCAAACTCATTCGCGCTGAAAACTGCCCGAACTGCGGCCCAGGCGTGTTCCTTGCACATCACAACAACCGCAAGTCGTGCGGTCGTTGCGGTTACACCTCGATGAACGAGTGATCACGTTTCGTCTGCGGGCGAACCCTGCAACGCCTCAAAGGAACTGTTCGCCCATGTCCCATCGTTGAACATCAGGAGGACTCGCTCTCCGTCCGCATGGATATGGATGGGAATTTCACGCGTCGGTTTTCGGTCGCAGATGTTTGTCCCCAAAACCACTTCTTCTCGCCATCCGGCAATTCTCCATCCTGGAAGTTGGTCGTCCCAAGTTGCGTGTTGGATTGGCCCGCTCAGGAGAACGCGTTGGTATACGCTTCCCCCTTGCATCCAATACACCTCGCCGGAAGCGGTTGCAACAAGTTCGTGCCGTTCGTGACGGTAATGGTGCTCAACGGGGCCTTCAACACCTTCAAGGACGTACTCTTCCTTGAGTTGGCCTGAATCTGTCGACCGTCGCTGGACATGACCTCCTTTTGAGACGATGATGAAGTCCTTTTCCAGGAGATGCAGAGCGACGGTTTCTTCGTTCCGTGGTCGCCGTGACGAATACTGCCAAGTCGGACTCGCCATTCGCCATCGCTCTTCGGCGTTGGTGGAAATGCAGTAGAGCCCCCTTCTGTAGAGTTCAAAGACCAGCACGTCACCGTTTCCCGCCAGTGCCATGGGCTCTGCATCAAGCGAATGCGACCAGAGATTTCCCGCTGGATGATGGCTTATCGGCGTGTTGATTGCAGTCCGTAAATTTGCTCGACTGGCCCCGTTCTCTTGTGAACCCACGGGAAGTGAACCCATGAAAGCGAGGAGCAACTCCCTGTCCAACCACATCGCATGGAGGGCATTCTTCGTGACCGTTGCATGGTGAATCCGCATCGGATGTGGAATCGTGACCTCGCCAATGGGGTTGAGTCTTCGGTCGAGCCAGAGGAGTTCACCCTCCATGCCGGTCACGACACATCCGGTCTCGTGGTGGAGGATCTTGTCGGGAAGAAACGGGATGCGAGGAGGCAACCCTTCGTCCATGATGCTCGCTGGAAATGCAAGTATGTCAAGCCTCGTCTTCGTCAAAACCATGAACCCTGTGACCGTAGAACACCCATGAGCGGAGTCGGTGTCGTTCTCATTGCGGTCAATCGAAAGGATATCGCCAGCACCAATCAGGCGGATGTGTTGTTACGCCTTGACCCTTGGACAGTCTCCGCACCTTTTGAAGGACACCCGACCCATTCCCTCCATCACCTGAGGATGGTGCATCTGCCCAACGGATTGTTGTTTGAGGATGGATTGGACCGCCGTTGGTTCGAACATTTTGGTGAGGTTGTGGAAGAGGTGATCTTCCCCTCTCGCCATGTTGCAGCAAGCGGCAAAGCCTCGCTCACCCTTCACCCCATCGGCACCCCACATCTTGACGTCGGCCAGATTGGTTCCTACGGAGGCCACGGTGGTCGGGCTCCGCCCCCTTCATCTCGATTGGCAGGTTGGTGGAAGTTGTTGCTTGAGCGTGCTCGAAACGAACCCGAGGTTGAAGCGTTTGACCTCTCTCTCGAAGTAACGCATCACGGGCCTGACCTCGATGTTCCTTGCTTGTTCATTGAGGTGGGTTCGACCGAGGCCACATGGGGGCACACCGGTGCGGCCGATGTTTTGGCCCAGATTATTCGCGATACCTTGTTGTCCGAGGACGACACTACAAGATGGTCCCCTACACGTAACGCCGGTGAAACGGTGGTGGTCACGTTGGGAGGCGGGCATTATGCTCCCCGCGCGAACCTTCTCGCAGCTGAAGAAGGGATTTGGTTGGGCCACATGTTGGCGACTTATGCCTTGCCTTTTGAGCAAATTGAGGGCGAGGTGGGGGGCAATTGGAAACAAGCGATTGATGCAGCCTTGGAGGCCACAAAGAAGAGTTTTCCACTGGGCGATTTGGTGTGCACCATGGACAAAAAGGCCTTCAAAGGCTGGCAGCGACAGGCCGTTCGGGAACATCTCAATTCGTTGAGTATCCCCTTGTTGACGAGCAAAGGTGTTCTCGAACGAGCACACGGCCAATGATGTTTCACACAAAGGGTCAAAGAGCGGCTTGATGGAGTCTTGGGCATGGTGGGCTGGTTCTCTCGGCTTGTTGTGGCCACCACCGTCCGCATGCCAAAGTGGTTTGTTCGCTGGGTCAGCCGACGCTATGTTGCTGGCCCTACACTGGATGATGCGGTCCGGGTCATGAAGCGGCTCTCCGCGGAAGGTGCGTGCTTTACCGTAGATGTTCTCGGAGAAGAGATATCAAGCCTTGATGAAGCAACGTTCTTTCTTGAAGAATACATTCGCTTGATGGATGCGATTCACGAACACGGATTGGATGCGAACCTGAGCATCAAACCAACTGCGTTTGGTTTACTCATCGATGCCGAAGCAGGGATGGCGAACATTCGAACACTCGTTGAACGCGCAGCAAAGCACGAGATGTTCGTTCGGTTGGACATGGAAGACCATAGGGTCACAACCGATACCATTGATGTCGTGATAAAATTGCACGATGAGGGCCTTACGAACGTGGGGACCGTCCTCCAGGGCCGCCTCCATCGAACCTTGAACGATATTGAGAATTTAGAAAAAAGGCTTGGAGGTTTGGCGGATTATCGAATTTGCAAAGGGATTTACCTCGAGCCAGAATCCATCGCCCACAGCCAATACCACGACATCGTTGTCGCAACGAATGAAGCCATCACCTCCATGTTGAAGGCGGGTGCTTATGTTGGCATTGCGACCCACGACCTCCCCGTCATCAATCATACGCTTGCATCGCTAAAAGACTTCGGTATGGGTCCGGGAATCCCCGACCCAAGGCCCACCGCGGGTCCACCTCGGCCGAACAAAGGCCCCGGGTACGAATTTCAGATGCTGCTTGGTGTCCGAGGCCCGTTGAGGCGGAAATTGCTGAACGAGGGACATCGTACACGCGTCTACATTCCTTACGGTGAAAAATGGTACGAATACAGCATCCGCCGCCTCAAAGAAAACCCGACAATCGGTGTTCAAGTAGCCAAGGCATTTTTGCTGCCTTGGACCAACAGGCCATGATTCATTTTCGCTTTTTCTTGCTTCGGTTCGGTTTGTTGTTTGGCTTGACGCCTTTCTTGATGAGCTCTTTGGGACGTTCAGGATTGGGATTGTGGCCTAATTTTCCCTCCTTCCACGCTTGACGCCGTTCTCTTGGAGTCCTGGGAACAAAATGTTCACCCTTCGGAGGTTCGTGAAGGTACATGCGTTTGATGTCGGGTGCTTTGACGGTTCCTCGCAAGGTCCGGCCAGAACCGGTGTGAATTGCGCGGATGCGCCAAGTCTCCCCTTCAAAGTCCATCAAGTGAGATGCGGTAAAGGTCGTCTCCTGGGGAACAACCGTCACGGTTGATTTCGACTCTTCGCCTCGGGTGAGCGTCATTTTCACACGGACCATGTCGGTTCGAAGGGCGGTTATTCTGGCGATGTCGGTGGCGATGGCGGAGGTGCCGTGTTGTCCATTGGTCAATTCAATCTGATGGACTCCCCACAATTTTTCGGCTTCTTCAAACACATCGCCAACCACGAATTCTTCGTCGGCATCGATCACCAAGACCACCCGCTCTGAACTCGGGCCCTCTGTGAGAATAAATGGCAAGTGGACCGCCGGGGGCGGTCGAAATTGCACCGTATGGACGTGCTGGCAGTTTTCGCAACGGACCATGAAATCGGCGCCGTCTCCGATTTTTTTTTCCTTGAGAATTTCGTGGGCGGTCATGTCGTCGCAGGCAGGACATTGTGTAGCGTTGTCCATCACCTCCTCGTCATCTTCCCATTCGTCTTCCCCATCCACGGTGGCTCCCTCATCGTCAACCCACAGACGATTTGGTTTCAAACCTCCGATGAGGATTCTGTGCAAGGCTTCTTGTTTGACCTTCACGGGGGAGGGGTATGGGCAGGGAAGAGGAGCAACCTGAGCGAGCAGAAATTCTCGCTCAATTGCTCTCAAAAGATGCAGACCAACCTCGTCAAGAACCGAAAATTGCAGCCAACATCAACGAACAACTTCAGCACATGGGCCTCTCAACATGGTCCATTTCCGTCCTTCGACGGCTTCGGGATGCCCTCGCCCGGCAACAACCAAAGCGTCTTCTGGAGATCGGCTCGGGCATTGGCCACCGTTCAGCGTGGCTCCTTGACCTCGTTGAGCGGAACGTCAACACCTTCGAGACCTACACCCTCGTTGAACAAGGTGGAAAATTTGGGGTGATTCTGCACCGTTTATTGACCCGGTACGATGCCTTGAATTGGGCATCTGTTGTGATTGGTGAACCCGGCCAATTAGCGGCTGAACACCAAGCATGGTCGCTTGCATCTGCGACAGCATCCGAACTTTCCGGAACGCGTTTTGCTCCTCAGTACGATGCGATTGTGGTGGACGGGCCGTCAAATCAGCGGGCTGTGTTGGTGAAAACCTACCTTTCATTGCTTCACAAAAACGGCGTGCTCTACACGGTTGAACCCGATATGCCTACCGGCGATGTCGATGAAGGGGATGCAGAGGGCATGGCGATGGTCGACGGCTTTAATTCGTGGATCGAGTTGATTTCCACAACCCAAGATTCCCACCATGTGGCCTTTATGCCGTTGTTCGGTGGTACCCTGGTCGCTTGGCTTCCACGTTAGCCTTGTGAGGCATCAAGCAAAGCTTGGATGTTGAGCAAACCGTAACCGTACTGGTCGTCATGTCCTGTTTGCCCCTCTTCGGGAGTAACGCTCTCCATCAGCCACTGCTTGACGGTTTCAACGTTGTCAGCACCCCCTCCGTTCCCGTTTGGAATCAATTCGGGCTTGCTTTCCAACAGAAGAGCTATTGCTCCGGTGACGTAAACCGTTGCGGCACTCGTCCCGTCTGCCAGCCCCCATGAGCCATCGTTAAGCAGGACAGGAACGGCTTCCGCCGGTGCAACAACTTCGGGTTTCCTGTCGGGGTCGTTGCGAGGAAGAAGCACCGGAAGTGGCAGGATCCGTCCGTTGTTGTCCCCCTCCGAAGAGCCGGACCAATGGGTTCCCTGCAAGGTAACGCCTCCAACAGCGATCACACCCGCTTCGCTTGCAGGGTGCGCAACATCACCGTCATCGTTTTCCCCACCATCATTCCCTGCTGCAGCGACCACATAGATGCCTGCATCAACGGCGTCGTTTGCGGCATCTCCTGAACTCCGGTCACCCCCTCCCAAGGAGAAGGGGAGAATTCCCGGAGCACCACCAAGCGAGAGGGATACAACGTGAGCGCCGGAAGCGACGCACCAATCGATGGCTTCGGCAACAACCCCGTCGTCGCCGCTTCCGTCAGCGCCCAAGGCTTTCGCAACGAGAAGTTCAACATCGCTTGCAATGCCTTTGAGCCAACCGTTTGCGACCAAAATTCCCGCCATGGAGGTGCCGTGGCCGTGATCGTCGTAGGGTGTTGTTCTCCCTTGGACGAAGTCCTTCCATCCACTCAGGCGTGTTTCGGCAAGGTCACTGTGGGTCGTGTCAATGCCCGAATCAACAATGCAAACAACCACGCCGCTGCCACGGTTCTCGTCTCGGGGGTGATTGACCAAGATCTCGTAGGCTTCGTGTCGTTCGAGAGCTAATTCGCTGGGTCGAAGCAAGATCGCCCCGTCGCTGATCACCACCGCAGCAAGATAGCCGGCAGCGAGAAGAAGCGTGAGGCCAAGAGTAACCGAAACGATGATTTTGATGGCCCGAATGTCCGAAGCTTCCTCAGGTGACGAGTTTATTGGGGGCTTCAGGTCGTTCCAGGGTGGAATCTCGAGGTGGGACGGTTCGTCGCCGTGTGGAGGAATTCCTTCCAAGACCTCACCCCAACGTTTGTGCGATTTCACTCAATGTGTCAACGAAGCAACGCACATCTTCTTCGGTATTGTACAAATACGCAGATGCTCTCAAGGACCCTTCCGGCTTGTTTCGATCTGCAAACCAAGAATGGACACAATGTTGCCCGCTGCGGACCATGACCCCAGCGACTTCATCAAGCAAGAGCGCAACCTCATGAGCGGGAAGGTGCTCAAGGAGAATGGAGCAAATCCCACCTCGTTTCGAAGGATCCTCTGGACCGATAATTTCCATTCCTGGCAAATCCTTCACGCCGTTTGTCATGATTCGATTGAGTCGGATTTCATGCTCATGCACCTCGTTCATGTCCAAGGCAGAAAGATACTCAACGGCTGCACCTGTCGCCATCATTCCTGAAAAGTTGCCAAGTCCTCCTTCAAACTTAGAAGGAGGTGGAGCCCACGTTGCTCCGGTATAGGTCGATTGCGTGACGGTTTGGCCGCCTGATTGAATGGTTCGCAAACCATCGAGGAGTTCGTACCTCCCCCAAAGGGCCCCCATGCCGGAAGGTCCGCACATTTTGTGAATTGAAAACGACATGAAATCGATGTCAAGCGCATGAACATCCACGTTCATGTGGGGCGTTGATTGTGCACCATCGACGGCAACGAGTGCACCGTAATCATGAGCGATTTTTGCGACTTCAGCGATAGGGATCTCGACACCGTCAAGGTTGCCAACGTGGCTCATCGCCACCATCTTCAGCCGAGTTCCTGCATCTTCGCAAGCTCTCTCAAATGCCTCGAGGTCAAACGAATTGTCGTCGTGACTCCTCACCACACGGTGGTCAACGCCTTGTTCCTGTTCAAGTTGCAACCAAGGGACGAGGTTTGAATTGTGCTCTCGGTCGGAAGTGAGGATGACATCCCCTCGTTCCCAAGCAAGGCCATGAGCGACTTGGTTGATGGAGTGGGTGGCATTTCGCGTGAACACGACCTCCTCGGTTCGTCCTGCGTTAATGAAAGCCCCTAACTTGACCCGTGCGTCGTTGACAGCTTTTGAAACGGCGGTTCCGTATCGGTGGACGGACCGACCACCACACCCCGGCGTTGTTGTGTAATAGCCGGTGATGACATCGATGACGGATTGTGGTTTTAGGGTGACACATGCGTTGTCCAGATATGCGGGTGCCGCATCATTTTGCAAGGTAGGGAAATCTTCTCGGCACCTGTTCAACATTCACCACGCCTCCTGGTCGGGTAGGAACTCAATGGCCGGTGCGTTGACCCCGCATGATGTGCAGGTTAATCGACTTGGCATGTTCGTTTTGCACGTTGGGCAATCGGTTCCAACGGCGACTTTTCCAGCACAACCAGCACCCAAACAAGGATGGGTCAAGGCGCCCGTAACATCCCGGGTCAATGTGGATTTTTCACCGCAATCCGGACATGCAGCGGTTGCGTTTGCCGGAATGGGTTCTCCCTCCATTTCCACAGCGGCGTCAACGGCCGCACGCGTTCGTACCCGAGCTTGGTCGCCGAGCATCCGTTGAGGGTACCACAACACGACAAAGAGAGCCGGTACTGCTGGGATGCCGGTTAAAAGGTGCAAGAGAAGGAAGCCGTAATTCGGTTCACCGTACTCAGCGATGTGGTGCACTCCTGCCCAAGCGGAAATGGAAATCAACCCCGCCCACGTTCCGAACAATGCCGTCCATCCCTTGAGCGAGTGCTCAGCCAATTCTGCCTCCATGACTCGCACGTCCTCGTGGAGGTGATGCACCTCAACGTGGAGGTCACGTGTCTCCACGACCGCTTTCCAGAAAAAGAAGAGGAAAAAGAACACGATGAGGACGATTAGAGTCCCCTCCATCATGTTGGAGAGATTGAATGCCATTGGGAAATTCGGATTGTTTCGATGGTAGAAAATTTGAGCGCCCAACATGGCGTTCCACATCACCAGGAGCGACAAGGCGTGAACCCTCATGACAGGGAACAATCTCCACGCTTGGTAGGTAAACCAAGCCCAGCACAAAACCGAAACAAGAACTTGGAAGAACTGGAAACCGTTGATCGCCAAAACACCGTTTATGCCGCTCACGGTTGCGTCGCCACCGCTCCACAACTCTGTTGAAACCGAACCCAAGCAAAAAGCGAGAATCCCAAAGGCGAGCGTGGTGTAGTGGTCTCTGCTCCATTCCGCCCTTAAGAGCCGGTATTGGAACGACCATTCCCGGCGCAGTTTGTTGATGGGTTCGGCCAACGGGATGTTCGAAGGTAACGGCTTGTTGAGCTTCATGTCAGCCAGCCGGAAGGGGAGGTCTTTGTGAGAGGCGAGGGTGTCCAGAGGGGCGCCCTCCTCTTCGCTCATGTACTCCCCTCGCGGTGGTCCCTTTGAGTCCTTTCGCTTCGTCGCTTTGGTTCTTCATGCGGAAGCGAGATGGTTAAACGAGGAATGGGGCTCGCCGGGTTTGAGCCGAGATCGCATAGCCTGGTAGTGCGCGCGACTGGAAATCGCGTGGGCCCGTTCCCTCGGGAGTTCAAATCTCTCTCTCGGCGCCAACACCACAACCTCCATGACGCCTTGCCACGAGGAGTGTTTGTGGACGAAACACCTCTGGTACGCCGCCGATGGTGGGTGCTGTTTCTCCTTGGCGTCCTCCTGCACGGGATTGCAGCGGTGAACAGCGACCTCGGCCTCGACACGCATGTTCGCCTCAATGCCTTGGCTGACCAGCAACGTGAAGTCCATGATTTGACTTGGGGTGCGCCCCGGATTTCAGGGAATGTGAGCGGGGGTACGCCTGCGGAATACAGCGGTTACATCATCCCGTGGAACGCCTCTGAATTCAACGCAGTCTTGACATCGGTGGTGGCTGTTTCGTTGCTGGCGTTTTTGGTTTGCCTCAACCCTCGTTGGTCCACATCGAGGTACCGATTCGACCCGATTTGGGGGGCATTGTTACTCTTGAGTCCGGTGCTCGTGTTCTCCTCGAGTAGGGGTTACGACGAGGGTTCATTGGCGGTGCTGATGGGGGTCGGAGTCTCAGGTTTTTGGTTTAACCAAGGCACGAGCGTCGGTGAAAACAGAATAAATGGACTTTTGATGGCCACTTCACTCGTTTTGGTGGCAGCGTGGAAGGGCTTTTCCCCATTCACCTTGTTGCTTCTCTGGCTCGGTGCTGCAGCGGGACTGGAGGCTTGGCTACGATTCGCTGCGCATCAAAAGAACTCCCGAATAGCAGACCGCTTGACGAACCCTCGTTTCATGGGTTCACTCGCCTTTGCGCTGGTTTCGATGGTGGCCTTACTTAGCGGGTTCGTCACCAATTCTGGCACGTTTTCAACGGTTGGTGAACACCCGGGAACCTATCTCCTCGCATTTTTCTTCGCTTTTTTGAACGGGTCCCTTCTGTTTCTGATGGTTGGATGTTTGTTGTGGCCACATTTCGTGTCTCGGGTCCGACCGTTGATGTCGGTAAGTGGCCATGGCGTCACATTGCTCAGTATGTTCATTTGCGGGGCCTTCGCCGGAGTGACCGCATATACCGCTGCTTTGTGGACGTTGGAATCCCAACTTTGGGACCTCTCGCTGTTCAAAGTCATGCTCATTCTCGGTAACAACGGCCGTTATGCAACGGTGTTGATTCTGCCTCTGGTCCTCCTTCTCAGATGGGTGGAGCCCGTTGCGCCATCACCTTCTGCAAAGCAGTGTGTGTTGGCGGTCGTTGTTGTTGCACCGTTTTTGTTGTTTACTGTGTTGATTGGACATCAAATTTGGTCGGAGGACGTCGGCGAGACCTTGGCCTCGAATTGGTCGTCGGGCGATGACCACGTGCATTTGATCGCTTCAGAGGCCATGGCGATGCACCACCTCTATGTTCTGAAAACCAACATTGACCTTGATGGGTCGCTTGGGGTAAAGGGGACATGGTCAACCGCTGATGCTGGGCCTTCGTTTCTCGAAACACAATTGGGTTCCGTTGATTTTGTCGTGGTTGGACCGGGTATTGAAACGGCCATGGACGAGAACATGTGGGTTTTGGTGGCCGAGGACGATGTCCCCGTGACCGTTCCGGGGGGCATCCAAAGCGGTCATTGGACGCTGTATCGGTACATCGGATAAGGACGCCCATCACGAAGCGATTATATCCATTTGGCAAGTCGCCGAACCACTGCCACCGTGGCTTAGGGGTATAGCACCTCATTGGTAATGAGGAGGTCGCGAGTTCAAATCTCGCCGGTGGCTCCATCTTTGAAGCGTTCATTCCGCGTCGTAAAACTGAACATGGTACCTGTTTCAACCTCAATGTATAAGAAGCGACTTGAGGGATTTTACCATGAGAAGGCAACTTCTCAGATGGGATGCACATGGAGCGCAAGCAAGAACAAGAGATGCAAGACCGGGTGAAGGAACTCCAACATCAGGTTGATGAATTGAAAGAATTGGTGAATACACTCCTCAGTGTCATCGTTGAGGAACCGGATGGTGTTCACACGGGCGATGCACCAACCTTTCCCGGTCAAAGTTTGATGCAAGTCTGCATGTGATCATCCCTTGATGACGGCCACAGGATTGATTCTGGCCACCGGGCGGGCAAGTCCTGCTTGATGCGTGAGCCGAATAACATCGTCCACATTCTTGTAGGCCGCCGGTGCTTCCTCTGAGAGGACGTTCGGTGTTGATGCATGAATGCGAATCCCTTGTGCTTCCAAATCTCGCTTTAATTGCCTCCCATCGAGGATTTTCTTCGCTTGTGCCCTGGAGAGCGCCCTACCGGCTCCGTGACATGACGAGCCAAAGGCTTGGTTCATTCCTTGAAGTGGACCAGCCATGACCCAGGAGCCAGTTCCCATGTCTCCGGGAACGATGACGGGTTGCCCTGTGGACTCGAACGCTTTTGCGACCTCACCATGGTCGCCCGAAAATGCACGTGTGGCACCTTTTCGATGTACGCAACATGTGCAGCCTTTTCCGTTCACGTTGTGACGTTCTATTTTTGCGATGTTGTGCGCCACGTCATAGAGCGTTCGTGCTTCACCATCCACGCCCAATTCCAATCGCAGAACGGTACGCAGTCGTTCGGCGAGGACCGCTCTGTTTGCAAAGGCAAAATTTGCAGCGGCATTCATTGCATCCAGGTAAGCCTCACCTTCTCGTGAATGAACGGGTGCGGAAGCGAGTTGTCGGTCGGGCAATGCATACCCCCACGTGTCGTTGACCCATGCACCGTTGCGTTGGCGATAAGTGCTCTCGATACGCCGAACATGGTCCGTACAGACTTGATGCCCAAGCCCTCGGCTCCCGGAGTGAATCATCGCCACCAATTGATCTTCGTACAACCCCCATGCTTTGGCCGTTGTTTCGTCGACCACTTCGCCAACGGATTGCAGTTCCAAAAAGTGGTTGCCACTGCCCAAGGTTCCCAATGCGTTGAGGCCTCGTTCCCGCGCCCGTTGAGAAACCTCAGCATCGGTGGTTTCCAAGCAACCTTTGGATTCGAGCACCGCCAAATCGTCGGCTTGACCGTACCCCAATTCCAAGGCAGCCCCAGCGCCGCCTTGGAGCAATTCGCTGAGCCCCTGAGTGCTGATGTCAACGCCTCCTTTGCCGGAACCTCCTGCTGGAATGCGGCCCGCTAAGCGACCTGCGAGTTTTTTGAGGTTGGGTACATCAGCAAGCGTTGCGTCCAGCGCCAACATCCGAACGCCACAATTGATGTCAAAACCGACACCGCCCGGGGAGATGGCTCCACCGAGTTCACCGTGGTCAATGTCCGTGGCTACGACGCCGCCGATTGGAAAACCGTAGCCATAATGCCAGTCGGCCATTGCCCAAGCTTCGCCGACGATGCCTGGAAGGCTGGCGGTGTTGACCAATTGTTCCGGTCCTCGGTCATCGGCGTGCATTTTCATGTGAGCTTCATCGGTCACGAGACGAGCATCCACCTTCATTGACCCGTGCGCTTTGATGCGAATGGTGCCGTCGCCATCGTCGACGAGGTGCTCGCGCCAAGACGGTTCCATGTCTGTGGCTTCATGTGCATGCCTTTGAGGCTTTTTACATCGGTCAAAGATGAGTTTCCGCATCATAGGCTTGAAAGGGTGATTCGGTTTGGAAAGAACAACCACCTCGGACGGATGTTTTGCTCATGTCACTACCACCCATTGATTTGGCTGTTTTCCACACCAACGGGTTTGTTCGGAAGCAGTGCCGTGTCACCGACTTGTGGTTCTGGACAACCGACGCTGAACGGACCACATGCGGCGATACTTCGGAAGATGAATACACCTTTATCGGGAAACCTCTCATCGATGGATTCAACCAACGGGGGAAGGCCCTGAAAGACGCCATGCGGGCCTCTTTCTTGGGTTTCTTTGAAGCGCGCGGGCACACGATCATCGAGCCTTACCCTGTCCTTGCACGATGGCGAGATGACATTCATCTTACCATCGCTTCCATCGCAGATTTCCAACCGCACGTCACCTCCGGGGAAGTTGAACCTCCGGCAAACCCGCTTGCCGTTTCCCAACCGTGCATTCGTTTGACCGATGTCGACGCCGTTGGTCGTTCGGGTCGCCACCTCACCACCTTTGAGATGATGGCGCATCATGTCTTCAACCGTCCAGATGAGGGGCTTGAAATCTATTGGATGGAGACCTGCGTTGAACACTGCCACCGTATGCTGACCGAGACATTCGGAATCCCTTCCTCTGAAATCACGTATGTTGAAAATCCATGGTGTGGGGGAGGGAATGCAGGTGCAGCGGTTGAGGTCATCGTTGGAGGGCTTGAACTTGCAACCTTGGTTTTCATGGACATGGAAGAGCACCCTGATGGGGACGTTGAATTGAAAGGCGATCGTTATCGGACCATGCCCTTGCAAATCATCGACACCGGTTATGGTTTGGAACGGTTTTGTTGGGCTGCGGCCGGCACGCCAACCATCTATGAAGCCATTTATCCAGAAACCGTAGCCTGGCTGAAAGATCTTTCCGGCTTCCAGGAGGTCGCCACCAAATGGCCCGATTTGGACCTTGACCTGTTGTTGGGTGAGATGAGCCGCCTTAACGGGATCATGAACATCGAAGCCGGCGTTGATGGGGAGAAATTGGTATCGTTGTTCCTTCAGCGCCTTGAAGACCGTGGTGTGAAGGTCTCCTCAGAACAATTCACCGCCATCACCGAGCCTTTGGCCAACATCTACGCCATCCCCGACCATATGCACGCCCTTTGCAACATGCTCGGAGACGGATTGGTCCCTTCAAACGCCAAAGCGGGTTATCTTGCGCGCATGCTTGCACGACGTGTTTTGCGAATGCGAGATGACCTTTCGCTCTCGGTTTCCATCAGCGAACTTGCCGAACACCATCTCGATGTCAACCTTGGTGGGCATCTCAACAAACAGCACCGGAAAGGTTTGCTTGAAATCCTCAATCTTGAAGAAGAGCGCTATGCCGAGATGCTCCGAAAAGGCGTTCAAGTTATTCAAACACAGCTCAAAGGGTTGTCGTCAGAGGTGGAGACCATACCGGACGAGGATTTGTTCACGCTCAACGACTCTCATGGCCTTGCTCCTGACATGGTTATCGCTCTTGCGAGGAAAGCCGGGTGGTCCAGCGTTGCCCTCCGAACAGGTTTTTCAGCCGAAATGGCCGAACGGCACGCTCGAATGGCAAAGGCTGCAGCCAAGGATTCTGTTGTCGGATCACCGAAATTCCAACTCGGTGAAGTCGGCTCAACCAAACTTGCGTATTATGAAAACGTCTATGCCCGGGAATTGGAGGCCAACGTCGTCGCATGCCGTGAAGCCGGAGACGAAGGGCCAAGCGAGGCTTCGTGGGTTGTTGTCCTGGACCAAACGCTGTTTTACCCTGAGGGAGGCGGACAAGAAGGTGACCGAGGGCATCTCGTTTCGGGAGAGGCCACGATTACTGTGCTCGATACGCAAAAACAAGGCCCCTTTGTTCTGCACTTTACCAACGCTCCTGTCGAAGCAGGGAGCAGCGTGACATGCGTCCTTGATTGGCATCGCAGAAAGCAACTGATGGACCACCACACAGCTGTCCATATTGTCGGAGGAGCGGCACGCAGACTGCTGGGTCCGCACATCTTCCAAGCAGGTTCGCATCTTTCTGAGGAAAGCGGACGTTTGGACATCACCCATTTCCATCGGCTCACGCGAGAAGATTTGGACGCTCTGGAGGACATGGCGAACGAGGTTCTCTCCACCGTTTCCAACACGGAAAAATCCGAGCTGAACCGAAAGGATGCCGACTTGATTCACGGCTTTGACCTCTATCAGGGCGGTGCGCCAAAAGGGGATACGATTCGGATCCTGAAAATCGCCGAACACGATACTCAGGCATGCGGAGGGACGCACCACGACGAACCCGGTCAAATTGGTTCCATCCGCGTCGTGCGCTCAACCGCTGTTCAGGACGGTGTTGAACGGCTCCACATCGTCGCAGGCGACGCTGCTATGGCGTATGCTCGTTCCCAAGATGAATTGATTCGGGCATCGGCAGAAGTTTTTGGCGTTCACCAAGACGACCTTCCAAAAGCTGCAAGCCGATTTTTCAAGGAGTGGAAGGAGCAAAGAAAAACGATCGAACATCTCGAATCGGAAATTGTCCGTCTACGCACAACCGGTGGGAGCGACGCGAGCACAACGGTTGACGGTGTCCGAATGGTTGTCATGGCCATTGACGGGGACCTCAAATCCATGACCACGATGCTCAAAGAACTCACCTTGGATGTCAACCAACCAACCGTTGCAGTTTTGGGTTCACCTGACGGTGGAGGGAAATTGATGATCGGAATCACCGAAGCCACGGTTGCAGCAGAACGATACAACGCAGTGGACCTGCTCCGTAGCATCGCACATCACATCAAAGGTGGCGGAGGAGGACGATCCACATTTGCCCAAGGTGGCGGTTCGGAACCGGAAGGGTTGGGTGCGGCTTTGGACGCCGCCCGGTCCATCCTGGGTGGATGATTTCACAGCAAAGTCCGAAGGGCTTCCCTGTCAAATTCAGAGACGGCACAAGCATAGGCTTCGTTGACCGGGAACCATTTGGCCTCTGAAATTTCTTCGGTTTGAAGGGTTAACTCATCCACGGTTCCATCCCATGTCGCTCTGTAGGTGAGGGAAACAAACGAAACCCCCTCTTCATTGAAGACACGTTGGGTGATCACCGGCTCTGCATCGTCCAATTCTATGCTGAGCCCGAGTTCCTCTTGAGTTTCTCGAATGCATCCAGATGCAGGGTGCTCGTTGTGGTCCATGTACCCGCCAGGAAGCGTCCAAAATCCTCGAAAGTGCCCTCGCTCCACCCTAGCCATCAGCACCTTACCGCTTCTGTTTTGGATCATGACCTTGGACACCAATCGATGGAGTGAACGGTAAATGGCTTCTCTGGCAACAGGATGGACCGCATTATCGGCAATACAGGCATCTTTCCAAGCCCAATTCTTTGGCCAGTCCAGGTCAGGATACGCCTTGACGACTTCCACTTCGGTGTTTCCGAACATCAGCCGAATCCGCCCTTTTTCGGTGTAGACGATGCCCATTGTTTGGGTTTCATCGTGGGTGGGGAAGCGCAACAATCGATCGCTCTCAAGTCGCCCGGGTTCGGGTTTGAGGGGTCCATCTCCAGCTCCGTCAACGAGCAGCACTTTCCCATCATGCTCAAGGTAAACCACGGTGAGAGGATGCATGGTCTGGCCAACCTCACTGAGAACAAGAAACCTCGTACGCACGCTTACTCAGTGGGCGATTGATGGATTTCGCTTGGCTCCGGCAGCGCCTGCTGCAAAGTGTCTGAAACCTTCAAATCATCAAGTCTGCGACCTTGCGGGAGAACACGAGATCGATAGGAACTGAGGGTCTCGTTGTAGGCCATCGTCGCCTTTTCCAAATGTCCACCGACCTTGCTGAAGTGCTCAACCATGGTCGTGACCCGTTTATAGAATTCTCGAGAAACATCGTAAATCTCCCGGGCCCCTTCAGCCAGAGCATGTTGTTGCCAGTACAGCGCTACGGTTCTCAACAAGCCGAGCATGGTGACGGGTGTCGTGACCAAGACGGCTTTGCTCATGGCATATTCCATCAATTCGGGGTCCACATTGAACGCCGCCGCCGCCATGGCTTCACTTGGCACGAACATCACCACATGGTCAAATTGACCCTCAATGGATTCTTGATAGGCTTTTGAACTGAGTTCAGTGATTCGAGTACGCATGCTTTTTGCATGCTTGAGCAGCAACTCATCTTGAACGGGTCCGGCATCGGTTTCAACCGCTTGAAGATACTTTTCTCCAACGGCTTTCGAGTCAATAGGAATCACGCCTTCTTCAGGAAGAACCACGACGAAGTCAGGGCGCAATCCGTTTTCGAGCGTCACTTGTTCCTTGAAATTCACATGCTCAGTTAAGCCCGCCATCTCGAACAAGCGACGTAATTTGACTTCACCCCAATTTCCTCGGGCTTGTCCCGATGTGGTCAGGGCAGTGGAGAGGGCGGTGGTTCTGCTTGAGAGGGATTCGGTCTTTTCACCCAAATCTTTGATGTGTCGGCGCAATCCTTCGTATGCACCGATGCGTTCTTTCTCCATCTCGGTGTTTTGAGTTTGGAGGCGCACGAGTTCCTCTTGAAGGGGTTTGAGCAGATGCTCAACTGCAAGTTTTCGTGTTTCAAGTTCATGATTTGCCTGTTCTTGATTTCGAATCCACCGTTCCTCCGCCATTTTGAAAAAATGTTCTGTGTTTTCAGCGCTCAATCGTTTTGAGAGGGCTTCAACCTCGGCCCGAAGCCGTTGCTCGTTGACTTCAGAGGTGGTCTCAGATGCTCGGATGCGCTCTTCTGCCCGAATCAGGGCAGCGCTGTTGGCCTGACGGCCAAGCACCCACCCGAGCGCACAACCCAGTGTCAACCCAGCTAGCAACAATCCGTAGTCTGCCAGAACCGTCATGCAGGGAGAGTGGTGGCGACAGTATTTGATGAAATCGGGAACCGTCAAAGTTCAAAGCATCGCTTCATTTGGCCAAACCATGCGCTTCGAGCAATTGAACGAGGACGTTTGGGCCATGACCTACCTCATCGTTGATGAATCCACGAACGAAGCAGCCTTGGTTGACCCTGTTTACGACTTCATGGATGCATATCTGAACCGCCTTGACACTGAAGGACTGCATCTTCGTTATGCCATTGCCACCCATACACACGCCGACCACATCACGGCCTGCTTTTCTTTGCGGGAGCAAACCGGATGTGAGTACGTCATGTTCCACAACACCGCAAGCCTCGGAGTTTCCATCCACGTGAGTGATGGGGAAAGTTTCAGCATGGGTTCGGTTCCGTTCAGTTTTCATGCGGCACCGGGCCACACGAACGATTCAATGATCGTTCATGTCCCAGGATATATCATGACCGGGGATTTTTTGTTTACTGGAGCAGGCGGTGTGGGACGAGACGATTTGCCGAGCGGTCGGCCTCGGGAACATTGGGATGCACTTCGCGTCTTGGAGCGTTTTGAGGGCCACACCATCGTCTGTTCAGGTCATGACCCACCCGGTACCGAGATGATGTCGTTGGATTGGAACCGTGAAAACAATCCGGTGTTGTCCATGTCGAACTTTGATGAATTCGACGCATGGCAGCGAGCGACCTCGGAGAAACTCGGCAGCGTTTCCAAAATCAAGACGGCGATTCCAGCCAACTTGTTTGGCGAACTTCCCGAACACATTCCGTGGCTTGACTAGTCCTTTCGCAGGGGATTGCTTGGTGCCGAGGTGCCGCTGGGTACTGTCGGAAGCTTTTGCAGGTCCTCAAACGACAATTGGTGGGTCCGGTCGGCTTCGAATGCTGTTAGGCGCTCGTCCATGCCCATTCGGACATTGAAATCAATTCGGCCTTTGGTGCGTGTGAGGTCGTACGAGAGCGGGCTGAGGTGTTCGATCACTTGGCTCTCGAAGTCTTGGCGGACTCGCGCCCCGCGCCAGGATGCGTAACCCCACCGGTAGGAAATGCCCACCACGGCCGCTCCGTACAGGAGGGTCAGCACGACCGTCGAGAACAACACTGGGTTTCCGGCGACATCTCGTGCTTCCTCGAGCAGGTTTCGACCGAGGAGGAACAACAAACCCAAGCCGACAATCGGGTTGAGCACACCTTCAAGCCACTGATTCACGGGGACGAGACGCCCTTTTGCAGGGTCCACGAAGACCAGGTCGGCTTCAAAAGCCGTGTTCAAAACGGAGAGAATGGACAAGAGGACCATGTAGAGCACGGCTGAAACGACCAATTCTACCGCCCAGGAGTCGAGGTTCAAGACCCAGTGAACGATCAACCAGGCGAATAAACCGAGAAAGGCTGCCTGGGGGACGTAGTTGAAGTGCTCAATGTGCTGTGAAAATTCTGTCAAGGACCGTTTGCTCTCACGCACTCCTCGATGTGGTTTTGGAATGTGGATGACCTGCCAGTGCATCACACGCTCCGTGGCTTTGAGGATTCGAATGAGCAGGTTTTGGCGAATCAACACAAACTCCATGAGCAACATGAACGGAAAGCCGATGAGAATCAACGGGAGGGCCATGATGGCAGAAAGCGGGAGAATCAGTAACGCCGGGAGCAGCAAGAAGTGCGACAAGGTGAGGGGATGGAGCAACTCTGCTTCGATGAGACGTTGCTTCGCGGGTGGTATCCGAAGATTCCGGGCAATGTCGTCCAAGTTTTGAGAAAACGCCGTGACCTGATGGCCCGAATCTACGATTTGGCGGACGATGGTACGGTATTCGGAAACTTCGTGTCCAATGCCAACCCAAAACTGCCACGCCAAACGCATTGGCAGCGCTAAAAGAAGGGGCAAGGCGAGAATCCCCGCTCCCCAGAGAAGACCTTGAACATCGGTGGCCATGTTGCTTCCCGCTCTTCGCATTCGGTGGGGGTTGTTCAAGACAACGGTGATTAACGAGGTCCAACCCAAGGTTCTAACACCCCCGATTGAACCCGCCGCCATGGCCCGTATCGCTGTGACCGATGGGATGGAAAAAAAGGCTGTAGAACTCTTGGAAAAGGAGGGGCACGAGGTTGTCCTCAACCATTACTCGGTAGAGGAATTGCTGTCTGGTGTTTTGAATGCCTTTGATGCGATCATCGTTCGAAGTGCCACCAAACTAACCGGCGAAGTTCTTCGGGCATCCGAAGGAGGTCTGAAGGTGATCGGTCGCGCAGGTGTCGGCGTTGACAACATCGACCTCCAGACTGCGGGGCAACTGGGCATGGCGGTGGTGAATGCACCTCGTGCCAGCACGCAATCGGTGGTTGAACTGACGCTTGCTCACCTTTTGGCTTGCATCCGGCATCTTCCTCGCGCTGACCGTTCCATTCGTGCTGGGAAATGGGAAAAATCCGCCATGAAAGGCTCAGAACTCTCCGGAAAAGCACTCGGTCTCATCGGGTTTGGAAGAATTGCGCAATCGGTCGGCCAAGTCGCCCAAGCCTTTGGCATGGTCGTCCACGCCTACGACCCGTACCTCCCGCCCAAAATCGCCAAAGCCCAGAACACGCGTCTTCACAAAACGGTTGACGCCCTCTTCGCTCATTGCACCCACGTGTCCGTTCATTGCAACCTCACGGACGAAACCTTCCATCTCGTGAACGCTGCCCGTCTCGCCTCCATGCCGCAAACCGGCTTGGACGGGACCCCGTGTGGAAACCACATCATCAACTGCGCTCGGGGAGGTATTGTGGATGAAGATGCCGTAGTTGAGGCACTGGCTTCCGGGACGCTCACCTCTGCCGCACTCGACGTGTTTGAAGTTGAACCCGTGAACCCCAATCACCCGCTTCTTCAACACGAACACTTCCACGGCACCCCTCACATTGGGGCATCCACACTTGAGGCCCAAGCTCGCGTCGGTGCGGACATCGCCGTGAATGTCATGGCGGTCCTCGCAGGTGAACCTTGTGACTTTGTTGTGAACCAAGAGCACCTCTAGCACTTTCACTTTCAAATTCAGGGTCTGAAAAAACCAACTGGGCTACCCTGTTGCTTTTCGAGCCATGGGACGAAGTGTACCGCCATGGCGAACCCGGGTTGAAGTTGAATTGGAACGATGGCATGGCTATCGGCGAGCGCTCCCAGCGGCGGAGCAAGCCGCATTGGATGCCTTGTTTGACGAGGTGCGCCAACGGCGCGCCGCCGGAGGAATGCTCCCCTCGCTTGAGACATGGCATCCGATGGTGCTGAGCATGGCCGTGGGCTTGATGGTTCGAATCGGCCAACTGGACCGACGCCTCTCTGCGCTTGAAGAGAGGCGAGTGGATGATTGAGGGGTGGTTGCTTGACGTTCATGAGAACGCCCTCAACACCGGCATGATGGTTTGGATCAGCGATGAAGCCGGGACGGCTCATGCGTGCGAAGTACCGTGGACAGCAGCTCTGCATGTTCATGCCTCGTCCATCGAACTGCAGCGCCTTGAACACTGGCTGATGCTGCCGGAAATTTCGGCACGGTTTGGTGTGCTCGGTGTGGAGCGAAGAGCCATGCATCTCGATTTGGAGGGCGAGGGCCGAACAACGGTTTTGGAGGTGCGAATTGGACCGTTTCATCACCTCAAGGCGATTGCAGAGCACATCGAAGCGCGCGGGGACTTCCATCGCTACACCCTGTATTCGGTGGATGCGCATTTAGTGCAGCGTTTTCTGAGTGAACATGGCTGCAAGCCGTTCACAAAAGTGCGCTGGGACCCTGACGAACCGATTGCCCTTCAGCCGGTTCCAACGGGGGGCTCGGACGACAGCCCACCTCTTTGTGTTCTCCAATTTGGTTTGACTTTCGATTCCACATCGCTTCCATCAGTTCATGATACGGTCAAGAGCATTCAGCTGCAAGTCAAGAACGAACCGGGCCTTCGTTCGTCACCGCGTGCCGTAACGGAGGTGACGCTTGAAAGAACGCAGTATTCTTCCCTCGGTGATTTCCTCGGAGCCTTTGAGAAAGCGTTTCAAGCGATTGACCCGGACGTTGTTTTAACCTACGGTGGCGACCAACGTTTGTTTCCATGGTTCGCCCATCAAAGCGAAACATCGGGACGCCAACTTCGGTTGGGTCGCTCAACAGCTCTTCTCCGCCAATCCACAAAGGCCCGAACCGTGCGCTCTTACGGACATACTCGTCACCGTCACGGTGCATTCTTTTTGGAAGGTCGTTTGCATTTGGATCTTCGCAACAGTTTCATCGTCAAGGAAGGGGGTGTTGCGGGGTTGTTCGAATTGGCGCAACACTCCTGCCAATCGGCCCAAGTGATTTCTCGGCTCTCACCGGGTTCGGTCATCAGTGCCATCCAGATGCGTGTCGCCATGGACGACGGCGTTTTGGTACCATGGAAAAAAAACCGACCGGAGGACACAAAATCCGCCCTCGAACTTCTTCACGCCGACCGAGGGGGGTTGTATCTTGACAGTCGCCCAGGAGTCCATTCTTCCGTGATCGAACTTGATTTCGCCAGCCTTTTTCCGAGCATCATCGCCACCCGCAACATCTCTCCCGAGACCCTCAATTGCACCTGCTGCCAGCCGCCGGAAAACACTTCTCGCGATGCCTTGGTCCCCCTCGACCCCGATGCGGCGATTTCAGAATTTCAGCGGAGGTATCGCCGTTCGGCGTTTGGTCATGGTTTGTTCCCGTTGGCCCACGAACATGCGATGCGAGTCCCGGGGTTGTCCAGCCACACCTGCGGTCGACGTCACGGGTTTCTTGGTCGTGTTGTTGCTCCCATTATCGAGCGTCGGCGACAACTGAAGCGCCAGCGGAAGGCCAAAGGCGACGCCTTTGACCTCCGGCAAAATGCTCTGAAGTGGTTGTTGGTCACCTGCTTTGGGTACACCGGCTACCGCAACGCTCGTTTCGGACGTATTGAAGCGCACGAGGCGATTTGCGCTTGGTCGCGTGAAATTTTGCTAGCGACCATCGAGGAGGCTCAACGGGACGGTTGGGACGTTCTGCACGCCATCGTCGATTGCGTCTGGCTCTCCGACCGCCGCCAACGAAACAAACGAGAGCAGCGCCTTGATGCGGAGGCCTTCGCAGCGCGCGTGACCAAACAGGTGGGCATCCCTCTTGAATTTGAGCAGCACTACGATTTCATCGCTTTCCTCCCCAGTCGTGTTCACGGTTCAGGTTCCCTCACGAAATATTGGGCCTATGGAGGTGGGGAGTACAAGGTTCGAGGCATTGAGTTGCGTCAGCATTCCACTCCACTTTGGGTGCAGGAACTTCAGGAAAACGGGTTGGCCTTGTTGGCTTCTGGACCCATGGCGGCGGGGATTCCCGGCCCGGAATCGCAGAAACGTGTGTTCCAACTTTATCGCGCAGAACTTCAGCGTCTCCAGGCCGGTCAAGTCACGCCCCAATCGTTGGTCATCGCTCGACGGGTGACGACGGCATTGAATGATTATCGCGTGAAAAACCTCACCTATGCGGCGCTTGTTCGTGCACATCAACAAGGACTTCAGATCCCTCCTGGGGGGAAGATTCGGTACACCGTTGTGAACTCAAGCGCCCGTGACCCGCTCGACCGGGTACTCCTTGCCGAAGAACTTCATGACACGAGCGAAGTCTTGGGGTGCTACCAGCACTATCAGCAACTTGCCGAACGGGCCATCTGGGCGCTTCTTGCCCCGTTTGGTTGGACCAATGAGCGCATCAACATGGAGGGTCAACAAGCGACGCTTCTCGATTTTAACGTTCACCATGACGGAGCCCCAATGCGCCCGTAGAAGGGGGCATCGTTCGTTGAACAAATTCGCGGGGCTGGAGTGTAAATCGCGTCTGTGTGCGGTCAAGGTCCGGTTCCCATCGTCCCTGAAGTCCGGTTCGTGGATGGCGTAAAAAGAGACATCGTTGGCGTCGTGACCCCTGCCATTCACCGAGCAAATGGTGGTCAAAGTGGCGGTGCAGGTGCCGGAGGAGTTGAGCGAGATGCGGTGACCGTGCGCGTTGTTCCGTGATGACCACCACCGCTACGTGGTGATGTTGTGCGAGCCGCTGAAGTACGCGAGCGTGACGCCTGAGCAAGGTTCGTGACTCCAGTTGTTTAACAGCGTCGTCCTCGTGCATGGCTAACAATCCGTCAACAACGACCAAAGGTGAGCGCGTTAACTGAACTTCATGTGACAGGCGCTCAATTTGTCGATCGAGTTGGTGAAGTGTAAACCCCCGACTCAGGTAAAGCCGAGCGAGACACGCTTCCGTGTCGGCATGTAAGCGAGCAATTGGGGCAAGAAGTCGGGAGGGGTCAATGCGGCACGCACCGTCCACCCAATGGACCATGTGACCTGCAGAAAGGGCCTGTGCGACCCAATGCTCGGCGACGGGGCGCATACCTCGACCGGCATGGCCCGGGCCGGCCAAGTGATACACCAAACCTGGCTGCGGACAAACATCGGCCAAGTTGAGTTCAGGGGCAGGCCGTCGCAGCAACGGGTGCGATGGTTCTCGGGTTTTGCTGGTCTTCATGTCGATCATTGACGGTTTTCAAACGAGGTCATCGTTCTTTTTGCAGACCCCTTTCTTGAACTGATTCCCCATCAAGTTGAAGCACCGCGGCCACCGTGAAACCGGTGGAGTGAGAGGGAAATTGAGCGGAAAAAGCGAGGAGCGAATCATCGTTCATTGTGATTTGGACGCCTTTTTTGCAGCCGTTGAAACCCTTCACCACGGCTTTGATGAAAGCATCCCGCTCATCATCGGTTCGGACCCAAAGCAAGGCCGTGGCCGTGGAATTGTTTCAACATGCAACTACGAAGCAAGAGCATACGGGATTCGTTCGGCGATGCCGATTTCTGAAGCGTGGAGACGATGCCCTGCTGCCCCGTTTGGGCCGGCCCGTTACATCCGAGGGACTCGAGGCTTGTACAGCCGTGCAAGCCGGAGGGTGATGGAGATCCTCCGGGCACCAGCTGGCACCTTTGAGAAGGCCAGCATCGACGAGGCGTACATGGACGTTACCGAAGCGGTTGAGGGGGACTGGGACGCAGCTTTGGCGTTAGCGAAATCGTTGCAATCCGCTATTTTTGAGGCCCTTGGGTTAACCGCCTCGTTTGGAATTGGTCCAACGAGGGTCCTTGCGAAAATGTCGAGCGAAGTCAACAAACCCAACGGCATCCATCGTGTTCTGCCAGACGAAATTGAGGCGTTCTTCTCCGGGAGGTCGGTTCGGGAAATTCCTGGAATTGGGCCGAAACGGGCGACACAACTGGCAGAATGGGGATACACAACGGCCGATGAGTTGCATGCACTGGGCGAGCTTTCCCTGACGCGATTGGCAGGTGAACGTTTTGCAAACTGGTTCATGCAGGTCGTGGAAGGCGAAAGCAGCAATATCGTGAGCCCGGTCCAGAGCCGAAAGTCCATCGGAAAAGAGCACACGTTTGAACACGACCAGTACGACCACGAAACGGTGCTTCAACGCTTGGAAGAACTGGTGGAGGTCGTCATGGAGCGAACCAATGCTTTGGGAGTGTCCGGTCGCCTTGCGGAAGTGAAAATTCGCTACACGGGATTCGAGACCCATGCATCCAGTCGAAGCATTCCCGTAGCTATGGACGATGCGGCGGTGTTCAAGCGCCTCGCAACCCGACTCTTTGCCAACACCGTCGAAGCAGAGAAAGGTATTCGCCTTGTTGGATTTCGCCTCGGGAACCTGGAAGCTCCCCCGTCCCGCCAGACCACGCTCTTTGAGGAAGAATGATCAGACGAGGTGATGCATCCGGGTGAGGGTTGCGGAAAACTCTCCCAATTCATCGGGAATCGGCATGTTTTCGATGGGTTGGTTCAGGGAAATGCCCGCTTCTTTCTTCGCAGCCCATGTTCGTCCGTTGAAGTCCTGAAGGGTGGTTGAGAGGCTGCAAAGTCGCCTCCCCTCGTCCGTTCCGGGGTTAAGTTCGGGAAGAGGTGGTGACGGAAAAGCATCCACTTCAACCGCCGATGCGCCGTACACGGTGGCTGAAACGTGGTGAGTGAAGAAGGGGCAGACGGGGCTGAACGCCGACATGAAATCCCTTACAATCCGGTGCAAGGTCCATGCTGCGGCTTTATCGTCGTCGTACAAACGGGATTTCACCATCTCGAGGTAATGGCTCGGGAGCAAACCGGTACCAAATGTTTTGAGCGCTTGTGTTGCGGTGTAGATGTCAAGATTCTCCCAGGCCATGCGAACGTGGTCCATGGTGGATTGGAATTCAGCGAGGATCCACATGTCCTCGGGTGCAAGTTCAGCAGGAACAACTTCGAGGTTCTCTGGGACTTCGAATTGAGATGCAAAACGAGCCACGTTGAAGAGTTTGGTGAGAACACCAAAATATTTCTTCTCAATTTCTTCGGGGTTGATTTGAAAATCGTCCCCAACCTGAGCATCGCATGCTTTCCAAAGGCGGAAGCATTCACTTCCGATTTTGTTGGCTTGTAGGCTCACCGAGCCGTCGGGCCCCTTGACCTTCCACGAGCCGGTCCGCCCGCCTGCTCCGCATTCCAAGACGGAATCTGCATCGATGCCGTTGCCGAGCGATTTGCTCATTTTTCGTCCCCAAGGGTCCATGCCAAGTCCGTCGATCCAAACATGCTGGAATCCGGGTTGGTCGAGAACGAGGGTTGACTTCAGCAGGGTGTAATACAACCACGTTCGAACGATCTCTTTCCCTTGGGGCCGCAAAGCGGTCGGGAAGGCTCGCTCAAAGACGTCGGGGTGGTTGAGGTAGCCGCTGACAAACAAGTTGGAGTTTGACGAGTCCATCCACGTATCGAAGACCTTTTCTTCGCCAGTGATGGTTCCCAGTGAAGATTTCAATTCCTCAAAACTCCCGAGGTCTTCCCTTGTGATTCGGTCCAGCACCCGACTTCCATCGGGTGGGGAGTCTCGCCATGGTTGGACGTAACTCCCCGCTGGTGGGACCACCACCCGACGTTCATCCTCGCTGTACCAAATCGGGATCTCGGTATGGTACCATCGGCGACGGCTGATCGGCCAATCGATGCTGATGTTGTCCATCCAATCGATGAGGAACTGACGGTTACGAGGCGGGTGGAAGGTGATGTCCTCGATGAGTTCTCGCATCCGGTCCTGAATGTGCGTCTGGCGGACGTACCACTCCTTGAGCAGGATAATTTCAACGGGATTTTTGCCTCTCTCCGAAACGGGGATTTCCTGTTCCCGTTCAACGACTTGAACCAAAGCGCCTTGTTGCTCGAGCATCAAGGTGGCTTGTTTCCTGGCTTCAAGCACGCTGAGTCCCTGCAACGGTCCAGCGACTTCGGTCATGTTTCCGTCAAGGTCAATGGCTTGAAAGGGGGTGAGTCCAAGTTCCCGGAAAACCGCAACGTCGTTCTGGTCACCGAACGAACAAACCATCAAAATTCCTGAACCAAACTCGGATTTCACCGAAGGGTGCTGCATGACGGGGACGGTGGTCGACCTGCCGGCGGTTTCAAGGGGGAGGTGAACGGATTTACCCACCAAGTGCCGGTAGCGTTCATCATCTGGATGCACAACGACGACACCGCATGCACAGATCATCTCTGGACGAGTGGTTGAGATCACGAGTTCCTCCCCGTCTTCGCACACCCAACGTACATCAACGAGTTTGGTTTTCCGAGGCAGGCGCTCGACTTCGGCATCGGCGATGGTCGTCCCTTCAACCGGGTCGTAGATGTTGGGCCTCAAATCTTCAACGATGTCGCCTTTCTTGAACAGTTCAACAAAGATGGATTGTGTGACGCTGCGGTAGTCGGGGGCGTCGGTGAGGTATTCTCTGTCGAAATCGCAGGACAAACCCACCCTTCTTGCGGTGTCCCTCATGGCTTGCGTGAACGTTTCAATGGTGCTCTCGCAAAGTTTCAAAAATTCGGCGCGTTCGTAGGTCTTCATCTTCCGTTTGGTATTTTTCTCCACGGTAAACTCAATGTTGATACCGTTTCGGTCAACACCCCAGGGGAAAAACACCTCTTTGCCCAGCAACCGCTGGCTTCGGGCGATGACATCGATCATCGAGTATTGGGCAACGGCTCCAATATGCCAGGTTCCGGATGGGTATGGAGGGGGCGTGTCAACGACAAAGAGTTCTTTTCCGCTTTCTGGATTGAACGCATAGCGCCGATTGTAGAGGTTCTTGTCAGCGTAGTGTTCTTCTTGGATACTTTTCTCCAAATCAATGGACCAACGTTTTTCGGGTAGTTTTGGGTCGGGCATGTGCCTCACCTGGCCCCGTCTCGGTCAATGAGGTGGGTCCAATCCGTCGGTATCGGGTCGGCATTTCAACCCGTCGCCAATGGCTGTCCAAAATAAACCGTCTCAGCCGTCAATCAAAAGGTAAGGCTTTGAAGGTGCCCTCCTTCGCAACGCTGTAGGTGGGTTTGTGGCGAAAGGAGACGGGCCGGAAAAAGCCGTTGATGACGGTGGAACCGGTGCAGGCAATCGTCGCCTCAACGCCCTTGGAAGCAAATCCAAGGCCGTACGGGACCAACTCTCAGGTCAACTCCAGACCATGGATTCCAAAAAAGCACTTGATGCCGTCCTCGATGCTCCCAAACGATTCAAGCGTGAGTGGCAAAAATCAGGCGCAACAGGAGCCATCACGAGATTTCCGATTCCAACCGTGATGGTCTTTCTTTTGCTTACGGTTTACTTTGTTACGCAATCCGGTTTTCTTGATGATACCCGTTTTGACGACGACCCCAACAACCCGGCATTGAACGTGAACGGTGATTTGGAAGTTTATCTCCCCGAAGGGAGTCGGGTCGCTGAACTCATTGGGAAAGTGGAGGAAGATTGGTCAACGAACGTGATGGTCGTCTACATCGAATCGGACAAGTACAACATCACCGATCAAAGGATTTTACAAGAGATCAGCTACGTTGAGAACGTGCTCAATCCCTATCTCTCTGACGATTCCGATGACGTGATTTACATTCTTTCCCTCTCAACGGTTCTCAAAGAAGTCAATTCAAGTGCTCCTCGAATTCGCGAAGCGATCATCACAGAGGTGGGCGAACTCGGTTGCTCAAACAACCCCGAAGACGATTGTCTCTCAAGGGATTTTGCTGAAAATTTGAATGCAGCAGCAGCTTCCACCGACGCGAGGTTCGGCGGCGCATACGAAATACCCAGTCAAACCACCATCAATTTGGTTATTGGAGAAATGTACGAGGAAGACGGAACTCCGACCGCCGGTTTGAACAAATTGGCGCGTGACATCGGAGGCAGTGAAGATGACGGCCCAGATGGTTTGCTTGATCGGGCGATCATGGCGGTTGCCGTGACCGAAAACAGGCCCGCCAAAGACATCATATCGGACACGCAGGAGATACTGGACGCCATCGCCACGCTCGAGCGTGCTTGTCGCTACGACCAAAACGGCGACCCCATCGAATCAGAAGGCCTTTGCGACTGGGAAGATTTGGGTTTGAGCATGGTTCTCACCGGTCCCGTGCCCATCACGAACGCCGTTACGGAATTCTCGTTCCGTTTGTTTTGGGAGATCTTTCCGATGGCCGTGGTTCTGGTTGCGATGGGCCTGTTTGTGTTTCACTCCGATTTGCTTCAAACCGGATTGACAGGCATGAGACCGCTTCAGGGATTCAAAGTCGTTGTCATTGCTGGCCTGCCGACGTTATGTGCGGTGTTTTGGACGTTGGGGCTCATCGGCGCCACCAATTATGAGGTGACGATGACGGTCATCATTGTTGGTCCGATTTTACTTGCGTTGGGGGTCT
>JAUREJ010000017.1 GCA_030827475.1 Candidatus Poseidonia sp.
TGCGCTGCCGCATGCCCTCCCTCGACACGTTGAGCTTACCCAGAGCGTCCGCTTCCAACCCGTCAACACCTGCTTGGTAGAGCACGAGTTCGGGCGCAAAGGCCATGCAGATGTCCAGCGCCCTGCGAACGGTGGCCAAGTAGACCTCATCGCCAGATTCAGGCGGCACGGGCAGGTCGTGGTCGCTCACGGATTTCCGAAAGGGGAAGTTGGTCGAGCAGTGAACGGAAATGGTGCAGACCCGGTCCTCCTCGTGGAGGATGGTGGCGGTCCCGTCGCCCTGATGCACGTCCAAATCCAAAATCGCCACCCGTTTGACACCGAGGTTTTCAACGGCGTGCAATGCACAAACGGCGAGGTCGTTGAAGACGCAGTAGCCCGAGCCGAAGTCTCGGTGAGCATGGTGCGTTCCCCCCGCCATGTTCCCGGAGATGCCACCGTGGACGAGGGCGTGTTCCATCGCTTCGACCGCCCCGCCCATCAGCACTTGGGTTCGCTCGATCATGGCCGGCGTCCACGGAGTCAGCCCGATTCGCTTTTCTTCCTTTTCCGTCAATTCACCGGCGAGAAAACGGTCGACGTAAGCCGCATCGTGGGCGAGCAGCAAACGTTCCCGAGCGATGGCGTTTGGCGTATGAACAGCGATGCGCCCGTTCGCCTCGGAACCTTTCAATCGGTCGAGAAGCAAGCGATATCGGTCGCGGGGAAAGCGCGCCTCGGGGTGGATGCCGTCGGTGTAGAGAGGATGGTACCACAGCGCGAACGTCCGTGGCGTGCTCATGCAGCAACCTGCCTCGTCCGGCGAATAAAGCCCTGTCTTCGCTGCAGTCGTCGAACCTGAGCGGCGCTCTCTCGGCCGTTACCAAAAGCGCCTCGTGCGAGCGTACTCCACCTCTGCGAGATGAATGGCGTGAAGCAAGCCCTCCTCGTTCCCCGGCATCACCTTCACCAAGAGACGATTGGCCGTTGCTTCACCGATGCCCCGGCCCATCAAACACAGGATGGCTTCCAAACCTCGATTGGCCACCAAATCGGCGTTCTTCATCATCCTGTCCTGGTCCTTCACGTCCTCGGATTTCACCCATTTCTCCAACATTTCCTGAAGCCCTTCGCGAGCGCACGCCAACCGGTTCCCCCCGCATTTCAAGCAGAAACCCGGCTTTTCCATGTCCAAGAAGCGTGCGACGCGGAAGCGTCGTACGCCATGACATCGTAGACAACACAGAACGGCTCGTTCGTTGGTCAAGCGCAGTTTGAGCCGTTCACGAATCGCGGCGTTGTCCCAATTCGGAAGCAGCATTTGGTTTTGGGTGGTGTTGGACATCCCCAGCGGGCCTTGCGCCGTCACTTCGATGGAAAGAACACCCGATTGAAGCCCGTGAAGCACGTCGCCCGCACCCTTGACATCCATCCGCTCGTGAAAGAGTTTGGAGAGCACCTCTTCCATCACCACGGTCCCCTTGTATTTTCGCAGCAGGGCTTGGAGGTTGATGCGGCGTGGGTCAACCCCGTGGCGCAACACACCGAAAATTTTGGCTACCTGAGCAAAGCGCCAACGAACCTGTCGGGAATTGGGCACCGTGATGCTGAGCACGTGTTCTATCGCATCTGGTGGGGTCTCGAGCAACCACGCCATGATGTCCTCGGGGCGGACGTCCGCACTTTGCAGGGCGACGCGTGTCGGTTCAACCACCAAACGCCCCCATTTGCCGGATTTGGTAGAAGCCATGGCGAGCAAAAAATGACCCAAGGCTTCGTTGATTTTTGAACCCTGACAGCTGTTTAACACCAGCGCATCGTCCCGCTCCTCGATCGTGAAATGACGGTCGGTGGGCAGCGCCCCCGTCGCATCCAAGTGGTCGGCGATTTGTTCGGCAAGCATGCTTCGCGCTTCGGCGTCAAGCGGAAAATCCGCAAGCGTGAGATGTCGCTCAGGAACCAAACCCCTCGGGTCCAGGCTTACCGGTTCTGCCTTGGGAAGCAACCCCAAATCTTGGGCGACAGCGTGGCGAAGGTACCCGACTTCACGGGCAACGCTTTCGGGAACGGGCGGCAATTCACCCAACCAATGCGGGGCTGCCCCGCTGTCTTTGACGGGAGCCACCAAGAGTTCGGATTGTTCAGGGTCGGCATCGACGATGAGCCACGTTCGTCCGGCGATAACAAAGCGTCGTGGGGTGCCGTCGTCATCCTCGCCCGAATCGTTGAGGCTGAGAACAAAGGCTTCATCGACGTTGCCCAGGCTCTGCCGAGTTACGGCGTCACGGACACGGTACGAGCGTTTGTCCGGGATCATTGACAGGTGGTTGGAGACCCAATCACGGGTGCGCCCAGCACTCGAGAACCATCCGTTCGCAAACCTCCGGGGCACGTCCACCGTTCGCTCGGTGTAGAGCCGCGGTATCTCCTCATCGGCCGTTGAATAAAGCGGTAGGTCTTCAGGCAAGGTTTCGCCCTGTTCTGCGGCGCGTTCCCGAGCAAGCGCATAGACCGCCTTGGGCCATCGGAACCAAGGCACTTCGCTCGGCTTGGGCGTAAAGCGGACGATCCAATGCTCGGCCAAGACCTGCAAAACGGCTTCCGTATCGGTTCTCTCCCAACCCTCAAATTGAGACGTGTTGGCCAACAAGGCCGTGGCTTCGTCGATGCTCACCGCTTTGAAGGCGTGAACCATCAACACCAATTGGTTCGCTGCGATGGTGAAGGGGCGTTTGCGCCACTCCACGGGCTCAATTTGACCCGCCATCGCCCGCCGGGCCACGACGGCCGATTCCAACAGATGGTCCGTGTCCCAAGTGACCACGTGACCTCGGCCTACACCCCCGAGCCGATGGTCGGCTCGTCCGACGCGTTGGAGCATGCGGTCAACGGATTTTGGTGAATGCAATTGGATAATTTTTCGGATGCTGCCCACATCAATGCCAAGTTCCAGACTTGACGTGCACACCAATCCGGACAAGGTCCCGTTGCGAAGATCGTCCTCCATTTGCTGTCGCGTCTCAGCGGCAAGCGAACCGTGATGCACACCGAACTTGAGGTCGGGGGCCATGCTCTGAAGCCGGGTGGTGAGCGTTTCAGCCTCGCTCCGGCTGTTGACAAAGAGCAGGCACGGCGGCTCTTTTCGCAGCAAATCGCACAAATGCCGGTAAGCTGCGTGTTGTTTCGGAGAAGGGAGCGACATCTCAGCGTAGGCGATTTCGTCCTCGGGCAGGGCCGTTGGCGATTCAACGCTGAGTTCGGTCATTCGGTCACCGGTGGTGATGAGCGGCGTTGCGTTTCGGGACGAAAGCCACGCGGCGACCTCGTCGGGGTTGCCCACCGTGGCTGACAGGCCCAAGCGCTGAACAGCACGCCCGGTTAACGCTTCCAAGCGGGACAAACCGACGCTGAGTTGCCACCCGCGCTCGGAGGCAGCGAGGTCGTGAACTTCGTCGACAACAACGGCTTGCACGGTGCTCAACATCGCCCGGAGGTTCTTCCCGGTGAACATCAACTGGAATGTTTCGGGCGTGATGACGAGCAAATTCGGAGGTCGACGCGTCTGTTTTGCACGTTGGGCTTGTGGGGTGTCACCGTGGCGCACGTCCACCTTGAGACCGACAGCAGAAGCCAATTCACGAAGCCGGCGGTCGACATCGCGGTTCAGCGCACGAAGAGGCGTGATGTATAGGATGGACAACGAAGGCCATTCATGCTCAAGACACCGGTGGAAGAGCGGAAGAATCCCCGCCATGGTCTTTCCTGAACCGGTAGGAGCCACGACGACATGATCGGTGCCTTGGACGATTTGAGGAAGCACGTTCTCTTGAACAGGCGTGGCGTTCCAGCCCTTCTCCTCCAGAGCAGTCGCCAGCAGGGGATGAAGGCGGGAAAATACGCGCGACATACTCTCCCCTCCCCCTTGGAAGGGCTTTCCTCACCGCATTTGAGCGTTTGGCTTTCGGCTTGATGGCTGCGCGACGTCAATCGTCGTCGTCGTCATCGTCATCGTCGTCCTCATCGTCACCTTCCCATTCGGACTCGTCCTCATCGAAGGCACCCTCACCAAAGTCGATGGAGGTCTTTGTGGCAACGGTGAACACAATCGACAAGGTGAGAATGCTGAGGAAGGCGAAGAGCCAAGCGAGCGGTTGTTCGCGAACCGAGTCAAACCACCCAAGATATTGGGCATAAGCGATGGTCACGGTGTGCTCGGCGGTGTTGTCGTCGTCGTTGGCTTCGGGAATCTCGTTTTCTGCGTCAACGACCACACGAATGCGGTCCACGTCCTCAGAATCCCATGTCGTGTAAACGGGGAACGTTTCGCCTGCATCGATGCCGACCACTCGAGCAACGTGGAACGGTTTATTGCTGTCACCTGCATAAAAGGCGACTTTGAATTGGGCCGTGGTGCTTCCACCTGCGTTGAAGATGTCCGCACGGATGTCGATCTTTGCACCCGGGGCGATGTGGTCATCGCTTAACACGATGTTTCGGATTTGAAGTTCGGGACCAACAGCGCCAAGGCGAACCCATTGACGCTCAAAGTCGGTGTCGTCCGACGCCAACTCTGGAATCGGGCTGGCCTCGGAGTTGGAAACGAGCGGGAATTGGTTGCCCGCAGCGTCGTAGCCTGTGACATAGAAGCCAACGAAATCGCCCTCCTTGGGCAAGATGGTGCCCTCTGCGGTGATGTCGACAACGCCGGTCCACTTCACGGTCTGGCCGTCCTGCTGCATGCCGAGCAGCGTGGAGCCTGCACCGATGGTCATGGTTCGGGTCGCATCCCGCATGACCCAGTGAACAATTTGCTTGGAGCCGGTCAAATCAGCGTCTTCGGTTCCTTGGAATTCCACGACGACTTGCGTAAGGTCATTGCTTGCGGATATATCGATAACGTTGAGCGGCGCCACACGGCGTGTGACACGAGGCGCAGCATCGTCAACGATGACCTGAAGGGTGGTGGAAACAAGCATTCCCGTCATGTCTTCGCCTCGACCGGGGATGTTCGTAATTGAGATCAGGCAGGTCCTCGAAGGGGACGATTGGAGGGTTGAGGCCGAGGAGAGGGGAACCTCAACAGCGTACTCACCATCGGCGGTCAGCGAACCGTCGGACCACAATTTCTCACCGTCAAAGACCTCCACAAGAATGCCGAGGTCTCGAGGTGCAGGGGTTTGGCTGCCTTCGTAGACCACGCGACCGCTAAACGCCAATCGGTCGTCCTTACGAACACGGCTCCCGTCGGCCACTGGGCCCGTGCGGGGCTCGCTCACGTCTTCGACCGTGAAGTCCGTTGGGGACAACATCAGATCGTTCTCCACGCGGAAGGTGTGTTCCAAGAGCAGAATGCGGGACGGGTCTGAACTGCCCAATTCCTTGTACATCAGGGCCACATCGCCCATCTCTTCATCCGGCCAATCCCAACTGAACTTGAAATTGAACTCAAGCAGAATCCAAGGCAGACCGGATTCGTTGGTGGTCTGCGTCATCTTGCTGGTGGGCGAGAGGTGGATGTAAGGTGAATCGGACCAGAAGGTGTTGTTGACACCCGAATAGGATATTCTCTGAGCGTCTCGAGCGGGGTTGGGTCCTTCAAAGTCAAAGACGAGAGCGATGAATTCGAAGTCGATGGCGGTGTTCGCGTCAATGAAGCCGAGGCTGATGGTTTGTGGCATTCCAGCATAGACAGCATCGTTGTCTTCGTGACCCAACCACTCAAGACCGGTGAAGATGGCTGAGGAGTCCTTGCGAGTACGGAAGGTGGCGTCGTCGTAAAGGAACCCTTCTGCGGATTCAAACATCATGATCTCTTCGTCGTCGTTAAGGACTTTGAAGTGGAGCGGGTTTCCAGCCTCGTCTCCACCGTCCCAGAAGTATGAAACGCGACCCATGTTTGGATTGCGTGACGTATCGATGCTGGTGATGAACCATTTTGATTTCGCTTGCGTGTTGTTGCGAACGATCTTGCTGGCGTATTCCTCTGGGTCTGCTTCTCCGTTGCGGTTTGCATCGTGGTCGGCCTCAACCCAATAATTCAGTTCAAGTTCCATCGGATGACCAACTTTGTCCTCAACGAGCACCTGGATGGACTGTTCATTGGACGCAGCTTCGTAGGCATCGTCCAACGGCGAGACGACCATTCGCTCGGGATGCGTGGCATCCACACGATAGGTCCGGCGCCATTCGGCGTTGGGTTGTTGGACGTGGTCAGGGTTGCGTTCGTTGTAGGTCTGCACTTCGTAGGTCAAACCAGCAGGAACGTCGATGGTAGGGAGGTCAATGGAGATGAAATAGGACCCGTTGTTGTTCGTTGTATCACGGGCCGTTTGCTCAACATAACCGTTGCGAGAGACGCGAACGTCAAAGGCGCTGTCCTTGGGGGCGTCGTCGGTATCCTGGAACCACATCGCTCCAACAAAGTGGATTTGTTCTCCTGCAGCAACCCAGGAATTGTCGGGGAGGTCCTGCGAAGTCACCTCACCGTCGTTGTCTCGGACGTTGAGCCACCCAAGGCCAAAGGAACGGTTCACGCGGAGGCCGTTTTCCGACATCAACGGAAGGGGAGCAAATCCGGAAGCCCCGGTGTCATCAAGGCATCCGGTGCGGAACCGGACGTTTTCTTGGTCGGGCATTTCACTGGTCACGAAGAACTTCCAGTGAATCTCCAAGATGCCGTTGCTCTCCACTGAATAGGACGTGGGGTCAACCTCAATGTATTGAGCAGGGTCGTTGGGATCTGGGAAAATGTCCCCGTACTGCCATGAAAGTGTGGGCCAGTTGGCCATCGAGTTGGTCATCAACGTCAACTCTGCGCTGACAATGCTGGTGGCTTCTTCACCGATGATGTGCCGGGTCACCACCTCGTAAGGCGTGATGCGTTCGTGGAGCACTTCGCCTTCGGGAATGGTGATGTCAAGGTTCACCGTTTGCATGGTGTAGGTGATTTCAAAGGACTCAAGAACCAAGACGCCCGGCGATTCAGAGGTCAGGTTGATCGGAATCTCCGCGACACCCGAACCCTGGTCGGGGATCGCGTCGTTCAACTTGTCGAGAATGGTGTTGCCGCTTTGTTGGGTGGTCACCGTGATGGGGCCGATGAGGGCTCCGCTCTGAGGTGAACGTTTCCATGCGCTCAGGCCGTTGATGGTGATTCCAGGTTGGTCCGGTGCATTTGAATGCAGGGCGATCGACAAGCCGGTCAGTGAAGGCGTGTACCCCGATGACGAGGTTGACAGCATGATGCGGACGCAGAAATAGTAGGAACTGCCCGTCATCGGTTGGGTTTGGTTCGGCGAGGTGAACTGCACCACACCGGTGCTCCCCGAATTGCAAGATGTGCTCGATGAGTAGCCGATGTTGACCTGCACGGAAGTAGCGGCTGGTCCCGTCTCGGTCCAGTTGACCGTCGCGGCCACGACGCTCTTTGTTCCGCTCCCGACGTATTGGTAAGCGTAGTAATACCCACTGCTTTGGTAATTGGTGGTGTAACTGAGGACGACATCGCCCAAAACCGGAGTTTTTGAGCTGGTCCCGTTCAGCGTTGCCCGCCAAAGGATGTAAGAGCCAGCGCTCGAGAACACGACCTTTTGACCGACAGAGGCACTTTGCCAAGTCGTTCCGCCGTCGTTGGAAACATCGACGTCGATGCTGGTGCCGGTGGGGACCGAACCGAAGATGGCGTCGACGTTGATGGTGTCAATGGCTCGGGTGGACGAGATGGTTTGACCCACGACGGTTTGGCTGGTAACGGAGGATGAGCGAACGTCAAAGTGCGAGCCGTCGCCGTAGATGTGTACCTTGCGGGCGCCTTGAGTGCAGTACGCCGTGCTGGCGTAATGGCAAGAAAAGTACACCTTGTGGTCTTCGGTGTCAACGAGCCCGTAGTGGCCTCCGCCAGGCATGGTGCGCTCACCTTGCGAAGTCAGCAGACCGTTCTGCATCGAGTAATGGTAGTGGACGCTCTTGAAGTCGGTGTTGTAGTAGTAAATGTTGTAGGTCACGCTCGGTATGCTGACAGAGAGACCTGCCCCATAGTCGGCGTAATAGGAGGTGGACGTCATCAGCCAAGTGTTGGTGACGACCGTTGGAGAGGCCGGGTTGACCTCCCGGAGATAGTGATTCTGGGCTTGTGTATCGTAGACCGCGACATACATCTTGCCGGTGTTGTCGTCGAAGTCAACCCCTGAGATGTAGTTTGGATATTGATAGTTGTAATTGGATTGACACGACCAAAGGACGGAAGTCCCAGCGGCGTTCCAGTCCACGTCCCACTTGTTGACGGAGTAATATGACCAGTGTGCGGTGTAAACATAGCCCCCGTAAACGTCTGCGTCGTGGATGCTGTAAATGGCCGACGAACCGCAGTTTCCGGTGTTGTAGGACGCCGTACCAAGGTATGCGCCAGTGCTCGGGTTCACTCGAAGAATCGTCGGGATGCTCGATACCGAGGTGCTCGTGTACCGCATGATGTGGATCTCGGACGCGTTGATGGGGACCACTATGCCAGTGTAGGTCCAAGGTGCAGATGAACTCACGGCGAGATCGGTGTATTTCTTGGTTGGACTGACATAGCCCTGATCGCTCAATGCAACGAACTCACCGGTCGTGTTGAGGTGAGCGTTTCCAAGAGAACTGACGTCGTTTGAGGATTGAAAGCGAGCCATGACTTCGGTGGGGTTGCCTTTCAGGTAAACCGTTTGACCGGACACATCCAAGTTTTCACGGTAAGTGGTTTGGAAGGGCGAGGGGGCGAGACCGCTCGAGCCCTGCACCCTTGAGTCGCCCTCTCCGCCGTAATGGTCGTTGGACGTGAAGTTGGTGTAGGCCGTTGAACTCGCATCGCCTCGGAGATTAAACGTCGCCGATGTGACTTCCGCTCCGTACGGAATGGTCACCATGCCGGCGGACCCTTCCCCTTTCTGAGAAAAGGTGTGGGAGTACGAGGTGGTGCCGTCTTTGAACTGTGTTTCCGTGGTGGCCGCACCGGCCAAAGGCGAAAGCACGGAGAGGAGGAAAACCGATACGAGAAAAAGTGCACGATGCATGTTAGCCACCCGCTATCATTACGAGAGCCCACATCACATTTGAATGATGCCCTCTCTGGACGATTTTCATTCTCGTGCATCATTCCCAAAAATGCGAGCATTGAAGGCAGGTTCCGATATCGGTTGGACAGGTGAGCATCGTGAGCGAAACGACCTCTTTCTTGGGCCGCTGGTGGGCAAAACAACACGGACGACAATACGCCATCACCGCGATTGCATCGGGAGCCAGCGGCATCCTCCTCGTCCTTTGCGCCTACCAATTGATGTTTCTTCAAGACCATCCCGAATGGCAGGAATTCACCGGAGCAGCCATCGCAGGCGCCGTTCTCACGCTGATTCTTTTCTTGGTGGCCTTCCCCGAATTTCTTCGCTTTAAAGGCCACGTCGCCACCCTCGAGGAGCTGAAAGCGATCCAATCAACTTCGGAGTTGAGGAGGCGCAAGGCCGACGGCGTCTTGGCCGCAGAAGCGCTTGGTGCTGGCCATTTGGAACAATGGAACGCATTCCTTGAAAGCAAAGGCCTGCGACGTTGAACCGGGGCCACCTCGATGACGACCTCTCATCCGCTCAAGTCGTTGGTGTTGGAAATCGGTCTTGCCATCGGCATGATCGCCTGCCTGATCGGAGCCATGGTGATTCATACCGGTTCCATGCCGCCGCTGGTGGTCGTCGAATCGGCGTCCATGGTCCACGACGAAAACGGGGAAATTGGGAGCATCGATGCGGGCGACCTGATTTTGGTGCACGACCAACCGGCCAGCACGGTGGTGACGTTTGCTGAGGCCACCGAACCATCGCATCCGGCGTACGGTTACGAGCAACACGGTCTTGCAGGTGACGTCATCATTTACGACAAAAATGGAGAAGGGGGCACGCCCATCATCCACCGCGCCATCCTGCGGGCCGTTGCAGAACAAACGACGATTCCAGACCGACAGGGCAGCGACCCGTGCCCGGATGGGGGGACCTACGACGCCCAAAAACCGGCCGATGACGGTCTGCCTGGAACGTGCATCCAGACCTGGTCTGTCCCCGGAACGGGTGTTCGAGATGTCGCCAACATCACCGTGGTGTTTGACGGTACTTCGGCAGGCTACTACGACTGCAAGCGTCCTTCGCACGCAGGGGTTGAATCTCATTTGGTGGTGTGGGAGTGGCAACCCCCGCACGAGGGCATCTTGACCCTCGGAGACAACAACAAATGTTCGGTTGACCAAGGCAGCAGCGCCACCAACGGTTCTGCCGGTGTCCACAGCCCGTCCGGGGTGGTCGGCCCGATTCGTGACGGTTGGATTTTGGGCGTTGCAGGCGGCGAAATCCCGTGGCTCGGGACCGTGAAACTGATGTCGGGCGGCCCAACTTCGTACGGAACAGGAGATGTCCCCTCCTCGTCCTTCATGGCCCTGGTCATCCTTCTCGCTGCGGTGTTCGCAGCGCCCCAGGTGAGCGATGCCTTGTTTCGGAGATGGATTGCTTCATCGCCAGACCTCCTGCACAAAGACCTGAGTTGGGAAACGATTGGCGACTCGCCTCAAGAAGCCTCGTAACCCGCCTCGATCAAGGCTTCTTCAAGCGTGAGTTGCCCTCGACTCACCCGCCGCGCGGCCTCGATGGAAATCGTGAGGGCCCCTTTCGACCGTTGCCGGCTGATGCGTTGTAAATTCCGAAGTTCGCCCAACGAAGGCACGTGGTCTCGTTGTTCGTGAACCGGTTTTCCTGCTTGACGCCCGATCTTGACCGCCGATGCGCCATGGGCATGTCTGGATGTTCCGGTGCTGGTGCGGTACTCGTTCACTTCCTCAACCCAAAAGCCTCGGCCAATGGCCTCGTTGATGAGTCGGTCGCGGTGCATGGGTGACCCGTGACCGACACGAACCAAAACGGCATCCGGGGACATGGCATCGACCATGCGAGCCATGAAGCCGAACAACGAAGGGAAGTCCTCCTCCACGGTCTTTCCCAGCACCGTGCCGTCCGCAAAACACGCACAACCCGGGCGAGGGCCGGGGTCCAGCCCGAACACCAATTGCTTAGGCGACATGGGGTGGGCTCGGGTCATCGTCCAAACCAACACCTGTTCGTCAACGGTGTCAATCGACACGGGAACACCTCGCCCTCCGAGGCGTTTGATCTCGCCTGGCGAGGCGAACCACCAAGCGGAGGGGTCCGGTAGCGGTTCGTCCGTCGAGAGCATGAGAACGGGGATTCGATGAAATTCCAAAGCCTTCAGCAAACGATGGGCCAGTTGGAAATCGTCGGTGCGGACGTAGACGCGCTGCACGAAGGTTGGTTGGTCCGGCTCCGTTCTAATCTATCGGTTCGCCTCGATGGAGAGACCTGGAAACCCGTTGAAAAGTTGTTCGCGTGAACCGAAGTCATCAAGAACGATGGACGACGATGTCGGTTCATGACAAGCGCCTACGAAAGGGAACTGCGGGAGGTTCTCGCAGGCACCGAGAAAGGCGTGGATGCGGTCATCAAGAGTTGCGATGAAGCCGAGCGTCGTCGAATGCGGCGTGTGCTTGAACGCCCCTTTCTCGTCGTTCGTGCGGCGGGCTCGGGTATGGAGGGAAGCGGTGATTTGGTTGCGCTTCGTGGCGATTGTTCGTTCCCCATCGAAGTGAAAACCACCAAAGCTGAGAAACTGTATTTTTCAGGACGAACAAAAGACCAGTTGGAAGCCATGATTCGAGAGGGTGAGCGCAGCGGCCTCATGCCCCTTTACGCACATCGAAGAAAGGGCGTGCGGGGCGATTCGTGGCGGTTGTTTCGGGTTGAAACGCAGGGCCTGCGCGGGACCCTTCGGTTGCTCGCACCAAAAATTCCGGCCCTGCCCTTGAACCGAAACGGTTCACCGTTTATCGATTGGGGCCAAGGCATGCCGTTGAACGAATTCATCGGTTTGATGTGCTCCGCAGAAGGGAGGGAAGACCTTCAGCCATCGCTTCACATGCGCGCCAAAAAGCACGCATCAACGGCGTATCGGGATGAGGTCTCCGCAGCAGATGTCCTGGCGGAACTTGAACGCCGTCGCTCAGATGCGATGGACCTCAGAGATACGGCACCACCATTGTGAACACCAGCATCACGAGCAACACCAGGGAAGAGTAACTGGATGCTTTGGACGAGAGATGGTCCACCCACATCGGGTGCAAGTCCCACAGCTTCAATTTCCGACCGATGCGTTTGACCCCGCTCAAGAAACTGTGCAACATGTCACGTAGCATATGTCCACCGTCAAACGGCACCATCGGAATGAGGTTGGTGAAACCCAAGAGGATGTTGACCCACATGAGCCAAAAGAAAAGATTCGCCATGAACAGCAAACCTTCGGTACCAAGAACGGCACTCACTGGCCCGTCGCCTGCCGTCAGCAAGGCTTCTTCAAAGGGGTGAATGGCGACGCCGTTGAGTTCGAACGGCACGATGAGGATGTTCAGAATGTGGATCGGGAGCATCAGCACACGCTGCAAGACCGAACCGTCCCACCGCGGAGAAAAGGGGCCGGCCAGCCGGTCAATACCTGCGGTGCCCTCAGAGAGACCTTCTACGCCCAAGAACGGGTCTCCGGGGGAAATATCGAGATTCCCCAACACCTCGTCCTCCCATCCAAGCGCTTTGTAGTACGCGTGTTTGTCGCCAAATGTGGCGGTGAGGGTTTCCCGTTGGCCGTCTTGCCTGAGCACCACGAGGTCAACGGTGTCGTGCGCAGCGTAACCGTCAAGGACGGTTCGGAAATCTTCGCTGCTTTGAATCGGTTTGCCGTCGATGGACACCAACGTATCCCATGGCTCCATGCCGGCGCGTTCAGCACCTTCACCGACGATGATGCCTTGCACGTGAAGGTAATCCTCCTTCGCCGTGACCTGCCCGGCAACGCCGCCGAGCAGGAGCAGCATCACAAAAGCAGCAAAGAGGTTTGTTGCGGGGCCTGCGGCAAACATGCGCAACCGCTCTCGACGGGGCGCACGCATCAATTCTTCAGCTTGCGGTTCTGCGAAGGCCCCGAGCGGAAGTGGGCCCAATTGGAGCAAGCCGAACGATCGGACGCGCATACCGTGGCCTCGGGCCAGCAGGCCGTGGCCAAATTCGTGAATCACCAGCGAAACGACAAAGGCCAAAGCACCCCATCCGAGCGGAATCACGGGATTCAGCCCGGGGACAGCAACCAATTCGCTGGCCGAGGGCGGGGTGGCGGTTGGTGGGTTCACCAGCGAAGTGATAAACGCCAACACGACCACCAAAGCCACGGCAAGCATGGCCAGTGAGCAGACCCAAAGCGAAACCTCACCGTAGGCTCGCCAAAATTTACGTGGCTTTGCGAGGCGGTCAAGCAGGCGTTGACCTCGTTGCGTTCGAACCATCAAGACGATTCCGAGGGCGCGGGTGGCATTCCATCGGTCGAGGGTCCCGTTGCGTTCCCACGTCCGAATCAGGATGTACCATCCGAAAAGGAGGACAAACAGCAAAGTCCAGTCGGCTTGAACCGAACCCCACGAGGCCACCATGGCACGGCGACGACCTGTTCCGCCTTGAACGTTGATATCGCTTCAGCGAACTCTGGGGGACAAAACTTGATGATGGGTTGACGCCCCTTCCCTCTCATGAACACGCATCACTCAGCCATCGAAGCATGGTGCGACGTCACGTGGGGTGAGCGACCCGTGCGCATTTCGGACTGGGCGGTCCACGACGATATCGTTCAGGTCTTCCTTCGTTTGTCGGCCAGCGTACTCATCGCTGATTTCACCCTCAACGCCAACGGACGTCTCAGCATTCAACAGCACCTTCACATCCCGCTCGAAACCTGGAACCCCGGCTCCATCCAGGGTCTTCGCACCATGGAAGGAAAAACGCGCTTCCAACATCGCCGTCAGTCCATCTTGCTCTCCAGCGAATTGAGGGTTCCCGAATGGGGGGCGGCGCTCCTTGAGGAGTGGTTGATGAGCATGCGGGGTGCGGTCAATCGGCCGAAGGACAGGGTGCAACGGCTCAATGAAATCAAGCGAATGCAAATGTCCGTTCAGCGAAATCTTGAGAGCGCTGGACTGTCAAATGCTGAGAGTGAAATCAAGGCTTTGACCGATAGGGTCGACCAAATCGATGCGCAATTATCGAACTGATTCTTCCATCGTGGTGTCAACCCCGGGAAACTGATCCTCCCCTTCGCGGTACACCGTGCGCATGTTGCTGATGAAGTTCCGCTCTTTCACGACGATGGTGAAGTTGCGAATCCCGTAGTCCTTCTCGCCGTCCAGCATTTCGAGAAGCACCTGGAGGGTGAGGCGGGCCCCTTCCCGATGAGGGTAGGCAAAGACCCCCATGGACAACGGCGGAGAGATGACGCTACTGATGTTGCCGAGCTCCTCGATCGTTGCAAAGAGGTTACGATAGGTCGTCGTCAGTAATTCACGCCGTGCTTCGTCTTGGTTCGGTCGACGGCAATCGGGCCCCACAGCATGGATGATGTGAGTGAACTTCGAGGCCAGAGCAAAGGGTTCGGTGACGACGTTTTCAGTCACCGCGCAAGGAGGTGCGTTGATTTTCCGCATTTCCAAGCAGATGTTGCGGGTGATTTGGGTTAATTCCTTGCCCGCTTTTTGATGAATCATCTTGTCGATGCCTTCTCGTCCAGAGAGGCGGTTGTTGGCGGGGGTCACGAGCACGTCGCCCGAATGGTCCCAAACCTCTCCACCCATCACGCGCAAGACACCGTGCTTGCATGTTCTCGCCATGTAGAGTTCGGCCATCATTACCCCATAGAGGGCCACCCTACATATGCTCTGCGCCCTTTTTTCATGAACCGATGACGATTGCGATGTCTTCGGCTTCCTTGGGTCGAGATGGACGACATTTGAGCGATACGGCTAAAGAGGCCCCGATGGTGCAACAACCGATGCACACAAAGCGGAGCAGTCTCGCTTTCGTGGTGCTCATGTTGGTCTCGATGGTTCCATTGCAACCCAACGGAACCGCTCCCTTACCGCCGCTCCTTGAGGACACGAACACCATGTTTGATGGATTTCTGGTCGGTGAAGCCGAGGGTCCGTGGAACGAGACGCCGATGCGAAACGTAGCCGTTCCCGACGGCTTCTCTTACGGGAGCGTCATCAACTACGGCGATGTTGGGGTCCTCATCAACAACCTCTCGGCCGAAAGCCGGACCATCGGTTGGGCCTTCGTGGCTGCGCGAAACATTTCCTTGGACCGTGTGTTCATCTTCAACGAGACCGGGACACCAACGGGCGAAACGGTGAATCGGAACCAATTCACCAACTTCTTCGCGCTTCCGTTCCTTGAAATGCTCCAAAACCGAAGTTCGTCAAACTCACTCAACTACCTCGTCACGACAAAAGGCATGCCACTCCGCATTTCGGGTGGCAACGACAAAGCAAGCTTTGACCAGGAATTGGCTTTGCTCGGGGGCACCTACAACGCCTCCATCGGAGGGGATTATTGGTTCAACCACGATTACGGACCGCTCGCTGGAAAGGCGATGGAACCGTTTACACGCAGCAAGTACGGCTTTTTCCTCGTCACTCGACTCACCGGGTACACCGTCGATACAGCGCTCGAACTCATCGAGCGTGCGAACCAAAGTCTGGGGCAACGAGGAACCTTCGTGCTTGACTTGGCGACCAACCGAAACAACTCGGGTTACAAATTTTGGAACGATGACCTGTATGCGGCCAACACCTCGTTGAACGGAAGCTTGGGCCTCCCGGTCATGTTCGATGAGGAGACCGAGTTCATCACCAACATCTCCAACGTGATCGGGTATGCATCTTGGGGAAGCAACGACGGCGACTGGAACAGAAACTACTTGCCCAACGGTGGTTTTGACACCATCGATGCCTCTTGGCAGAGCGGGTCGCGTTATTGGACGCACAGCGGTCCGACGGTTGCCGCTGAAGACACCTTTGCATGGGCCTATCAAACCGATACCAAGCAGGGAGGAAACGGGGCGTTTGAAGCCACGGTCAAGACGGCTTGCGAACAAGACGCAGGCGACATGATGCAGGGCATCTACGGTGAGTACTTCGACAACGACGGGGTCTCGTTCAACGCAGCCTCCATGCCGTCCCTCATCGACCGAGAACCAGACCGTGTTCAAATCGAGCCCCACCTCAACCGAGCTTCCTCCAACAACGCCTATCCCGGCCTTGATGATCGATTCAAGGAACATTGGGGTGCACGGTTCAGCGGCCTCATCGATGTCCCATTTTCAGGGAACTGGAGTTTTTTCCTCAACTCCGATGACGGTTCGGAATTGTGGGTCAACGGCAACAGCGTGGTCCAAAATCGCGGCATGCACGGCATGGTGGAACGTTCCGGCTACCTCAACCTCTCCGCCGGCCTCCACGATTTCCGAATCGAGTTCTTCCAAGGAGGCGGACCCCACGGTCTGGTCTTCTCTTGGCAGGGCCCCAACACCTCAAAAGCCGCTGTCCCGAGTTCGGTGTTCTATGTCGACGGCGACATCGTGCCGAAAGGCAACCGTCTCATTCATGCATGGTCCTTTGAGGACGGTTCTGGGAGCAAGGCCGTCAATGCGGTCAACACGAGTGCAAACTTGACCTTCACGGGAATGAATGCCTCAAACTGGCGCACTTGCGTGGACGGGGGGTGCTTGTGGTTTGACGGAGTGGACGACGTGGCGAGCGTTGACGTCACGGATTGGACTGGAAATTTGTCCGTGAGCCAATGGGTGTGGGCCAACGCCAGCAACCAAACAACGTACGCCTCAACCTTTGCGGTCAACGACCAAGCGGGTTCCAACCTCTCCTTCCAGCATATGATTTCCAACAGCGAGTGGAGGCTTCACAACAATCAGTCCCACCCCTTTGGCGATGTGACGCCGCAACGATGGACTCACCTCGTCTCGGTGTTTGACAGCGGGCAAATCCGTCAGTACATGGACGGGGTCTTGGTCAACACGCTCACCTACCCCAACGGCTCGTTCACCAACATCGACCTCTACAAACTCGGGGTCAATCGCGCCGGCAGTGCATTTTTCGAAGGCATGATCGATGAGGTTCTCGTGTGGGATGTGGCCTTGGACGATCACGACATCACCTCGCTTCGTCGGACCATCGTCGACAACTGCACGACCTACTCGGGGGGTGGTACCGATGTCGCGCATGTTACGACCATCTTCACGGTGCCCGAGAACCTGAAGGGGCATGCATGGATTGGCTATGTTTACGGCAAGCGAAGCGGCGAAGTCAACGGAGCCTTTGGCTTGGAATTGACCGCTCAGGACACCAACGGACAGACGCTCTCCACCAACACCTCTTCGATGAAGACTTTCACGACCTCATGGGCGGCACAATCCATTCGTTTCCGCCCTGACGCAAACGCAACCCAATTCGAAGTCAGGGTGCCCATGGACATCGCATCGACCTCAACGGACGGGCAATTCTACGTCGACACCGTGTTGCTGCGAGCCATCCGGCCTCACATGGAGTGGGTTAACGGTTCCATCGCTGACACGGCGGTCTCGACCGGTGGGCGTTCGTTCAATTGGGGAACCGCCTACGGCCAATCCCTCGTCGCCGACCTCTTAGAAGACGGTGTTTCAGGAGTGAAAGGGTACGTGTACGAACCCTACCTCACTGCGGTTGGCCTGCCAAGTGTGTACCTCACCTCGTATGCCTCGGGATACAACCTCGCCGAAAGCCACGCTGCTGCAAACCGTCTTTCGGGTTGGATGGGCGTCGTTGTAGGCGACCCGAAAATGGCGCCTTACGCCGACATCTTCCATGACATCAGCATCGTTGACGTGCGCGTGCTTGGCCCGGCAAATTTGGGCGAGGAGACCGTGATTCAGATGCTCATTGAAAACCGGGGGATGTCAACTTCGAACGGGACGCTCATGGTGCAAACCGTTCAGGGCAACAGCGTCCTCAATCAGACCTTGCTTCAACTTCCACCTGGGGACCAACCCGGAAGCAGGACCTTGGTGAACTTGACCATCGTTCCGCCTTCATCCGGCTATCTCGACCTTCGGGTACGTTATGATAACCAGAGCGAAGAGCGAAACTTCGGCAACAATCTCTACCCGTTCAGCATCGTCGTGAACGCCCCTCCCGCTGTTCAAGACGTGTACTGCAGCGCTTCGGTCGTCACTCGGGGAGCCTACACCATTTGCTCGGTTGAGGCAACGGACGATGTCAACGTCACCAACGCCGTGTTGGAATGGCAGATTGTGACCACGAACAGCACGTGGAACGAGACGAACTGGGCGGTGATCACCCTCGGCCAGATCAATCCTACCGTCTGGGAATCAAGTTTGGTCGTCCCTGCCGATGCGAGTTTGGGATGGATCGCCTTGCGAGCAACCGTGACCGATGCCGGCAACATGACGGCACGTTTGCTGGTCACCAACGCGACGCGAGTTGCCGACGCACCACCATCCTGGTACGGGCCCCACGTTGAGGGGGTTGATGCAGCCGATTGGAACAAAGCCTCTCCGCTTGGAAACCGGCCCGCAGAAGGGATGTATCGTCACCTCGACACCAAGCTTACGGCTTGTGTTCAAGACGCAGATTATCGGGTTGACGACGGGTTACCGATGTTCATGGCATCCCGGGGCACCTTAGGGAACGTTTCGTATGTTCCCCAACAGGTCACCCATCTTTACTGCTACACTGCACCGTTCAACCTGTCTTTGGGAACCGGGCTGAACGATGTGAATTTTGAGGTGCGTGCCCCCACCGGATCCTTGCTGCTTCAGCGCACCGTCAGGGTCGCAGACATGCCACCGCAACTCGAGTTGAATGTTCAAAACGATCAAGGTACGGTCCTCGACCGCGTGGTCGGTAACGGCATGGAACATCTTCGCGTCACCGTTCAAGACGTGGACGACCCAGAAACCTCGTTTGTCGGTGATGTCACGATACAATGGCCGGGTGGACAGGCGATTCTCCTTCCGCTCGACATCCCGGCAGGGACCAGCACAGTGGTGGTGCACCTTGAGAAATTGGACGTTCCTCTCGAAGCCGGCGATTTACGAATCGTAGCCTCCGGACGGGGGGAGCACGGGGGCACCTCCATGCTCCAACTCGAACTCCCGTTTTTGCTGACGCCCCCCGAAATTCTTGTTATGAAAGCCTGCGACGCCAACGGGCCCGTGACCAACATGACCTTTGGCCAAATTGCATTGCTGCAAGTCGGTATCGTCAGCGACCGACCGATCGATGGCGTCAGCGCTCGCCTTACCCAATCGGGATGGACCATCAACGCCCCAGCGACCGAGGATCTCCCCTGGGGCGAAGGTGAACCTCCGGAGGCATGCGACCGTGCACCGTACGAGGGCCAAGAGGTGCTTTGGTTGGGTTTCCGCTTGAAGTTGGACAACGCCATGGTGGACGGGGAGGGGAAAGCGTTTCTTTCGGTGACCGATATTGACGGTTTGGTCAAATCAACCTCGCTTTCGCTCATGTTCCAACATGCTCCCACCGAGTTCGTGGACGTCATGCATTCTGAAGTGCTACCTGAAACCGACCTGTTCACCAACCTCACCATCACTGATCTGGACGGATTGGACCGCGTTCTTTGTGCGTACACCATCTATGACAACGCCTCCAACCTGTTGAGTCAATCGGCGATGGCTGCGGGCCCAGAAGGGGTGTTCACCAACCAGCTTCGCTGGCTGTATCCGATTCCTCGTTCGCTTGCAAACACCACGCTCACCGTGAACATCACGTGCATCGATGATTTGCAGCAGACCTTTGTTCACGAAACGCAACTTCTCGTTGGACCGGCTCAGGCGTGCACGACCTGTTCCGCACCGGACAACCAAACCCAGGCGCCTTCCGGTGAGGCCAAGAACGCAGCATTTGAGAAAGCCGCCATCGGCGTGGCGATGCTCTTGCTGACAGCGCTCGTTACCGTTGTGCTGGTGCGACGCAATGGGCGCCCAAACATCGATTCTGCATGGGGTGAAAACGAAGAAAAAGGCTTCTCCTCGATCGAAGATCTGTTTGAAGGCATGCAAGACGAAACCGTGTTTGATGAAGTCGTCGAACCATCGCCCGCACCAGAATTCGTGCCCGAGGGTTGGACGGTTGAGGACTTCAGTCGGTGGTTGGATGGGCCCGTGCCCGAGGGTTGGACGGACGCACAGTGGAGCGCCTATGTGGATGAACACCGAGAGCTCCTTGCCCAAGGGACCGAGGTTAAGGAAGGGTGAGGTTGAAGCACCACCGCATGTTCCTTCCCTTCATGGCGATTGGCTATGTCCTCATCAACGTTCAACCGGGAACCGAACAAAGCGTCTACGAGGCGGTTAAATCCCTCCCCCACGTCACCGATGCGACGGTTTTGTTCGGCGACCACGACCTGATTGTCAAACTTGAGGCGGATGCCCTTGCAACCATTGCAAAATCCGTGGTGGAGGACATTCGCTCCGTCGAAGGCGTGGTCAACACGAAAACTCTGGCCGGTGCAGACCTGGTTTGAGGTCCATAAAAAACGGGGCCCTACGGCGATTTCCCGATTTTTTAGGCCTCGGGAAGGGAGACTGAGCGCCATATGGGGCGCAGTCATGCCTTTTTTCGGGGAAAATATTATATGCTCAGCAGTACAACGGTGGTTCGGAGGAAATCCAAATGTCAGACGGAAAGAAATACTTCGTTCTCATGGAGAACGGAAAAGACACGAGCCAAGTATTTGCGAGCAAGCAACCCCGCGGTGCAGCCTTAAAGGCCGCAACGCGCGGCCACACGAACATCCGCCTACGAGAGCGCGGCACCAAGCGTGTCCACGTCTTCACGGGCAACATTTCGATGGTCGACAAGCCTGCTGGCGGCCCTGCTTGGCTCCCAGACAAGATCAAGAAGGCCAACGTCAAGAAGCAAGGCATCGAGCACCTTTGAGTGCAGCCTGCTGCTGACCTTCTCCCAACTCACCGAGTTGTACAACGGCCCCCGACGCGCCAAGGCTCGCCCGGGGCCCCGACCCTTTTTCCCTCATCCAAGACGATGATTTGATAAACACGGCCACGCATGTCACGATGTCCTCAGGGACACGGGATGCACACCCGCTTCGGCGGGGGGCGGTGACGCCAATGAACGAACGAGAGATGCGAACGCCACAACCAAAAGCTCAACGTCCGAGCCAACGAAGGTTGGTGGATAACGACGATCTCAACCTTCCTGCACGTCTTGTTCACCTTCGCCATCTCCCGTGGAAAACATGTTACCAACGCCAACTCCAAGCGGAAAACAAATCCGAGAACACGCAAAAATCCTACTTTTATGGACTGCGCGCCCTTGTCGAAACCGCCCTTCCAGGCGAAGACATGCTTGACGAGACGGCATTCGAGACCATGTCCATCGAAACCCTCGCCCTACGAATGGAGCCCATGAACGGACGTTTGGACCTCTGGGCCCACGGCATTGCCGATCTACGTCCCACGACCTTCAACGCTCGCCTCGCAGCATCGCGGCATCTGATCAAGTGGCTCGGACTGATTTGGCCCGACCATCTTCAACGCGCCCGCACGGGAAAACGCTTACCGAGGACGTTGACACGACGTGAGCTCACCACAGTCTTGGAGGCTGCAAACATCAGTGAAAACCCCGCAGCTGCCTTGGTCGTGACCATGATGCTTGACACGGGGATGCGGGTCAGTGAAGTCTGTGCGCTAAACGTGGAGGACATTGATTTTGATGACGGGTCCGCACGAATCATGGGTGGAAAAGGCGACAAAGACCGTTTGGTGTTGTTTACACAGCGCACACTGGCACGGCTCCAAGGGTGGATTCCGATTCGTGAACGCTTGGAGGCCAATGATGTCGGGGCTTGTTTCCTCAATCGCCGAGGCCGTCGTTTGCAGCCCCGAGGCGTGCAACGCATGATGGACGCACTCGCAGAAGAAGCAGGACTTCCAAAAGGGAAATTGACACCCCATGTTTTGAGACACAACTTTGCAACAGGGCTGCTTGAACGTGGTGCGGACTTGGTGACCATTCAGCGATTGATGGGTCACGCAACCATCGCAACAACCCGAGTTTACCTGGAAATCTCCGATCAAACACTCCGAGAAGTCTATCATCGAGCCCAAGCACTGCGTGAAGAATTGGATGAGCAAACGCTGTTCGTTGAGCCTGTAGAAGAGACGACACCCTCCACCAGTTCGAGAGGGATCGTGGAGTCAAGAGGTTGATTTTTTTCGCTTGCTCACCCGATCAGGCCCCGTCCATCGCCGGTTCGGCTGCACGATGTTCCCCACATGGCCGTCAACGGGACAATGCTTTCCCGAGCGACAACGAGAACAATTGCCCTTTGCGGGCTGTTCGACGGTTTTGCGGAGACGACCGTATTTCCGACGAGGCATGGTGGACCTTTTTGAAGAAGGTCTTCAAAGATAGCGGCGATTCAACCTTTTTTGAACCAAGGCATGTCCTTTACAGAGCGCGGGACACTGATGGTGTTGCCCTTTCTTCCATCGTCTTTCTGGGTATTGAGCGACGTCGCGGCTGAGGTCGTTTTCTCAACGACATCCTCAGCCACCTCTTGGCTTTTGGCGGCGGCCTTCTGTGTGACCTTTTTGGCCCCCTTGGTAGCTTTGGAGCTCGCCTTCTTTGCGCTGGATGCAGCTTTCGAACCGGCGTTCTTGACCTTTGATTTGGTCGCAGCACCGGCCTTCTTCGCGGTTGATTTCACGGAGGAGGCGGCTTTCGCAGCGGACAAAACTTTGGTCGCAACGGAAGCCGAAAGCCCGGCGTTTTGCAAATCTTTCGCACTTGCCTTGGCAATCTTTGCAACGGTGGTGAACTTGGCGTCAACCAATTTCTTAGCGGTGGCAGCCCCAACACCGGGCATTGAAGCGATTTCGGCGGATGTGTCTTTCTTACCCATGGTTCCTCGGCAGTTTTCTGCATCTGCCCTGTATTGAACCTTCCTGTAATGTCCAACGAAGATCCCCAGCGGTTTCTTCTTGAGCGACGACGAACTCCACTCACGCATGGAGGGGATGTTGCTGGGCGGAACGGAACCTTGGCACCGACTCCATCCCGGGAAAGCTCACCATTACAGCCAGATGCAACTCAGACGCTGTATAGAGGGCCGAAACCCGCTTCTGGTTCAGATGGAGGACAAATACCGTTCAAGGGAACTTGTGGCCTCAAAGGACGTTGGACGTTTGACAGAATTGTATCACTGGTCGGAGATGAGCACGGCTCTGCCTTGGGATGACCTTCCCGAGCGCTGTGTCTTCAAAACCAACCATCGTTCTGGCGGGGGGTTGTCCATCATGGACAACGGGGAACACCCACTTGCAGATTCAAATCGAGCTTTTCGTCCATGGGCCCGTCACAAAAACTGCTACCGGGTCATTCGAAACGGCAGGGACCAGTACGGGGTTCCTTGGCCAAAGTGGCGAATTGAACGAAATCTGAAGAAGTGCATAGCTCAGGCATTCCCGATACCGTTGGAATGGGGTGCTGCAAACATCGAACCCAGAGGCGTTTTGGTCGAGGAGTTGCTGCTTGATGGAAACCGACTACCCAACGACTGGAAGGTCCATGTTTTTCACGGCAAAGCCGGTTTTATTCAATACGATACGGGGCGACTGGGTGAGCACTGCCAAGCCATCTACGACCTTGAAGGGCATCGAATCCATCAAACCAATCCACGATGGAACCCCGGCGACCTGCCTATGGAATTGGACGAGGTGTTGGCACCGCAGTTGCGAAAGTCTCTGATCGCCACCACCGAACGCTTGGCCGAGGACATTGACTACTCGAGGGTTGACATGTTCCTCGTCGGGGACGAATGGGTGTTCGGTGAATTCACAAATTACCACAACTCATGCCACCCCCAATCCGTTGAATGGGAGGAATTGGGCGGAAAATTGTGGGCGGCTGGCCCGGAAAACACGGTTGCAGAGGGACCCTAATGGACCGCATCGTCGACCCATTGCGGTCGGTGCTCGTCGCCCAAGTTCGCAAGGCGGAAGCCTCTCATTGCATGGACACGACCACCGGGTTGCTCCGAGGGAGACACTTTCAAGGCCCGAAATCAACCGTTTACCTCGGCGATGTTGCTCAAGCCGTGCTCGCCCACCTGACCCTCCCCGAAACGCCTCGCTTCACCGAGCCACCGGGCTACAACGAACAACGGTGGACGCTTGAAACCCAAAGCGGGGAGCTGAGTGTGCAAATCGAATCCAAACCGTATTGGGGCTTGGGCCTGATTACTTCGGGCTACCTCAACGTTATCGCGCTTGAGGGGCCGCTGGAAGACCGCTCCAGGATCGTGCTTGATGTCATGAGTTCGCTCGGCCAGCCTCCTTGGGAAATGGCCCACCCGCGAGGGGCAGAGCGCTTCATGATGCGTCGGGATGGGATGAACCTCAAAGCCAACGAAACGGCATGGGCGGCTTTGCGAAACAACGCGAAAACCTCTCTTTCAGAGCGGATTCAAGCCTATGTTCAGCGACGGGATGAAACGGTGTCTGCAATCCAAGACGACGAAGCCACCGTTGGATGGTTGAACGCCATAGAAGAAGACATCCACATGGCGAAACAGGCGCTATCGGAGGACAATGCGCCTGGCGTGGAGCGGGCGCTCGCACGGGTCGAGGCATCGCTCATTCACCTGAACCAAAAGGGCGAACACCCAGTGGTAAGCGCCCCCGCCGAACGCTTTGCTGTTACCGGGCCGGTCAGCGAATTGGGCGGCTCGTCCAAACCGAGCGATACGCCCGCTGCTTCCCTGCTCGCTCCCGATGACGATGTGCCCTTCCTCGACCTCGCTGCCAACGCCGACGAGGAAGAATGAGGCACGCGTCGCGTTGATAAAGGGGAGGGCTTTGGCTCCAAACGGTCCTCATGGCAGCGAAGAAGAAGAAGAGCGACGGAAGCGGCATCCAACAGGCTGCCGGTTTGATTCGGTACTTCGACGAAGAATCGGAGGATTCGTGGAAGATCACACCTGCTCAAGTGTACTTTGCTTGTATTTTCCTTGGTGGCTTCTTTTACCTCGTGAACGAGGGCGTTGTCCAAGCCATCATGGGTCTCTTTTGAAGTCTAAATCGTTTGAATCATCACGACCTTGCCGTCGTTTTCGGCCATGCACCTTGCAACCTCAATCGCCGTTGAAAAATCTTCGGTAACCCCCAAGATGCGGTCACCCTCTTCGGAGGGCAAGACCAAACGGTGGGTGAGGTTGTACAACGTCGCCTCCTCGATTCGCTCAAACACCCAATGTTCGTTTTCAATTCGAACCAAGGCAGGAACCTCAACACTTGGTCCCATTTGTTCACTCACGCGTTCCGTACGCGTCGTCAGCGAAGCGAGGTCTCGTACAGGTTTCCACATTCGCCGTCGTAGCGGCATGGTGACTTTTCGGTGTTGTTCAACGCCTGCGCGAAATGCTCTTGCCATGAGGGTCCCATCCCTGAAATCCGAAGATTTCATTCGTGGCTGCTCTGGTGTGGCTATAAGAAGCGCGACAAAAGAAAGGCTCAAACCGCCGTTTCAGTCAATCCCTCTTGCGCCCACCGCCTGGAAAGGAAACGCAAAACGATGTTTGAAAGAACCAGAAGGAGCAATCCCCCGAGGAGGGCGTTGCGAGGTGTTTGAGTAAGAAACGGCGCTCCGACAACACTAGCAATGAAGACCAAACCAAGCGCTTGGTGAAGCGTTGAAGAACGCATATCCTCCTCCAAGAAAACGGGCAAGAGCACCAAGAAGGCTGCGGCCGTGAACAATCCTGGAACAAGCAACCAGGTCGACGCTGAAAGCAGAGGGCCTGCAGCGACGGTTGACAACCAACCCATGCGAAACCACCATGCTTCAGGTCGCTGCGCTGCGTCATAACCAACCGAGGGAAGCATCATCAAGAGCCCGCATGCGAGAAAAACCAGCGAGACCAGACGCCAAGCTGTGGATGCCGCCACGGCCCCATCACCGTAGACGTGAACACGGTCCACCATGAGCCATGTCACCCAGAGCACCACGGCAGCGGCGAGCAGCAACCCAACACCCAACGTTCGGGTTTGTCTCGGGTGTTGTGAGAATCGGTGTTCAACGTCGACCAGAGGACCGTGAAACAAGGCAACGAGGGTGGCGTAACTTACGACGAGAAGGGCGGCATGGGGACGCGATACGTGCATAGGTCGAGACCACCATGCTTGGGTGAACACGTCGGTCTGAAACACGGCAAGCCACGCCAGCAAACCGGCCAACCAAGTTTTCACCAGAGCACGCGAAACGAGGAGTTTCGTGTCTTGGTTGGCGGCCATGCGGGAAGTTCCCACGAGAACCTCGCCTCCCATCATCACGAGCAAAGTGAAAACGGCAATCCATCCCCATTCGGTCCATGCAGAAACATGCACGGTCGGAGCAGCAGGCAAGTTCGCAAGGGTGCTGTGCGCTTCAACGGGAAACAACAGCAGCATCCCCAACAACATCCAAGCGGCGTTGTGGGTCATCATGCCGATTCGAACCAAACGCATCGTCTCCTCGCTGGAAGAGCGGAGACTTGGCAGCGAGGGCGCGCCGAGAGCGAACAAAGCCAACGCCAACATGGCGCCCTCAAGGCCGCCGTAGCCGGTGAAGAGCACCTGAAAGCGTTCCATCATGGGGGCCGACGAACCGAGGTACAACGCCACCTCGTTGTGGCTTGCCTCAAGGGTCAACACGTTCAATGCCCTGTCCGCAATAAGCCCTGCCAGCATCAACACCGGCGCACCGAGGTAAAGACGGTGGAGCCAGGGGGTTGGGCGGAAACGAGGTTCGAGCACTCCTGCACCCAACCAGGAGAGCAACACCAACACCAGCAGGGGGAGATACCACGGGGCAGCATCCGCCAGCATGGGTCGCAACTGAACGAGGCATCCTTTCATCGTGGCGGAAGACCAAAAGAGGCGTTGCATGACCAAGGAGCGTGAGGGGAAGGGACATCGCCGAGCAGGAGCGAGCGGACGCCGCTCGGCACTCACCTCTCACGGCCCTCGTCGGCCATCTCGGTCGCGACCGGGAGGCTTGGCTCGAAACCGCTCTCGCCCCGCTGCCGGAAACCTTCCGCATCAGCCTTCATCGTACAGACCGGACCTGGACCGTGGAACAGGTCAAGTCGTTCGGAGCGGAGGCCATCCCTTGGATGGCTGAAGAAACGGCATTCACGATGCCGTTTGAACGGGGAAAGGCAACGGGTGATGCTGGACGAATGATGGCGTTGCTCCACGAAACGGGCCGCATAACCCGGCAAGAAGCGGCAAGCATGCTCCCCGTTCGGATGTTGGATGATGAAGCGAACCGTTTGGTTCTCGACCTGTGTGCCGCACCGGGTTCAAAGACCACACAAGTCGCCGAGAAACTTCACCCCGACGGTGTGGTCATCGCCAACGAACCCGTCTCAGGCCGGTTGAACATGCTGGTGAGCAATCGCAGCAGACTAGGTCTTGCGAACGTGGTGGTCACGCAACACGACGGACGGCACTTTGCTCGCCTGCCTCCGCCGGGGGTCGACGCCGTTCTCGCTGACGTACCCTGCACAGGCACGGCAACGACGAGAAAAAACAGGGATGTTTGGTGGCAGTGGACGCCCAAAGAAGGACGGAAGATGTTCACCATGCAGGTTGAAATTGCGAGCCGGGGCGTTGGTTTACTGGTTCCCGGTGGCGAACTGATCTATTCCACTTGCAGCGTGGACCCGGTCGAAAACGAGGCCGTGGTCGCTGAACTGCTTCGACGCCACCCGTTTCTTGAGGTTGAAACCGTTGAAATTCCCGGGCTCACCCTCCATAAGGGGCTGAATCAATGGCCGTTGTTGAACGAAGACGGCTCGCTTTGCGACGAAGACGATGCAGAAGGTTTGCCCTTTTTCGCAGACCACCATCGCTCGCCGACTGACCGATTGCAGCGGGGTCTGGGTGAGCAGGAAAACGAAGTACGCATCGCTGAGGCTTTGCTCGGTTGCGGTCGTCTCTGGCATGAAGACCACAACACGGGGGGGTTCTTCGTCGCTAAACTCCGGCACCGAGGCGATGCATCGCCTGAGGGGACGGCTGCCGCCTACCGTTCAAGACGCGCCGTTCGCAACTCAACGGACTGGACTCCGCCGTTGAAACGGCTACCACCGGTGACCGTGAACACGGTCGTGGAGGCCGAAAAAGCGGTGCTAAGCACCGTTGAAACGCTGTACGGCATGGATTTGAGCAGTTTTTCAGTATGGCAGCGAGGAAAGCGCCTCAACATCGCACCCCCGATGGTGAAACGGCGCTTGTTTGACCCCCCGTCGCCAACCAACAAGGGCGATGTGTGGCCCGGTGGAAGTTTTCATCCGATGCGCGTCGCGCATGTTGGCCTGCCGGCTTTCACACTGAAAAAAGATTCATGGCGTTCTCGACAAGAGGCCGTTTACGTGCTTCGAGACAAGTTCACGGCCAACATCACCGACGTCACCGAGGATGTTTTCGTACGTCTTTTGTGCGGATGGGCCCCCCTGCTTGAGGAGTTTGAGGAGGCAACAGGATTGGACAACCTCCCCTCCGGTGCTTTCCTCTTCAAGGCCGAGGTTTCCTTCGGCGAAGAGGTCCTGTCCGTCTGGCTTGGCGCTCGCGTGACCTTGATGGTGGACCTCAACGAACAGAACATTTTGCGCCGAAAATTGGGCTTGCCGTGGCGAGACGAGGAGGAAGCAGCATGAAGGGACGTTGGTGGAGCACCTTGCTTCTCGCACTCATGCTCACACCCGTGCTTTCGTCGGCCGCTTCAACATGGAGCATTCACGCCTATGCACCGGTGCCCGGCGAAGACGCGATGGTGTTGCGAGAAACGTTCCTCTCCGCCAACATGGAGGCCCCTTCCCGACCTTTAGAGAGCGCAACGGTCGACTGGGTTTGGTGGTCGTGGAGCGATTCCACCGGTTCGGATTGGCCCAACGACGACGCCATGTATCGAAAACAGCACTTCAACCTCTCAAGTTCAACCGTTAACACCACCGGTCATCAGGTTGAACACCATCGCATCACCACCGATTTGGTGGACATGACGGGGCGCGTCAACATCGTCGCTGCAGAGGACAACGCCCGATTTGTGACCTTTGAGGTGGACATCACGCCGAGGGTGAACCTCTCGGATCAAACCCTCCTGTACCTCGTCCTCACGGAAGACCGAGCACGTGACGTTCACCTTCGCCATGTCAACCACCTCGTTCGAGAATTGCGACCTGAGGTGGCGTTTTCCTTGAAAGCGAACAACACCACGAGCATGACCGCCATGCTCGCAGCGGACCATCTAGCTGCAGCGGGCGTGGACTTGACCGACCAACCCACTGGATGGTCGTACACCATCGCCATGTTCGGTGGGACGCAAGGGTCTGAAACCATCGAATTGATGCTGCTCAAACACGACCGTCTTCCTGCGCCGATGCTTCATCTCACGGCTGCCCAAAAATGGCTGCCACTCACGATCACGGCCGTCGCCCTGGTGGCGATGGCCAGCATCGTTGCGGCCTCGTCCAAGCGGGAACGAACCGTTCCCGTTTTGAAAGCCAGATGGACCGATATTGAACGTTCGGTCATGACGTTGACCCTTGAGGCCGGCGAGGTCCCATTCACCGTAACGCAATGGAGCGTTCAGCCGCCTTGGTCGTTTCGGGGGCGGCCTCCGGTACGCACGTTTGAGGCCGGTGAGAAGGTCGATGTGTTGGTTCGTTTCAAATCAACGCACGACGCCGAATGTCATCTTGAATCGACCATTGAAATCGAGGGCTTCGGTGCTTGGCGTCAACACGTTTGGCTCAGCAGCCCGTTTCAACGGTCCGAGACCGAACTCGAAGTCAACGAGACGGAATGAAGGCTTGAAGAGCATCCCCTGCCTCTCACCGTCCAATGAACCTGGACGAGACCGACATCGCCCTTCTCCGCTTGCTGAATGAGGACGCTCGTGCAAGCCACCGGCATCTTGCCCGGACGCTCGGTCTTGCACAAGGCACCGTGACCAATCGGCTCCGCCGCTTGGAAGACGAAGGCATCATCGTCGGGTACCGACCGGTCCTCAACCCGCAAGAACTCGGCTGGTCCATGACCATCATGGCGGGCCTTCGCATCGTTAAAGGCCGTATGATCGATGTCCAACAGCGGATTGCGGCCGACCCAAGGGTGTTCGCGGTCTACGATGTGACCGGGGATTGGGATTCCATCGTGCTGGCCAGGGTGCGAGACCGAAAGGACTTGGACAACCTCACAAAAACGGTCTTCACCTTGGACGGCGTTGCCCGGTCGTACACCCATGTTGTGCTCAACACCGTCAAAGAAGATGCGTTTCCTTCCCTTCCACCTCAGGAATGATGCTTCTTTCGTCGTACAGGTCGACCAGCGGCAAGAGGACGTTCACCAACCCGGACAAGCCTTCCACCACCCGTGTTTCGGGTTTCAAGCACACCATCAGCGTTGAGCGGAGGTTTTCGTCGAATTTAACATCCAAGGACTCAAGATTTCGTCTGCATGTTGTTTGGAGGCGGCCCCCCGTTCGGTCCCAATCCATCAGGACCACCAAACTCGGACCGTTGTCGGTGGCATTCACCCTCCCGTAGCGCTCCACCAGTTTGAGCACAACGTCATCAACGGGCCAGCCCCGGTGGAGCAATTCCATGGGCCCGACAAATCCCAACCGCTCAAGGGCGCGTCGGTCCCGTCGCCCTTCCACGAGAATACCAACATCGAGTTCGCGGTTTCGCCGTCGCACTTCAGCTAAAGCCTGTGCCGCTTTGTGCCAGCGGTGCTCAGCGTTGGACGGACCTCGGATATTGGCGTCAACATCGTCAATCGGCACGGCAACCACTCCGCAAATTGCAACGAACTTTGTCCACGCTTTTCATTCGTAGCTGAACACCATCAAGGTTCGTTTCCAAAAGGTCTCCAATGCTTGGTGCAGCGGCTGAAAAGCATGCAGCGAGAACCTTCTCCATCGCCGACCCGGTCACCACCTGCAAAAAACACGATGAATGGCCCGAATGAGAGGTTTTAACGCTCACAAATTACCCTTTCCGCGGGGGGTTCAAGTAGCATGGCCTTGACTGAGCAATGAGGCAAGAAATGGTATCGGAATCGTTCAATTTCATCCCAAAAAAATCGCGAAAAAAACGAAGACAGGCCCGCGATGGGGTCTTCAAAATAATCCACGATTCTAACCCCCACCAAGCAACGCTTAAGGGGGGGCTACACGGCCGGAGAAACAGGGTGGTTACATGGTAGCAGAAGATACGGTGTTCTCTGTTCTGTATGATAAGTTCATGTTTTGGTCCATCCTCGTAGGCATCTTCACCTTTGGGTGGATGTTTCTGGCCATGATTCGCTACCGGGACGGCGTTGAACCCGACACGACCCATTTGGACCACATCGAAGTTGGCTCCTTCCCTGTCGATCGGCACCACACCACCCTCGAGGTGTTCTTTTACGTCCTACCAACGCTCATCGTGGCGTGGTTGGTCGTCCTCGCTCTTTCCTCCAACGTTGCCGTTTGGACCTTTGATGCCGACGATGAAGACGTTCACAACATGGAAATTACTGGAAAACAATGGTTTTGGGAATACAAGTACCAAGACAGCCTCACGTGGGAAGATGACCCTTCCCTCACCGGGATTGACGTGACCTGGTCGGGCACCACCCTTAGTGTGGCAAGCACCAACCCAGAGGCCGTGAACATCTCGTGGTCCAAGGACGGAACCAGCGGAACCGGTGTCTTGGACCAGCTAACAGGCTTGGAAGAGCTTGACGAAGTTTTCAATCCCTTCCTCTATTCCACCGTGCACGTTACGGATGCCGAGGGCACCTTGCTCCACACCTGGATGCACATTCCAGCCAATCACGTCTTTTCCTCTGCACTCGGCGAGGACATGATTCTCCCTTGCGACCAGCAAGTCATCTTTGAGATGCACTCCAAGCCTCATGATGACTCCAACCCCAACTATGTCGGCGTTCAACATTCCTTCTGGCTGCCCGAGTGGGGCGTGAAAGAAGACTTGGTCCCCGGCATCGAGGGCGGCACCTACATGACCATCATGGCCGACGACCCCGGCACCTACCCCATTCGTTGCGCCGAATACTGCGGCAACCAACACTCGTTGATGATCGGCCAAGTTTCCATCGTGGCCGCCGAAGGCACGGATTGTTCAACCGACACCGGCGTCAAGAAATCCGGTGACGACGGCGACGGAGGTGACTACTGATGCGCGGCCGTGTTGCAACCTTGCTTGGCGTGCTGCTCATCGCCTTGTTGGCAGCCCCCCAGTTCACGGCTGCTCCAGCCGGCATTGGCTCAGCCGGCGACCAAGGGTGTACCTGTCACGGCGGAGCCTCCCCCGACACGACGGTGTTGGTCGACGGCCTTCCACAATCCTACAACGCCAGCGAAACGTACTCCTTCACGGTGACCGTTGTCAACGATGCAATGGAACTGTACAACGGCGGTTCCCTCGAGGGTGATGACCCGTGGAACGGCCGCGCCGGAGGTTACCGCATCCTCGTGTCCCACGGCGAGGTCGTCGCCGTGCCCGAATCCCAAGGCCAGGTCATGGACGATGGGTTAACGCACACCGAGGAAAGCAACACCGTCCGCTCGTGGACGTTTGAATGGACGGCTCCTGCAGCCGACGACCTCAACGTCGAAATGACGGTCTACGGAAACGCCGTCAACGGAGGCTCGGGCTCTGGAGGCGATTACTGGAATGTCGCTCAGTTGGATATCCCCGGCGTCAATGCCGGTGCCGTCGCTGCAAGCGCAAGTGCGCTGATCATCTTCCTGACGTCGATCGGCCTTGCTGCTGGCCTCATCTTTGCAGGCGTGTTGTGGGTCTTCTACCGTCGCTCTCCGGAGACGTTCACCATGGAACGGTTCTGGGGCTTCCTCAAGCCCTGGTTGACCACCACCGACCACAAACAGGTCGGTATCATGTACTTCCTCTTCGGCTTCTTCTTCTTCCTCGTCGGCGGTTTGCTCGCACTCCTCTTCCGGATTCAGCTCGCCCTGCCCGAGAACGACTTCTTGACCTACGATGAATACAACTCCTTCTTCACCCTCCACGGAACCACGATGATTTTCTTGGCCGCCATGCCCATGATCGCCGGGTTCATGAACTACGTTCTCCCGCTCCAAATCGGAGCAAAGGACCTTGCCTTCCCCCGAATCAACGCCATGGGCCTGTGGTTGTTGGTGTTCTCCGCCCCGTTGATCTTCACGGGCATCTGGTCGGGCGAAGGAGCCGATATCACGTGGGTGATGTACCCGCCCTATTCCTCCTTGAACGAAGCAAACCTCGGTTCGACGATGGCTGATTACGGCTCAAACCCCGGGACAACGGCGTTCATCTCCGGCATGATGATGCTCGGTGCATCCTCCACGCTCGGCGGTGTCAACTTCATCACCACCGTCTTTACCATGCGTGCCCCCGGCGTAACCTGGATGAAGATGCCTTTGTTCTCGTGGTCGGTCTTCATCAGCGTGTTCATGCTCTTCATGTCCCTGCCTGCGCTCATCATTGGTGTGGCGTTCCTGCTGTTCGACCACACCATCGGCACGCAATTCTTCGTCGCTGGAGGTGACCCCTTGCTCTTCCAGCACCTGTTCTGGTTCTTTGGCCACCCCGAAGTGTATGTGGTCATCGTTCCAGCGTTCGGTATCGTCTCCGAAGTGCTAGCGACATCAGCACGTCGGTCCATTTTCGGCTACAAATCGATGGTTTTCGCCATGGCGGGCATCGGCATCGTTGGTTTCATCGTTTGGGGTCACCACATGCTGACCTCGGGTATGGACCCCTTCTGGCGGGCGGCTTTCATGATCACCACCATGCTCGTGGCCATCCCCACCGGAGCGAAAATCTTCAACTGGCTCGCAACGCTTTGGGGCGGCTCTTTGGTCATGAAGACCCACACCCTTTGGTCGCTGGGCTTCTTGGTGACGTTCACACTCGGCGGCATTTCAGGGATGTTCTTCCCCGTGGCCGGCCTCGATATTCACTTCCACGATTCGTACTTCGTGGTCGCTCACTTCCACTACGTGTTCATCGGCGGAACGGTCTTCGCCCTCTTCTCCGCTGTGTACTACTGGTTCCCCAAGGCCACGGGCCGCAAGTTGAACGAGACCCTCGGCCTCTGGCACTTCCTCATCGGCTTCGCCTCCTACAACGCTGCCTTCTGGCCCATGCACGCCCTGGGCATCATGGGCATGCCTCGCCGGACGCACACCTACACCGTCGAATCCGGCTTTGCGGAATACAACATGGCGGTCTCCACCTTCGCCTTCATCTTCGGTATTAGCCAACTTCTGTTGGTTTGGAACATCCTCTATTCCTCTCGTCGCGGAGAGCCCGTGGGTAAGGACCCGTGGGGCGGTTGGTCCCTTGAGTGGTCCACCACTTCGCCCCCACCAACGCCTTCCTTCCATGACATCCCCACACAGGGCGACATGAACATCGAGCACGGCCATCACAAGGACGAGCCTTCACTGATGGACCGGTTGCTCAAAGCCGAGCCGAAAGGAATGGTCGTCGGCCAACTGGAGGGAGAAGAATGAGCGGTGGAGAAGCGCACGTGGAAAACAGCATTTGGATGCGAGCCGTGCTGTTCGGTGGCGTCTTTGTGGCCATCGGTCTGCTCGCTTTTGCAACGATGGGTGTCGGTATCGCCAACGTCAAGCACGTCGCTTATGAAGACGCCATCCACGAATACGAGGACGCCAAGTATGCCTACGAGAACGCCAAGGCCAACAACGCCAGCGACGTTGATATAAGCGCCCTCAAGGAAGCCAAAGACTTTGCTCACGAAGACGAAGTTAAAGCCCACCTGTCCTACCTCACCTGGCGAACAGCGGGCATCACCATTCTCTTGATGTGTTTCACCTACGCCTCCTTCATCGGTTTGGGCGGTTTCCTCAACTCGGTCTTCCCTGACGACCACGGTCATGACAACCACGGGTACGGTGGCGACGACCACGAGCACCACGGCTCGGGTTCACCCATCGTCTTCTCCTTGGGCATCATGCTCTTCCTGATGGGTTTTCCCTCGTTCCAAGCCACCCTCGGCAACATGCTCTCGGGCGTGGATGCTGACCTCGGCGACCTCGGATTGAGCATGATCGGACTTCTGTTCGTGACCGCTGGCGTTGCAAATTGGTGGCGTGAAGACCTTCCGTTCATCGGCAACAACGAGCAAATTGCGACGGAAACTGACGAATGGTTTGCTGGCGAGCACATTCGAAAAGCCGGTTTATGGGTCTTTATCATGTCCGAAGTGATGGTTTTCGCGACCTTCTTTTCCTCCTACCTTCGCATGCGTACCGAATGGTGTACCGAATGGCAAGTAAGGGATGGAAACGAAAATTGTGCAGCCGTTGACACCCTGACCGCCTCGGATTTCCTGCGTCCCAACGGGGGTACGCTGGACGGGCTTGGCGGAACAGGCGACTTCATGACCCTGTTGCCGGGCGCAATCAACACCTTTGCACTCATCATCTCTTCCTACACCATCGTGCTGGCACTCAAGACGGCCAAAAGCAAGGACTGGCAAGCACCGACCGGCAAGCTCGGAAAAATCATGCCTACCAAGAAGGCCGCCGTTCGCAACTACCTCATCGCCACCTTCCTGCTCGGTTCGATGTTTATCGTCTTGAAACTCGTTGAGTGGAGCCACTTGGTCGCTGAAGGATTCACCATCGGCGCCGCCGGTACGACGGGACAAGCAGCCTCCATCTTCTACGTCGCCACGGGAGCACACGGACTTCACGTCTTCATCGGGTTGCTGGTCATGCTCTACCTGATCTTCAAGGCCGATACGGTTGGCTACGATGAGAAGAACGGACAAGGTATCGAATACTTCGGGCTGTACTGGCACTTTGTGGACTTGGCTTGGGTGGTCATCTTCCCAGCCTTCTATCTGTATTGAGGTGAGAAAATGGGAGAACACGAAACATCTGGAATCTTTGAATCGTTGGTTGAGAAACTGCCGGGAAACTTTGACATCTACTTTTGGAACTTCGTCATCCTGATGATTTTCACCGTCTTTGAAGTCGCCGCAGTCTTCTTTGACACAATCCCCCTTTCCGCCGTTTGGGCCATTCTCATCGGTGTAGGCATCGTCAAGGGCTACGGCATCGCAGCCTACTTCATGCACTTGAAGGGAGACCCGCGGGTGTACACCCGCACGGCCCTCTTCCCCGTCTTGTTCGTGCTGCTCATGCTCTGGGGAATCGGCCTCTCCAATCCAGGTGCGGTCGGTGACCTCCCCGCTTGGTGTACACCGTTCTCCGACGGTTACGCAACGCGACGTTAAGGAAGAAGACTCATGGACGCTAGGAAAGGCTTGGTCTTCCTCGTTCTGTCGCTCCTCTTGCTCGTACCCGTTGAGGCGTACAAAGGCAGCCAACTGGCGCGTGGCCCGGTTGAATCTTTCCAACTCACCGACCAGAACGGCGATTCCTATTCGTTTGACTTTGACAGCGAAGGGGTCATCGTGGCGTCGTTCATCTTCACCCGTTGCCCCGATGTATGTCCCGTCATCACCCAGTCGCTGAAGAGCGTTGAACAAGAACTCACCGAGCGTGAACGCCAAGACGTGACTTTCGTTTCCATCACCGTGGACCCTGAATACGACACTCCCGAACGCCTTGCTGCATACGCTGACCTCCACCGGGTGGATTGGCCTCACCTCACCGGTACGGTCGAAGAACTCGAGCCCGTATGGGCAACCTTCGGTCTCGTCGTCCAAACCGCGGTGATTGAAGCCCACGTGATGGCGTACCAACCCGCTGAATCGTCGGTAACGATCGCAGGAACCGACAACGCAGACGGTCAATACATGTTTACACTCAATGCTTCAACCGCAACCCAGATGCTCACAGAAGAGCGGAATTGGACCCTCAACACCTCACTTACCAGTTTTGGAACCATGCTCCACGGCATCAACGGTGTTGACGCTCCGGACGATGGAGCGTGGTATTGGGAACTCAACATCTGGAATGAATCGGGGGGCGAATGGATGGCAAGCGAGGTCGGCATGGATGTTGTTGATGTGCTTCAACGCCCTCACTTTGCCTGGGCAGCCTCAAACGCGAACCGTTCCAACCTCTCGGCGCCCGACCTTGAAAACGGGATCAGCATGTCCGTTGTGTGGCCGAACGGCAGCGTTGATGCCGTGTCCAGCGAGACCTTCACCGGATACCATTTGACAGAGGGGGCGCTGGGAGAGGCGAACATCAACCGAACCATCGAGTCACAGTCTTTCGGCCACTACTTGTCATCGCTTGACGATGTCCCTGCTCCCGACGACTGGTCGTGGTGGTGGAACCTCTTCGTCTGGAACCGTACAACGGGCGAATGGGCAACCTCAGAAGTCGGCATGGACGACCTTGCAGAACCCGAACACATCGCTTGGGCACCGTCCACGATCAACGCTTCCTCGCTCCCTTCCCCGGTAAGCGGGAGTGCAGACCCGTCCGTCTGCAACGGCCACGGCTGGCACATGGGGTCGGGCGAAGGCCAGCACTGCATGTGCGATGACGGCTATGCGTG
>JAUREJ010000018.1:0-23589 GCA_030827475.1 Candidatus Poseidonia sp.
GAGGTCTGCGGAAGAGACTTCAGCGCCCTCAGGCAGCATGAAGACACCGCCGTTGGCCTCGCCGTTCAAATCCAGCGTCAAAGTTGCGGAATCCATGGCGAAATTGACACCGTTAACCGTGCTTGAAACGAACGTGGTCTGTCGGCCAAACATGTCAAACGCCGGTTCCGTGAAGCCGTAGTCAACGTCGCCGTCGTCGGCCACGTCGATGCGCATGTGGCCGGCATGATGGCCAAACTCAAGGTCAAACCAGATACCTCCGACGTTGCAGGGACCTTGGTAGGCCGTGACCGAAGTAAATCCAAACAGCGGTTCATCAAAAAACGATGTCTTGACGCCGTCGGTCAAATTCACGACGCGGTTTGACCCCGTCGGCGTGATTTCGATGCTTGGCGACTCCATACAATCGTCTTGAATCATCGGCTGAATCGACGTGATGGGGTAACTGAATTTGCTGCGCTCGAGAACCGGATTGTGAGCGGTCTGGCGAATCTCAGGAGTGTAGATCATCGGGAAGCCACCGCCGCTGGTCTGCCAGACACCGTCGTCGATGGTGGAGGGGCCAAAGGCGGTGAAGTTGAAGCCCGTACCGACCCGAGAACCGATGCTGAAGCCGTGCAGGACGGGCGTTGAAAGGCGGTCTGGGCCGGAGTCGAAGGTGAACTTCAGGTTCACCGCACGGTACTGTTGAGAATCGATGTTCCAGAGTTCGATGATGTCGCCTCTCAAGCCGCTCATGGCCGAGCCGTCCTTCCCATAGACTTGGTTACCGCTCGTGTCGAGAACGTCAACCGTGATGGTGGCTGAGGAGGTGGTCTCGGCTTCCAAGGCGAGGATGCCGTACCCGTTGGGGTGGTTTTCACCGCCGAGAACGGAGGGCGTCATGCCTCGAACCGTCATGCTGGCACTTTGGGGCAACAGGTCGCCAAGACGGAAGTTATCGATGTACCAGCCGGACATGTTGTCGTCGACCGGGTCGTCGGTGTTGAGGACGTGTTGCATCACGAAGCGAATCTGAACGTACTGGTCGATGTAGTCCGTTAGATCAACGGCGATCGTCGTCCAGCCCGAGGGGTTTTGGGCGTTGGTGGAAGCGCCTGCAAGACCCCATCCATCGGTTCCAGAACCGTCGATGTCAGCGAGCTTGGTGCACGCCGTACCGATGCGACCGTTGGTCGTGCTTCCACCTTGGGCGTAGTTGCTCCCAAAGCTGAGCCCCGTGCTGGCTTGGTCATCGATGGGCAAGAAATCCCAATCTTGAGGGTCGTAAATCGTGCCTGGAGGGAAGCCGGGGTTCGGGGATGCTCGGATTTCCATGTATCCACAGTCGGTAAAGCGAACCGTGTTTGGTTGGGTACCGGCTCGAGCTTTGAGGTTGTGCCAGGAGTCAAAGGTGGCCGTTTTGCTCTTCAGCAACGGGTCAACGAACAACTCTTCGCTGAACATGGCGACCGTGAAGGGTTGGCCGTTGTTATCGTCCGTGTAGTTGGAGTCGCCCAAGTTCGTCCCCCAGCATTCCGAGCCGGACTTGCACCCAGCGGGCGTGTCCGAAGAGGTCAACGACCCGTGCTCCCAACCAATGCCGGAGGCGGGCATGGCACCGGGGTCCGTGGCGTCGATGAATCCACCGTCGGTGCCCTCGAAATCCGAGAGGTAACCTTCTGCAGCCAGCGAAACGGGTGTGGCGTCAGAGCCGTCTTCGATTTGGAACAGGGACTGGTCGGAGAAGTTGGTCAGTTGGTTGTTGTATTGTGGATTCCAGACGCGAGGCATCGTATCGGTGTCAATGCGAACTTGTGCCCCGTGCTCGACCATGGTCGTGGAGACCTTCATGGAGGCACTGGTGACGGTCTCACCGTCGGGAAGGTCGATGCTTCCATCGACGAGGTTTTGAAGATCGCTGCCGTCCCGGATTTCAACGGAAACCGAAGCGGAGCCATCGGAAAAGTTGGTGACATTGGCTGCTGCAAGCGGTGCGAGCACCATCAGCATCATCAGGAAAATTGGCGTCGTTTTACGGGGTGATTCGTTTTGCATGGTGTCACCTACAGCACCGCGACACTTTGAACGCATAAAATCCCGTCGCTCCTTCGGACTCTTCAGCCCAAGTGACAACAACATATGGCTTGGCTTGACGATGAATTATGAGGGTGGACCTTTTCCCTGCATCATGGAGCCCTATTCCACCGAACCCGTGACCCTCATTGAGGAGGTTTTTCCCCAGGACACCAACGCCTACGACACCCTGTTTGGTGGACGCTTGCTCTCGCTGATGGACAAGGCTGGCGGCATTGCCTGTGCGAAGTTTGCCCATCGTGAATTCGTCACCATCTCCATTGACACCCTGACCTTCATCGCGCCCGCTCGACAAGGCGACCTGCTTGAAGTCACGGGACGGGTCGTCTACACCAGCAGTCACACGGCCTGCACCAAAGTCACGGCCTACACCATGAGCAAGGCGACATGGGAAAAGAAGATCATCTGCGAAGGTTACTTCTTTTTCGTCGCCATTGATTCCATGATGCGCCCCATCCCCGTACCGCAGTTCACACCCTCAAACGACGAGGAGGAAGAGGAATGGGAGAAGGCCAAGCGGATTCGAGACAACATGCTGGCGCAGAAGGCAAAGCGGGACGCTTAACCACCCATTGGTTCTTCAAGCCGATGCCTGTGGACTCGACATGGTCGTCTTGAACGTGGCCGTGGTAGCATCGGATGAACTGGCCAAAAGCATAGCGAAAGCAGCCGACCAAAGGGACGTTCACACCTATGTCCACAAGGAGGGAACGGGCGATGATGCCCGCATTCTCTCGTTGATTCGCCCAGCAAAATACCCCGAGCGTTTGCGACCCTTCCTCAACGCCCTCTCAACGGCTGAGGCAGGTCTCATCGAAATCACGGCCGTGGACGCCACGCTCGGAGAAGCGCTGGTGGCCTTTGCAAGCGCGGGCATTCAACGAGGGTTGGCCGTGCTCAATCCCGGTGAAGGCGGGTGGATCGATGAAGACCAGGTCAAAATGCTGTTCAAGCAAGCAGGTCTTGAAAATTGGCAATTTGAAGCCAACGACGGCGTGCAACTTCGCGAGGCCTTGTTTGGCTTGATGAAGGCCATCGAAGGCGAGTTGTTGGAAAACGCACAAGCACCGTTGGTCCTCCCCGTTGACCAACACTTCAACGTCAAAGGCATCGGCTTGGTCGCTATTGGTTATGTCCAAGCGGGCCGTGTCAACGTTCACGACGAGTTGAAGTTGCTTCCGGCCAACGGCAGGGGGACGGCAAAATCCCTCCAAGTCATGGACGACGATGTTGAGGTCGCCAAAGCTGGGGACCGGGTTGGATTGGCCCTACGCAACGCAAAAGAGGACCATCTCAACGGGGACACCATCATTGTCCACCCCCCAGTGGTTGACAAACAAAGCAACACGGAAACGCCGCTCGCGATCGTTCGCCACGAACGCTCCGTGCTCAACCTGTCAACATCGCCCTTCCAAAGACGCGTGTTGGCCGTCGGCGATGTTGTGCACGCTAGCATCGACCTGCAGTTTGTGGTCGGGCGAATCTCTGCTGTGGAGGGCACCCAACTTACGGTCGCATGGGAGACGCCTCTCTTTGTTCGACGAACGAACCCGCCTCCCGTCCTGCTGGCTCAACTCGATTCGAAGCCTCGCATCATGGGCTCGGCCACGGCGACGCCTCTGGATGCATGAACCCGACGGCGCTTTTTTCAACCGGGTCAGACCATCATCGTGCCCTGCCCGCGTGGCGGTGGTTTCATAACCCCGTACTGATGGAGGCGAAGTGGGATGCGCGAGATTGGGCAGAGTTCTGTTCCAACCGGCGAACTGGAGGGGGTGACCTTCTCCTCGTTGCGGTTGGCGGAAACGAGAGAGCGGGTTGACATCATGCTCGATGAGCGGATGCTCAGCGTTCAAGGACGCAAGCAAGGCAGTTTGGACATCCGCCTCAACGCCATCCACACCGTCAAGCACCATTCCTCCCAACTCGTCCCCGGTTGGATGGTGGTCTTTGGCCTCTGCCTGCTTTGGATTGGGTATCGGGTGATGGTCCCTCCGCTGTATCGCTTGGGGTTCATGACGGCGGGCTCGGCCGTGGTTTTGGCTCGATTCGTGACAAAACAACCCACCCTCACCGTCCAAACCCAATCGGGTGACACCCACGTGATGTTCGGCAACGAACGCGCATTGAACCGTTTGAGTTTCATGTTTCATCAACTCGCCAACGGAAAGAGCATGCAGGAAGTCATGGCGATGATGGAGGCCATCGAGGCCGAAATGGACCACGGAAGATTGACGGAAGACGTCCCGCCTGCACCAATCCTCCCTCATGCCCTTCACACGCCGCACGCAGTGGACGCTTTCCTCGCTTCATCCGGAGAGGAGGTGGAGACAAAACCCATCCTCGTCGACCATGTTGAACCCGATTGGACGCCAGTTCAGGAACCTGAACCCATTGCGCCTTCGCAAATCACGGGCTTCTTCCCGACTTTTCTCGCCACCCACACCGAAGCTTTGACCGGCTTGAACCCGGACGATTATCGGCCAAGACCGACCGCAGGACACGTGTTGGTTCCCGTTGGGGCGCCCCCAATGCACCAAGCCTACAATCAAAATCAACCGCCAGGAGGGAACTACCTCCCGAGTTCGCACGGCCAACACCTTCAACCCGTTGCAACGTCACAATTCTCGGGCATCGATGAGGACATCGAGCAACTTCTCGACGCTGACCAGGTTGAACAAGCGCTGGTTGACAACGAACCTTCTCAACCCACGCCCCAGGAGGACGTCCCCCCTCCACCGGCCAGAGAACCCATTTTCAGGCCGCGTCGCCCTCGAGAACTGTCGGATACGATGTTCATTCCACGCCGACAACGAACCCTTCACCCCCGTCGGTTCGGGAACGGCCTCTTCGGCAACGTACGCCAGCGCTCGCGTGCTGTCTTAGGATCGATGCGCCCCGCTCGCTCACCATCCCCTTACGCCACCACAGCCACCTCGAGTGCCTTGCGTGAAAACGCCGAAGCCGCCCGTACAGGACCGACCAACGTGCACGATTCGCTTTCAATTGAAAACGGCGGGTCGCTACCGCCTGAAGAAGCAGCCCGTTTGTCCGAAAGAGCCGAGACCCTTCAGGCCGCTGCGGTGGAAATTCAACAATCAAATGGAGGCGATTTGAACGCATTTTCATTTGAAGACCTGCAACCAAGCAAGAGCAAGGACGACCTCGACGGACTGCCACGCCTCGACGAGGATTGAATCAGCCCATCACCATCGAACGGTAATCCTTCAGGCGGGCCTCAAAATTCTCGGCCGTCAAGTTCTGCAAGGCTTTGGTACCAAAGTGTTCCAGAGTAAAACTGGCCGTGACCGTTGCATGGAGCAAACCTTGGCGAAGTTCGGGCAGGCTCAACGGACCTTCGCCTTGAGCGAAGTGGGCCGCTAAAGCTCCTGCAAACGTATCGCCGCAACCTGTGGGGTCAACCACGAGAGCGGTTGGGTAAGCTGGAAGGGCCAAGACCGAGCCATCGTGAAGCGCTATCACACCGTGTTCCCCTCGTTTAACAACCAAGGTTTTGGTCGCCGTTTGCTCGGCCAGGGCGTGCATGGCCCGGACGATGTTGGCGTCTTCCATGAGTTGCCGAACCTCGCCGTCGTTGATGATGACAAGGTCCGCCTCCGTCATCACCTCGAGAAGCGATGCCTTGGCGATGGAAATCCAGAGGTTCATCGAGTCCAACATCGTCAAACGGGCAGGTTGGGTTTGGTGCATCACCTGTTGCTGGATGAGCGGATGCAAGTTGGCGCAGAACAAAACGGAAGGGGAACGGAGGGCTTCGGGCACGTGTGGCTCAAAATGCTCGAAGACGTTGAGGTGCGTCGCCAGCGTTTCCGCTTCAGCCATGGACCCGTGGTACGCGCCTTCCCAGCGGAAGGTCTCCCCCGGTGCGACCTCAAGGCCGGAGAGGTCAAGACCTGAGCGTTCCAAAACCGTCCGATCGTCGTTTGAAAAGTCCTCACCAACGACGCCGACAATGCCCGCATCTGGAAGGCCCTTGCGCTTCAAGTGAAACTGACAGGAAAGACCGCCGTACGTGGCGGACCCACCGAGCGCACGTTCAATTTCGCCTTCCGGCGAAGCCACGGAATCGTATGCAAGACTTCCAACGATCAACACGCTCATCCGTTCACCATCCCCTCAGCCCAGCAATTCCTGGTGCATGTCGATGTATTGAATGGTGATGTCACCGGCGTTGAAATCGGCCTCGTCCATGATGCGACGGTGAAGAGGAATCAGGTGTTCCACGCCCGTGATCATCGTCTCGTCAAGGGCGGTTCGCATGCGACGAATGGCGTCTTCACGGTCATGACCCCAGGTCAGCAGTTTGGCCAAAAGCGAATCAAAACATCCCGGCATCTCGTATCCGGGATGCGCATGGGTGTCGCATCGAATGCCGAACCCGCTGGGGAAATGGCATTCCCAAAGGCGTCCAGGGCTGGGCACAAAAGCCCGTGGGTCCTCTGCATTCAGCCGGCATTGGATGGCGTGACCGCGCCAAGTAATCTCGTCCTGCTGAAGGGGCAAGGACTCTCCTTGGGCAACACGGACACCGAGTTCAACGAGGTTGTGTCCCGTGATGAGTTCGGTCACCGTGTGTTCAACTTGCACACGAGGGTTGACTTCAAGGAAGTAGAAATCGCCGTTGGCGTCGCGTAAGAATTCGAAGGTCGCCAAGCCTTTGTAGCCCACGGCTTCGGCACCCTTGCAGACCAATGCCCCGATTTCAGCCCTTTTTTCTTCGCTGAGCCATGGACCCTCCTCGACCAATTTTTGATGGCGGCGCTGAATCGAGCAAAACCGCTCACCGAAATGAATGGCGTTCTTCCCGTCGGCCAGCACCTGGAACTCAACGTGTTGAGCGCCTTGGATGTACTTCTCAACAAAGACCCGCTCGTCCCCAAAGGCCGATTTGGCCCGGGACTGGCAGAGTTTCAGAGCGCCCTCGAACTCACCGGCTTCCTCCACGATTTGCATACCGATGCCGCCACCGCCGGCTGCCGCTTTGATGATGACGGGGTAGCCGATTTCGTCGGCGAGGGCACTGGCGACCTCCGCACTTGAGATCGGTTCTGACGACCCCTTTGCCGTGGGAAGGCCTGCGGCTTCCATCGCGGCACGAGCCTGGATTTTATCCCCAAGCAAGGTGATGACGTTTGAGGCCGGTCCGATGAAGGTGATGCCCTCTTCCTCAAGGCGGGCAACAAAGGCGGCGTTTTCGGCAAGGAACCCGTAACCGGGGTGGACGGCGTCGCACTCGAGTTCTTTGGCCGCTTTGACAACGGCTTCGATGTCCAAATAGGAATCCAGGGGATTTGTCCGGTAGTTTGGATAAGCGATGTCGGCGAGTTGGACCGGGAGCGAGAGGCGGTCTTCACGGCCGTGGATGATGGCCGCCTCAATGCCCATGTCTCGCAAGGTGCGCAGAATTCGCAGCGCAATCTCTCCACGGTTGGCAATCAGCACGCGCTTGAAGCCCATGGACCGTTGGGGGACGAAGCATCCTATGAGCAAAGCGGTTGCACGCCGAACCTCAACCCTCTGATGGGAGACGAGCCAGCGCATCGGCACCGGCGGCTTCGCCCTGAACGTAGAGCACCGCCCGATGGAACGGTTGGTGGCGGGGCCGAAGGGCAGAGCGTTTCATCATGCGCAAAATACCCCAAAGACCGGTACACATCGCTTTGAAGGATCTGAAAGGATGCCGAATGAATCGGAGGGGGTTGCCCATCCCTTCCAGCGGGTACCGAAGTTGCTCCACCATCGTCATCGGGATGACTTCATCGACACCGTACACCGTCGGCCGCTTGTCTTGAGGCATGTGGTAGGTGCCAAACAAGATGTCCCAGAGGGGGAGAAACGTCGAGTAGTTGCACCAAATTGCTTCTTCTTCGTTTGAGTGGTGCCAGTGGTGAAATTCGGGGGTCATGATCAATCGAGAAAGAGGTTTGAGCCAGAGGCGAACGTTCGCATGAAGGAACAACCCCAAGACGATTTGCACCACCGCCACCAAACCCGAAAATTCGGGACTGAAACCCGCTGCGATGAGGAAAAAGAAAGCCGGAGCGATGAGGGTCCCATCGAAGGGATGAGCCCGAAAACCACTGACCCAATCCATGTGTTCGGGTGAATGGTGCACGGCGTGAAAGCGCCAAAGTTGCGGGACCTCGTGATACCAGCGATGGGTCCAGTAACCGGCGAGGTCAAACAACGCCACGCCGACGAACAAGAGGTACGGTTGGGGAATGGCTTGAATGTAAGGGCGTAAAATCAAGCCAGGCACCCATGCAAAACTGAGCACGCCCACCACGACTGCAGCGGTCAAACCCACCGCCTGCAGCACCGGTGAAGCCAAGGCATACCCCACGTCCAAACCAAGATGAGGGCGTTTGAACCCTTGATGGTCATGCCGCGGAAAAAGCCGTTCGAAAGGCACGATCAACACGAAGAGAACGATGACGGCGCCAAGACCGTCCTGGTTGTTCCAAACCGCCAAGACGGCAAGACCGAGGGCAAGAAGGCGAAGGACAACGGCCCGAGACCAGCCACCGACGGGTGGAAGGCGGGGTGCGGGTGGCACCCCTCCATCGTCCATGGCTGCACGTCTGTTTCGTTGCCTTTGGAGGTTTCCTTTCTCCGAATCAGTACACGTCACGGAGGTAGCGCTTCTCTTCCCGCATCATCGTCTTCTCAATGAAGTGGGTTGCATCTTCTTCGGACATGCCGCCGTGGTCGATGGCGATTTGAATCAAAGCTCGGTGAACGTCCTTGGCCATGTACTGCTTGTCGCCACAAATGTAAAAGTAGGCGCCTCGCTCAAACCATTCCCAGATTTCTGCACCGTGTTCCTTGAGGCGGTGTTGAACGTAGATTTTCTCCTCTTGGTCCCGAGACCACGCCGTGGTGAACCGGTACAGGTGACCCTCGTCAATCCACGATTCAATCTCGTCTTTGTAGTAGAACTCGGTCTTCTCGGATTGGTCGCCAAAGAACAACCAATTTTTCCCCGTACCGCCGTCGTGGACCCGTTGCTCCATAAACGCCCGGAAAGGAGCAATACCGGTTCCAGGTCCGACCATGATGATGTCCGTGTCCTTGTCCTCGGGCAGGATGAACGACTTGGTGGGCGACATGAAGACCCCGATGGGCGCACCAGACATGTCGATTTCATCGGCCATGAATTGGGTGCAAAGACCGCCACGGGCTCGACCGTTGTACTCGAATCGGACAATACCGACGGTCAATTCAACGAATCCGGGGTGGGCGTCGTGAGAGGACGCAATTGAATAGAGCCGAGGTTTAAGTCGGTCCGCCAACTCAAGAAACTCTTCTGGCGAATACTTGACATCGAACTCGCGCATGATGTCAATGTAATCCCTCGTCCAGAGATAATCTTCAACCGCCTTGGTGTCGGCGTTGATGGCTTCAACCTTTGAAGCAGGGTCGTCCGAGGGTGAGGAAGGCAATAGCGAAGGGGGGGTCTTCTCTTCGGAGGAAGCCACCCAAGTCGAGTTGTTTCGGGACCGGCTCACCATGCTCATGCTGATGTTCATGCCGCTCGAGACCACCTTTTCTGCAAGCGATTGAACGAATTTTTTGTTCGCCATGTGCACCTCAAAATCTTTTTTCAAAGCGTCATAAAGCGTCCTTTCGCCATTGTGCGTGGTCACGCTCGCATCCCGGTCCCAACCTTGGACGGAAAGAAGTTCCTCGACGATGTGGGGCGGGTTTTCAGCGACGACCCCGAGAGCGTCCCCGACTTTGTAATCCAATCCGGAATCTCCGAGCTCGAAAACGATGTGTCGAGTTTCCTTCCTTGAGCCCTCGCCGTTGAGGATGTAGTTCTCCGTGATTCTTGTCATGTAGGGGTTTTTTGCTGACCAGTTGTCTGACATCGCCTCACCTCGGTCCGTGGACAGATTTTCCCACAAAAGGTCGCTATATCATGGTTGGTATGATTGCACATCCCGGGGCCATCGCCCCGCACCGATGGGAAGAAGAAGCCCAAGCCGTTAGGAAGAACATGACCCATCGCATTGACATGCTTGGTACGGGGAACGCCTTCCTTCCACACGGCCGCTTCCACTCCTTCGCCATGCTCAACCGGCGTCACATCATCGATGCGCCTCCTACTGCGCTTGCCGGTTTGCGGAGAGCCGGGCAGTCGGTCGCTGATGTCGAGACCGTTTTCGTGACCCACGTTCACGGCGATCATGTGTTCGGTTTCCCTTTTCTGCTGCTCGAGAGAAAGTACATTTCCGACCGAGAAGGTCTCAAGCCGCTTCGTGTGGTGGGAACTCCCTTTGTCCGGGAGCGCCTTTCCGCATTGTGCGAACTCGCATTTCCCGGCTCGCTCGAGAGCGCCCTTGACTTGGTGAAGTGGGAATTCAGCGACAGGGGAGAAACCGAAGACGGATGGCGGTGGGAGCGCTTTGAAGTTCATCATGACGACGCTGTTGAACCCTTTGGGTACCGCTTTGAGCACGAGGATGGGGCGTCCTTTGTCCACAGCGGTGATTCGGGCCCCTGCGAAGCGCTCTACGAAGCCATTGAGCGGTCGCATCTCGCCGTGCTCGAGATGGGATTCCCGGATTGGGTTCCCTCAACCCATCATCACAAGCCGAAGGATGTGCTTGAGCTGGCCACCAACTGCAGAACACCGCTGGGCATTACTCACACCTTCGTGGACGATCGATCAGAACACCCTCCCGTTTTGACCGACCAGCTTCCCAACCATCCCGACCATGTGACCCATCTTCGGGACGGTCACGTTCTCGAATGGAGGGGCGGAGGATGGGTCTTCAATGCGCCTGCCTGAAGGCTCGAAAAATGTTCATTTTTGAAGAAACACGATTCGTATTTATACTCACTATTAAAGGTCAATTGGTGCAGAAAAGAAAGGGTCCCAAGTTCATTCGTGGACAGGCATATAAGGGGGACTCGGACTCCTAGAAATCACGGCGTTGGGTTGGCTCAAGACTTCCCCGCCGAGGTATGAACACAGGAGGTGATTTGCAATGGAATCCAACATCTTTGACAAGTTCATCTCTCAGAAAACCCTGTTCAAAAACAAGGAAAACCTGAGGCACAATTTCCGGCCTGCTCGCCTTCCTCATCGTCAAGAAGAGATCGAGACAATCTCCTACAATCTCTGGGAGGCACTGAAGGGGCATATCCCCTCAAACATGACCCTGTACGGCGTGACCGGCGCTGGGAAAACGGCGGTCACGGATTATGTCTGTCATCACCTCAAGGAAAAGGGCGACAGCATGGGTCGGAAGGTGGAGGCCATCATGGTCAACTGCCGTCAAATTGACACGCAATACCGGGTCCTGAGTCACCTTGGAAACTCCCTTCTTGAAGCGCATGAGCGGGATGAAATTCCGTTTACGGGATGGCCGACCGACCGAGTCTTCAACGAACTTGTTCGCCGAATGGACCGCCAGGGGGGTGTTTTTGTCATCGTTCTCGACGAGATTGACCACCTCGTTCGCAAAGCCGGCGATGACCTTCTTTACAATTTGACAAGCATGAATTCCTCGTTGAAAAGTGCCCGGGCTTGTGTCATCGGAATTTCAAACGACCTGAAGTTTACCGATTTCCTCGACCCAAGGGTTCGCTCACGATTGGGCCAGCTTGACGTCTTGTTCAAGCCCTACGATGCCGAACAACTTCAGGACATTCTCCGTCAGCGCGCAATGTCGGGGCTGAACGAGGAAGTCCTCGGTTCGGGCGTCATCGAACTCTGTGCCGCACTGGCTGCACAAGAACACGGCGACGCTCGGTGCGCCTTGGATTTGCTGCGCATCTCTGCTGAAAAGGCCGAACAGGTCGGGGACCTCACGGTGAATCAAAACCACGTTCGAATCGCCCAAAGTCAAATCGAATCCGACCAGATAACACCGGTCATTTCCTCTCTGCCCAGTCAACAAAAACTGGTGCTTGCCTCCGTGATCATCAACGAACGCAACGGTCTTCGCAACATCCAAACAGGGCAGGTCTACGACATCTATCGACAAGCGTGCAAACATGTCCGCCAAAGCCCACTCACCCAACGAAGGATTTCTGGCCTTCTTTCGAATCTGGACATGTTGGGCCTTGTCACGGCGAAGACCGTGAGCAAGGGGCGGTACGGTCGTTCAAAAGAAATCAATTCCTCCATCCCGAACAACATCGACCCGCAACAAATCATGACGGCTGCTGAAGAAGAAATGGGGCTTGTGTTCACCGCCCATTACAACCACCAAACCTCCCTTTGAACCGTTGAACACCGGAGAGTGTTCTCCTTTCGGTGTGCTTAAATGCACCTCGTCAGTCGCCCAAGCCATGAGCGACGCCGTTCAGTCCAAGGGAACCAAGAACAGGGGAGGGCCCACACCGGTCTACGCACCGGCCATGGTCTTTCTCGGGGCATGGGGTCTCCTGCTCGCCGTCCTCAACATGTTCAGCATGGCCCACCCTACCCAACACGTTTCATGGGGTGGCCTTCTCACCTTCGAAGCCACCAACGCTGCTTTTGGAGACGCCATTGACGGGTTCCACTACGAAGTGTTGGGCGACACGATCTTCATCGCCGCCTGTCTCGCCCTCGTGGTTTTTGGTTTGAAAGCCATCAACCAAACCAACGACCTGCAGGCCTGGCTCCGTGGTCTCATCATCAACGACACGTGGAAGGCCTTGAACGACACCTCCGTCGGCGGGGGCCAACGCACCACGGCTGCTTGGTGCTTGTTGCTCGGTCTTGCGTTTTACTTCTGGTACGGTGTTCAATACGTCGGATGGATGGACGTCGGCGTGTACTCCGTCACCATCGCTCTCCTCGCATCGGGTTTCGCATTGAATCACGCAAGCCGAGTCCCAAAAGGCGACGAAAACATCAACTGAGAACATCAGTGACCGTTTCGCTTCAGCACCGCATCCAGCGCGCCCAACAACAAACCATGCCAGAGGGCAAAGCTCCAGCGCAAGGTTAACCACCTCAAGCCGAAAACCGCCCTTAACTTACGGTGCTGCGTTGTCCGCATCACTTCTCGGTTCACCACACCAAGCGGTCCTGACCACAACAACACCTCGTGAAGCAAAAGCAAAAACAACGAGACCGTCAACAACCGAACCTCCCATTGGACCACCGAGGCACCGTTTTGGATCACGTCTCCGAAAAGAAGGCCCGCAATGAACGGTAAACCACCGACGAGCGTTGCGAACCACAACGGAAGGAGGCACAACACCATCGATGAGGACCCGAGGAAATCAAAGCCGGGACCCCGGCGTTTTCGGCGGGGAAAATGGCGAACGATACGAACATGGGCTCGAGCATCGCGTTTTCGTTTCCTCAAGAAATGAGCCATCCCCATTTCCGGCACGTGACGAACAAGAGCGTCAGGGGCGTAGACGATGGTTCCTCCAGCATCCAGCAAACGGAGGCTGACCTCCATATCCTCAGCGTGATACCAAGAGGGGTCAAACCCGCCAACCTCCAAGAGCGCCGCTCGATGAAACATGGAACACGGGCCGTTGGCTAAACTGGTTCGTCGGGGACGAGAGCGGTACTTCGCTGCGATTTCTACCGAACGCAAGCGACTGACGATGTCGTCCGCCTGTTCAAACACGGTTCGCCCCGTCACCGCGACGACTCGCTCAGACTCAGCGACCGGTCCGGATTCTGCCATCATGTTGGCAATCCAATCCCTTTCAGGACGAACGTCGATGTCCGTGATGGCCACCCATTCTCCTCGAGCCTGTTCAACCGCCCATTGACGACCCGCAGCGAGGCCGAGCGGGGGTTGGTGGTGAACCCGAACCGGTGGCCCCCGAAGACCTTCGGGGTCGTGGTAGGCGTCCATGATGGCTTCGGCACCGTCCATCGACCCGTCGTTGACGGCAAGGATCTCAAACGAAGGATAGTTCTGTGTGAGCAACGCTTCAAGGCATCCTTGAATCCATGAGGCTCCGTCGCGAACACAGACCGTGATGGACACCATCGGCGTGTCCATCAAATCACCTCAAACAACTCAAGCAAGCGCCGACAGCGCTGTTTCGTTCCCAAATGGCTGGGCTGGACCACCACCCCTTGGTTCGGCTGACCGTACATCACGACAGCGTTGATTGGAGCGAGGACATGAATGAACAACGGCGCAAGGTCTTCTTCCCCGTCCACCACCACCACCACGGGGACCTCATCTGACAGCGCTTCCCGCACGGCACTGAGCAAAGAGGGCGTCAGCACACCCGCCGGGTTTTCTGCTCGGAGAACGGTGCCGAAAGCCCTGAGATCCACCTGGTCCACCTCGTCAAGTGCTTGGCGCTTGGTTTGCCCGTCGACCAGAGCAAGGTCGGGTGTGATGCCGATGCTCAGCAAGGTGCGTACGGTCACATCGCCCACAGCGACCAAAATGAGGCATTCGAGCTCAAGGTCATCCAAAGCAGCGAGCATGGCAATCTCTGGGTCGTTTTCGGGGCCAGGATACAAGACGCCCATCGGCGATTTCAATTCGGGTTCGGCCCGAGGGTGCATTCGCAACGTACGGCCTTCCCAATCCGCAGAAAACCAAGGATGGCCTTCTTGGTCAATGTGGCCGTTTCGGATCCGAGAGGAACTGATGACTTCGCCGTTGATGTCCATCATGTGACCGACCTCAAGAACGGCAAGAGGTGGCAAGTTCCCTGCGAGGCGCTTCTCGTTGATGCGATCGCACTGGCCCCGAGTTTCGGGTGTTGCGACGATGCAGTCGGCCTTGGGATGGGAGGGTGCGGGTCCGTGGACGTCGGTCAGTTGGTGGACAGAGGCGCGGTGGGGAGCGTGTTGCTGTATCCAATCAAGCAAGGATTCACGCCGTGTTTCGAAGGATTGGATGTGGTCGGATTTTTGCTCGGCCATCGCGTCGGACGTGATGTGAATCTCGACGAAATCCGCCGCTGTTTGAGCAGCGTCCAGCAACAGACGGTGGCCGGCGTGGAGGCGGTCAAATGTGCCGCCGACCAAGCAGCGTCGAAAGCGCCGTCCGCCTTCCATGGGCTAGGCTTGTGCCTTCGGAATATGATGTCATCGCCCGAAATGAGGCATTTGCTGCGGTTCAACGGTCTGTGCCCCGCCACCTAACGGCCTTGTTCACGGTTTCCTCGAAGGCCTGACCCTCGGTAGCGGGGCGTACTGTCCGGTAAGGTGGTTGTCTTGTGTTCATTCTTGCGTCGCACAAGGACCCATAACCCACCGATGGTTTACCGCATTTGCACCGAACTTCATCCCCCGAAAGGTCCGCTCAGTCTTCGATTGCGGCCGTACACATGGTGTCAGACATCATTGCAGTTTTCACAGTCGCTCAGCCTGATGTTGCAGGTACGGTAAGTCGCTGTGGCAGTCAAGGCTATTTCAAGACAGCGGGTTCGGCGAACGCACCCGATGATGGTAAGCGTTGGAAAACAGCACCCGCCCTGTGGTGACCTCCCCCATCGTGAGGACGGTCTCGTTCATCATCGGCCATGTTTCAACGGGACGAACCAACCACCCTGCCAGCGGGTGAGTTGAGCACGGAGGTGGTGGAAGCCCCTGCTCGAAGGCGTACATCGATTCGTACAGGTCGTTGAGAGCGGCCACCCCAATACCCTTGCCAAGCAATTTGATTCCGATGAGTTGGTCGGACGACAGGGTGCACGCAGGATGCGGTATCGGCACACCGGGAAGTCCGCCGAGCCACCCCGGCGAGTGGAACAATTGCGCCGTCCACGGCACCTCATGGTCCCGCAGCCATGTTCGCCCCGATACGCTGGCCAACTGGGCAGTGAGCCAATCACCCGCATAACCCGCCCACCACGCCAACGGGAGGGTTTCCATGATTCGTCGCTGATGTTCCGGCAACCAAGGTCGCCCATCCAAGAGGGCCTCCATGCTGGTTGCCCAAACAGAGAACAACGAACCCGCAGGTTGATTCAAACCAAGACGAATGAAAGGTTCCAGCAAGGGATGGCCCTCGGAGCCGAAATGAAGGGTCATGTGAAATTGATTTTCAAGCACTTCAGCGGCACAGACTGGGTTTCGAGACCATGCATCAAAGGCTTGCAAGAGCACATCTCGGTTGCCGGGACGGTCCATTCTCAAAGAGGTCAGCGAACAGGCTGCAAACCACGGGCCAAACACCTCATCCCTCAAACCTTCAACCACCGAGATCAACAGGTCTGGACGAGCACCCAATTCCAAACCAAACCGTTGAACGGCCCGAGAGCGGAACGCAGCATCGCCGTTTTTGATGGCGTGAACAAGATGGGATGACGGCACCTCTTCAACGGGAAGCAGGTTCACCCATGCTGCCGGGAGGCGGTCGTGCAAACGAATCCAACGGCCAGGACGTTGGTCGGGTGGACTGGCAATCCATGCAGCCAAAGCGTCCTTCCCTTCAAACCGGTTTGCGAGGGATTCGTCACCCGATGGGTAAACGTCGAGGGCTTTTCGCAGACGAACCCCGTGCTCGCCCTCAGGAAGTTGATGGCCGGTGTTCAGGCCATCGTAGAGCCGTTGACGTTCAAGCAAATCCGCTGCATTCTTTGGGGGCGAAAGCAATGAAACGCCTTGATTGTGTCCTGTAGGTTCGTCTCTGCCGAGAAGAATCGGCAACGGGTCTCTTCGTCCTGAATGAACATTGACAACGGAAACCAGAGGCGTAGGTTCAACGAGGAGCGCTTCTGGACGCTGTGCTGGAAGGGTGCCACGCCTCCATATCCAGACTCGACATGAGGGGTGAACCAACGCACGCTGATACAGGTTCTCGGGAGCATCCTCAAACGGCCAATCGATACAAAACGGAACCCGAACATCATCCAACACCGAAGTCAAGACGCAGGTCACGCCACGAAGCGACATGCCGTAGATGTCGAGTTCAGATGCCGTCCAATCCTCCCGAGACCATTGCACTTCGCCGAAATCGATGAGAAGTTCTCGCCTGAGCGAAACCGACAGCGAAGCATCGCTTTCTGCGAGCACCCCCGTCAACTCCTCCCACATCGATTCCCGTCGTTCATCCGACATCCGAGGATGACGGAGTTCCAACCACGGCCTAAGGACCGAGAGGGGGAGATGCCGCCGGCGCAAGGCGTTCTTGTCGCTCAGCAAAAGTGCATCTTGCGAGAGTGCGTCCAGCACTTGGCTTCTGTCGATGGAAGAAGGAAGCCGAGCAACAAGGCCTTGAGGCGGAAAAAAGGAGTGCTTTGTCCCGACGACGGTTCCCAAGGAGACGGGCCCGACGCGGAGGCGGGCCGGAGGCGGGGTGGACGCAGCCTCCTCAACGACGAACCGTTTCCCTTCACTGAGTTGCGAATCGCCAACGGATTCAAAAATCGAACCGCGAACGAGGCCAACTTTTTGCGGACCATTTGAGAAATCATCCAGCGTCACACCTTGTCCTGCCGTTGGTGGAGTGGTTGGTAGGAATTCGCCGAAGGTAAACCACGCCACGCTCTCCTCGGGGAAGAGCACCCACACCCCCCCTTTGTTTCCGGTGGACCTTCCCGAAGATGCTTTCGAGGCATCGGGGATGAAAATCAACGGCCCTGGAGGCAAATCTGCGTAACCAATCAACACGTTTGGACCGTCGACCTGCAACACACAGGCACTGGATTTGGTTGAAAATTGGTCCGCATATTGACGTAATTTAGCGACGGCGTTTTCTCGGAGACGCTCCACGCCTTTTTGGCTCAAAGAAATGGGAGCGTTTCGCAGACCGCCCGATTCGTCTCGAACGATCAATTCAGCGGCCCGTAACTGACGGCAGGCGAGCGAGGTGTGCGACATACGCATGTCAAACTGCTTCGCCAATTCCGAAACCGTGGCAGGACCGGAGCGAAGGAAGCTGAGGATGCGCCGATGAGCCCCTGACCTGATGCCGCGTGTTGTCATTACCAGTCACCTTCAAACAGCCTAACGGTTCATTGTAGATAAAACTTGGACTAAAAGAGGTTTTTAGTTACATTATGTTATACATTTCCAGTGGAACTGTCAAAAATAACTTACATTCAGAGCCCATAGTGTGGGATTTACACCGATATTTTGTCACTAACCGTAACCAATTCGTTGGTTGGCGGAGGAACCATTATATCAGCGGCCTCGCTCCTTTGGGTCAGCGGCACATCTCCAACGAGACAACCCGTTAAATGACAGGAGGAAGGAACCATGAAAACAACACGCATCCGTGAAAAAATCAAGAAATTTCTGGGCGATCGCCCACGCAACACCGCTGAAATTCTCGAACACATCAACAGCACGATGCGTCATGGAACCACAAGCCAACAACTCGGCAACGTGCTGTCCAAAGACAAGGACATCGTGAAGGTCGGCTACATCAAGCGCTCCGGGATCCTCTCCGGAGGCTACGATATCTGCGAATGGGCGACTCGAGATTGGGTTTCCGAAAACTGCCCGGAGTGGATCGAAGGAAGCCCCATCATCGTAGATAGCGAAGGCAACTTCATGACCAACGCAGATGAGAAACTCTGAACCCCTCTCCACCTAACCCTCCACGGAAATCATCCTGCAATGACCGGTGGTTCAGCTAGGCCGTAAGCACCTTTCCCAGAACCGTTGCGTTTCAACGCTCGAAACACGGCTACGAATCGTAAGCTAACGGTTCCGTGAAACGGTCGGCGTTTCAACTCCGGCCATTACTGGCCTTCGAAAATGGCCATGGCCTCGTCAACCGATGCGCCCTCGCAGATGATGGCGTGACAGGCGGCCGTCATTCGAACCGCTTCCTCAGTTGTCTTTTGGTGAATATTTCGCCCGGTTGCAGCACCGCGGCATCCAGAAACGGTCATTTGATCGTAAAGTCGCTGGAGGAAGTCTCGAGGAGGAAGCGAACCTCCGCCCGAACAAATGATGCCGGTTCGGCCTGCAGCCTCAACGGCGACCCTCAGCGACTCGGCTTGTGTCATGCCCTCCCAAGCACGGGGGTAGTTCACCTTCGCAAAGTCAGCGCCGATGCAACTTGCAACGCCGGCAGCACCGGAGATGAGTTGCGGGTCTTTCTCGTCGGTGACGGCTTGCCCGCGAGGGTACATCCAGACGACGGAAATCATACCGAGCTCGTGGGCCTGGCGAATAAACTGAGCAGCCTCGGTCAACATTTCATGCTCGTACTCGCTCCCGATGTACACGGTGTAACCGATACCGACCACGTTGATGCCGTTGTGAACCAGAGACATCACGTCGTCCATGTCCCACAGTGCTTGACTGATGGGGTCACGCTGAGAGGTCTTCACGAGGTGGGATTTTGAGTTCAACTTGACGAGGTAGGGGATGTCGGGGTGGTCACGGGCGTATTGAGCGATGAGACCGCACTGGCCGGCAAGGACGCCGATGGTCCCTTCTGCATGCGCCCGGGCGCCGATTTCAAACAGGTGCCCAGGGTCGTTGGACGAAAGAGGAATCTTCACCCCACCGTCGTAGAAGTCGTCGTTGAGGTGCTCAATTTTTTGGTCGCATGCGAACAGGTTCATTGAACCGGTTCCCGCAGTTGCCGCACGCAGGTTATCAAGGTACGTCTCGATGAGTTCATCGGGAACGTCAGCAGGCACGTGAAACTCGCTCATCCTCAGCACCCAAGACCGTTTCATTCACCGGTGAAGTTGGCCACACGCTTCTCGACGTATGCTGCAATGCCTTCCTTTGCATCGCTACTGTTGAAGAGAGCCGCTTGGAGCTCACGCTCAAGAGCAAGATGGTATTCGAAGGGGATTTCCGGGCCCGTTTGACAGGACCGCTTGATGTTACCAACGGCTTTCACGGCCTTGTTGGGCAGCGTAAACTGGGAACACCAGTCCAAGATGTCACGGCGGAAATCCGTTGCATCGCCTTCCCAAATGTGGTTGATGAGGTTGTGAGCGTGGGCGTCCTCAAAGGACATGAGTTCCCCGGTCACCATCATTTCCAAGGCCTTGGCCTTCCCGATGAGGCGGGTGAGCCGAGCGGTGCCGCCGGTTCCCGCAAGGACACCGAGGTTGATTTCAGGAAGTCCGACTTTGCCAGAGTTCTTGCGAGCGATGCGGATATCGGCCGCCATGGCGATTTCCAAACCTCCGCCAACGGCGTGGCCGTTGATGGCACAAACGACGAGTTTCGGTGTTTGCTCAAGTCGGGAGAGCGTCTCGTTGGCGTGAAGACAGAAGTTGTACTTGAAGCCGGGCGTCACGCTGTTGAGCATTTGGATGGAAGCGCCAGCCGAGAAGAAGGAGGCTCCGTTGCCGGTGAGGACAATGCAGGTGACATCGTCATCAAAACGGGCTCGGACGATGGCCTCGTCAATGTCACGCATCATGCCGTGCGTGTAGGTGTTGGGCGACCGATCGTTGGGGCCTTCGAGGGGAGCACCAGCGGAATCCGAGGTCAGTTCGATCACGGCGATACCGTTCTCGGTTACACCGTAATTGACAAGACGGTTGGGCATTGGCTCGAGTTTCAATCCATAGAGGTCGCTCATATCCTCGCCCACAGGGGCGGGCATTAAGAAGAAATCGCTGGGGTTTCTTGCTCCTCGCTTTCGCTGTCGTTCGAAAACGACACGTTTCCACCGCCTCTGCGAACAGCGTCCCATTGCTGTCCAATGGCCTTGGCTTCCTCTGAGGGCTCCCAAGCATCGCGGGGAAGAGCCGGTCGGAACGGCATTCTCCGAACCCCACGACCCATCGCTTTGGGGTCGTTTTCAAGCATGAACGGACTCACGAAACGATACAACAGCCGCTTAAACAGCGTGGGCCGGAAAAGTTTGCCAATCCAAACAAGGCCGTCACCGCGTTTCTTCTGGTCCTTCATCCAAGCCCTGCACATGCGTTTGAAAGTGCGGTCGCCAACACGGTTCATGAGCCACCGATTGGCGACGCTGGTGCGAACATAGGGCATCAAATGACGGCGCACATCGCGCTCGTAATCGCCTTCGCCGAGGATGTCACGGGCCGCGAGCACACCCGACCAAACCGCCATTCGCATTCCGAAACCCCACATGAAGTCCTGAAGCCCCCCGGATTCACCAACGTAGTACCGACCGTCTTGTTTGTACCTCCGGTTGATGGTGAAATCGCCTTTTCCACCGACCCGTTTGATGGGGGTGCGATTCAGGTTTGGATAGTGGCGTTCGTACCAAGCGATGGTTTCGTTCAGGAAGCGCTCGCTCTTGCGCTGCTTTCGCCACAAACACGTGCAAATGAGGCCGACGCCGTCGATGATGATGAGGTAGGAATACGACCCAGGGGCAAGCTTATCGTTCAGTTGAAAGGCGATGTGATTGGGATGGTCTGTTGAGAAGATTTCGCCGTAGGCTACGGCTGATGTTCCTTTTGGACCGCAAGCGATCACGGTGCAGTCCTCTTCCTTCACCCGAGATTTGTAATGGATGGTCACGCCAGCTTCTTCTGCTTGACGTTTGAAACCCTGATCGATGGTGTGAGAGGACGTTCCTCGCTCCACGATCCGGTAAGCAGCGCCTTTGGTGCGGGCTTGGGTGATGGTGTCATCGGGATGGATGAGGTCAACGGTGCTGAATTCGGTCGCTTTGAACGACGATGCGTCCAAGCCCCAAGCGCCGAGTTGGTCAAAGAAATCATCGTCCATGCTCCAATTCTCGAGGGCTTGAAAATCACCGTCAAACCGGGCACCTGAGTCCTCTCGAATATCGTGAACGTGAACCTCTCTGCCCGCTTTTGCAAGCACGATGGCAGCGGCAAGACCCGAAAGCCCAGCGCCCATGACATGGACGGGCGGGCTGGTTTGAGGGGACGCGGCCATGTGACGCCATGGAGGCGTGAGGTTTGAATGATGTGCTGTCGTCGTGCAATTCATGGCAGGAACTGTGGTGGTTGAAGAAGCCCATTCGGACCTTGACCCGCAGGCCCTTCTGGCCCGCCTCCCCACCTCTGGGTGCGGGGCCATCGTGAGTTTTCTCGGCATCACTCGAGAAACCGAAGGGGACGCTCAGGTCCACCGACTCGAGTTTGACGCCTGGCAGGACAAACTGAAACCCGTCCTCCACCGACTGGCGGAAGAAGCCATCGAGGCGTTTGGTGTTCGGGCCGTGGCGATGGCGCATCGCACCGGGTCGGTCGGCCCGCAGGAACCCATTGTGGCCATCCATGTTGGAAGCCCGCATCGAAAAGAGGCCTTCCAAGCCTGTGCATGGTTGATTGACGAATTGAAGAGGCAAGCACCCATATGGAAGAAGGAGGTCACCTCCGAAGGGGAGACCTGGAAGGAGGGCTTAGGTTGAGCGAAAAGAGCATTGAAGGCATTGTCAACATCGGTCAAAAACCGGTTGTGGAACGGCGCGCAACAGCGCGTGGCCGCGTGGTTCTTCGACCCGAAACAAAAGCCGCTCTTTCAGAAGGCCGCGTCAAGAAAGGTGACGTTCTGGAAGCCTCAACCATCGCAGCCATTCAAGCGGTCAAAGAAACGCCACGAATCGTACCGCACTGCCACCCTATCCCGCTTGAAGGCACCGAAGTCACTTGGACCTGGGAGGACACGAGCCTCTGGTGCACGGTCACCGTATCGGCCCATTACAAGACCGGCATTGAGATGGAGGCCCTCACCGGTGTCGCTGCCGGATTGCTCTGTGTTTTTGACATGGTAAAATCGCTTGAAAAGGACACTAACGGCCAGTACCCTGTCGCTCGCATGACCGATTTTGAAGTCGTGGAGAAATTCAAGGGAAAGTGAACCGTTGACTTGATGGCTTTCCCGCGAGTCCAAGGGCTCATGGGCATCGTCCGAGACCTCGCACACCACTTTGTTGAAGCGGTTGACCAAGCCGCCATCGCCTCGGCAGCCTGGCGAGGAAAAGGCGACAAAAATGCAGCGGATGACGCCGCCGTGGAAGCGATGCGTCGCACCTTTGATGCCGTGCCGTTTGACGGCCGTGTGGCCATCGGCGAGGGCGAGCGGGACGATGCTCCCATGCTCTACATCGGGGAAGAAATCGGCTCGTTGGTGGGTCAAGCCGGAGCACCGCAAATCGACATCGCAGTGGACCCGTTGGAATGCACCAACAACTGCGCTGACAACCTTCCCAATTCCATTGCCGTGCTCGCAGCAGCACCTCGAGGCACCTTGCTCCACGCCCCGGACTGTTACATGGACAAACTCGCTGCAGGCCCCGCCCTTGCCGACCATGTCGCCCTCGAAGGTGGCGTGGCGTACAACATCGAACAGGCCATGCACGTCTTGGACTGTCAAGCCGAGGACGTTCGCATCGTGGCGCTTGACCGCGAACGGCATGCTGACCTGTTCAAGGAAATCCGCAGCGCAGGCGCTCAACTTCACCTTCTCGGCGACGGTGATGTCTCGGGAGCGATATGGGCAGCCAAAGACGACGGCCCGTTCGACATGCTGATGGGCATCGGTGCTGCGCCCGAAGGCGTCATTTCCGCCACGGCCATTCGCGGCGTGGGTGGGATGTTTGAGGGACGTCTTGTGTTTCGTTCGCCCGAAGAGGAAGCACGAGCCGGAACGATGGTGGGTGACGACCTCACCCGCCTGTGGAAAGC
>JAUREJ010000018.1:23688-36720 GCA_030827475.1 Candidatus Poseidonia sp.
TCACGACCTGTGCAAGAGCGAGGATGCAATCTTCGCTGCATCCGGCGTTTGCGACGGTTACCTGCCTGGGGTGAAAGTGGACGCTACCCACTCGACCACATTCAACGAACTCATTGATGTCGCCGCAAAGACCGTGGTGCGATCCGAACAACAACGACCCCTGTGAGGCAACGAGGCGAAAGCATGGCCCAGCAACTGCGGTTGGATGTTCGCCTCCCCGAAGGCCATTGGGCAGGTGATGTCACCCGAACGCACCCTTCTGCGACGCTTCGCATTGAGCAACACATGCCGCTGAGTCGAGGGCGCGGAACCGCTCGCTGTTGGAGCAGTGAAGGTGTGCATTCGACCGTGACACAACACGATGGCATCGACGAGTGCATCCCGCTCGAAGACGGACGCTTTAGCGTCACGATTTCAGCCGGTGGCGGGGGTTTCCTTCGCCCTCTTGTGGACCTTGGCGTGGTGCCTCGGACACCGTTTGAAGTTCGAGACGGTTGGGTAGAGTGGACCGTTGAGGGGAGTCGAGAACAAATGCGAACCTTGGTGAACCGTTTTCGTTCGGATGAAATTCCTCACCGCTTGCTTTCCACCCGCAGCACGACCTCCCGCCTGCTTACCGTTCGTCAGCGAGAGGTCTTTGAAATCGCCTCGAGAGAAGGCTACTGGGACGTGCCTCGGCGGATCAACCTCACCGAGCTGGCGGGACTGCTCGAGGTCGCAAAATCAACCCTCTCCAATCAGTTGCAACGCATTGAATCCGCGGTGTTCAACGCCTTTACCGACGAGATCCGTCGCCAAAGCCCCTAACATGTTCTGGCGAACATGTTCGTAAAGGGTATAAGGAGGTCCCCGGCCTCATCCTACCATGGACAACCTTCCAAAGACTTGGGACGACTGGATTGAGAACTTCAAAGCATGGCAGGACAATGTCGGCTATAAGCGAGAGTGGATGGGTGATTTCGACCTCTCCATCCAGTTTGACTGGGAACGCGCCGGCGACGTTATTGAATTCGGCGATTACCAAGGCCGTCCAAAATGGGAACGCTCGCTCCAAGTACCTCACCAGAGCATGCGAGATGCGCTCGTGAGCATGATCACCGTCCAGGGGGATACTGAATTTGCCTCGGTCGAACAACAACGCCACCTTCTAGCAACCGCACCTACCGATTATGACCGGTACGCCGCTGCTCGCATCATGGCAGAAGAGCAACGCCACGGCTGGCAGATGGCCTACCTGCTGATGACCTACTTCGGACAGCAAGGACGACGGGAAGCCCAAAAATTGCTGGAGCGCAACGCCCAAGACGGTGACCGTCTCTTGGGTGCATTCAACCGCCCCATGCCTCACTGGCTGGATTTCTTCTGCTACACCATGTTTGTGGACCGTGACGGGAAATTCCAACTCGGGATGCTCTCCACCTCGGCTTTCAAACCCCTTGCTGCAAGCATGGGTCCCATGCTGAAAGAAGAATCCTTCCACTTGGGAACGGGCTCTAACGGCCTACGTCGCATCATCAAAGCCGGTGTGATCCCGCTCGACATGCTTCAGCGCTACATCAACAAGTGGGTTTCAACCGCTCACGACTTGTTTGGTGTCGATGAATCCTCTTCCGCTCACTGGGCGTATGTCTGGGGCATCAAGGGACGCTGGGACGAACGCAAGAAACTCGAAGCCGATGTTGAGGTGTCCAAGGAAAACCTCAACGAAGAGGCCCGCCAGCACTATCACGAAGAAATCGTGGCCGAGGTCGAGAAACTCTGCGGCTACTTGCCCGAAGGCGCCGTTCCGCTCTACGTGCCTCACGAGAACTTCAACCGGGAGATCGGTGCCTTCAAGCGCCAACGCTACACCGTTGAAGGCACCCCCTTCGAAGGCTCCGATGACGAATGGAACGCCTATGTGGCCACCCATCTCCCAACGGCCCAAGACGAAGAGGACCTCAAGACACTCTTCGAGCAGCAATGGGTGGCTGAAAAGCCATTGACCGCTCGTCAAATCGCCTCAGGCATTGGCGCAAGCGCTTGATTGGGACGGGGCTTAGATGATACCCGTCGCCCTTTACGGCGTAAACGCCGCTCTTTGCGAACGCTTTTTCGAAGCCTTGCCGGACCTCGTCAACGATGCGTACGAGGACCGCTCGTACATCGAAGCCTTGTACGCTGTTGAAGCGGATCATTCCATCGAACACGTGCGAATCGCCGACAAATGGTCAAACCGTGACCCCTACGCTTGGCCCGAAGACATCGTTAACGAAGTCGAGATGGTGTTGCGAACGACGGTGTATCCCGATGTGGCGCTGCTCGAACATTTGATGACGCTTGACGGCGTTGATGCGCAACGGATTTCCGAATGGATGCACTTCTCAACCAACCTCTTTCCAATCTATTCAGAAAAAGCATGCAAAACCTTGCAAAAGATGGGCTTGAACACCCCCTACCGACCAGACGACATCGCCAGTTACGGACTGTACGTGAGCAGAATTGAAGGACTGAAACTTCATGCCCCAGCCGCAGGACTCCCGGAAATCGGCCTCCCCCGAACCCGGATGCTCCAGTTAGGCTTGGAGCGGTTTGAATGAAAAACCTCCTCATTCATTTGAAACTCCTTGTGGTTGCGATCATCTGGGGTTTTGGTTGGCCCGCCGGTCGCGTGGTGGCCCTTGACACGCCGCCTGTTCTTGCGTCGTGGGTCAGGTATGTCATCGCCTGTGTTTGCTTTTTGGCCTATCTTGCCCTTCGTGGAAAATTCATAACCCCTTCGAGAAGCCAATTCAAGCGAATCCTGCTCATCGGTTTCTTCTCGACCTTTCTCTATCAACTCTTTTTCATGTTCGGCATGGCCAGAACCGCAGCTGGTGACGCATCGTTAATGATCACGCTCAACCCGTTGTTCACCGCCATCCTCGCCAGTTTGTTTTTGGCCGAATCGTTCACACGAAAGCACAGCCTTGGCGTCGCTATGGGATTTGCAGGCGTCATCGTTCTGTTCCTGGCCTCCCCAAACACCGACTTGAACCTCGTTGAGCGCTCCATCGGCAACGGATTCATCGCGCTGGCTGCACTCTCGTGGGCGAGCGCCACCGTCCTCATGAAGAACCTCATGACCGATTCGGAGGATGAAGCTGGGATGTCGCCACTGCACCTCACCGTTTGGTCGTCCATCGCCGGTTTGGTGTTTTTGACGCCTTTCCTCGTTCTCGAAACCGTGCAAGCGGGCAATGTCCACGCGCCGTCGCAGGCAGCATGGGTTGGCATCGTTTTCCTCGCTGTCCTTTCCACCGTGGTTTCCTATGTCTGGTTTGCAGACGGCATCATCAAAATCGGTGCTGGAAAAGCCGCACTTTACGTGTACCTTATCCCGCCTTTCGGCATCTTGGGGGGTTTCGTGCTGCTCAACGAGCAGCTTGGCTGGTCCCTATTCGCATCGTTTGCCTTGATTGCTGGTGGCGTTGCCATTGCACAGAGCGAGAAGCATGATGAACAAGAAGCGTCTGCTTTCGAACATGGCCATTGAACGTGTTGCCGTCATCGGAGCAGGAACCATGGGAGCGGGCATCGCCCAAGTTTGTGCCCAGGCAGGCTGGGAAACACGTCTTTACGATGCCTTCCCCGAAGGTTTGGAGCGGGGTATGGAACGCATTCATGCCTTCTGGGAGAAGGGGATCGAACGGGGAAAAACCACACCCGAGCAGCGGGATGCATGGTCCGCCAACCTCGTCGCCATGAGCGAACTCAAAGCGGCTGTTTCTGAGACGAATTTGGTGATTGAAGCGGTGCCCGAGTTGCCGGACCTCAAACACGCCATCTTTGCCGAGTTGGACCAGCACGCCCCTGCCGATGCCGTTCTTGGAACAAACACTTCGTCGCTCTCCATCGCTGACATCGCTGCGGCGACCTCACGACCCGAACAGGTCATTGGCATGCATTTTTTCAATCCCGTCCCGATCATGAAACTCTTGGAACTGGTTCGCCACGACAGCACTTCCGAGGAAACGATCGCAATGGCGCAGCGGGCTGGTGAAGCCATGGGCAAGACCTCGATTCTCGTGAAAGATGTGCCCGGGTTCGCCACCAGCCGCCTCGGCGTGGTTCTTGGGAATGAAGCCATCCGTATGCTCGCAGACGGTGTCGCCAGTGCAAAGGACATCGACACCGCCATGGTGCTCGGATACAAACACCCGATGGGACCGTTGGCGCTGACCGACCTGGTCGGTCTTGATGTTCGACGAGATATCCTTCTCAATCTGCAGCGCTCGTTCAACGACGACGCCTATGCACCACATCCGCTGCTTGAACACTTGGTGAGCGAGGGCCGTCTCGGAAAAAAGACCGGAAAAGGCATCTACGATTGGTCAAGCGGGCAGGCGGAAGAAACGGATTTGGGAAAGAATTGAGAAAAGAACCAAATCCATTGGGCCACCATGCTCACAACATGAACCAGAACAACCCCGTTCCTTGGGCATCAATTGACGAAGCGACGCCAGGGGCGCTGACCGGGGCATCTGACCAATCCGCTTCATCCCAAACAGGACTGCAATCGTTTCAACTCGGAACCGTAGGCCAAAATGTCGTTGTGGAAACCGGGAAAAAGGGACCGAAAGTCCCCTTGATTCTCGCTGCAGTTTTCCTGGCGACTGGCCTTCTTGGCCTCGCCATTGGGGGCATCGCAGGAGCTGACATGGAGGAGACGTTCGAGGGGCTTGAAACAGGACCGTACACCTCTGACCTTCTACCGGGTGAGGCACTCACGCACACCGATGACGACAATGCCGGTGAAAAGGGATGGTATCTGCTCATTTCAGGCGACCCAAAAGAGGATACGAACGAAAACGGTGTCCCGGACGCTTGCGACAACCTGGGCGAATTGAGTTTCACGGATGCCGACGGCGACGATGTTGGTGACCGTGTGGCCACCGTGGATTGCACCGCCGTGTGGGATTATTACGACATCGAAGGCCATGTGATCGTTGGCGTCATCTGCAACACCCTCAACGACCAGGAGTCGGAAACCGATTCATTCCATGAATGTGAAATCGGGCAGGAAATCTTCGTCTCCAACGGTAACAATGTATCGATGAAAGTCGTGGACATTGACGCCATGATCCTCCCCGTTCTCGGAGAGATTGTAGGGAGTGCAGCGCTGATGGGCACGTCGTTTTTGGCTGGCTGCTGTTCGATATGCGGGGGTCTCGTGGCGTTGATCATCGGGCTGTTACGCCTGGGCGGAGGAAAGACACAAACCGTCCACTACCAAATGAATTGATTTACTCAAAATTGGGACTTCGCTTCTCAAAGAAGGCCGCGACGCCTTCACGGAAGGCATCGGTGGTCCCAGCCGCTTCGATGAGCGTTCGTTCATGGTCAAGGTGCGTGGCGAAATCGTTGTCGGCTTGAACGTGCAACAGGTGCTTCGTCGCTTCCTTGGTGTGTTGCCCCCATGATGACCACATTGTCGCCAAACCAACGGCCGTTTCAAGCAAGGATGCTGGGTCAACCAACACATCAATCGCACCGTATTCGTGGGCTTCTCGACCGGACCAAATCTCATTGCCAAAGAAGAATTGGCGTGCACGTTGTTCACCGACCAGCCGAGGCAGCAACCAGGTTGTACCTCCATCGGGCGACAAACCCATGCCCGCATAGGAGGCCGCCATCCGAGCGTCGTCGGTACCAACCCTTGCATCACAGGCAAGCGCCAAGCCCAAGCCACCACCAGCCGAGACACCGTTGAGCGCCGCAACCACAACCGTTGAGGAGGTCCGTATGCGTTGAAGCAAGGGGTGCAGGATTCCGGTGAGCTCTCGAATCAGTTCGGGGGCTTCGTTGTCGTCAATGGATTGCTGAAAGGCGTTGATGTCTGCTCCTGCAGAGAAAAAACGGCCTTCACCCGTCAGGACGATCGCCTTGGTCGCCACATCTCTCAAACCATCGTCAACGGCAGCGGCGATTTGCGGAAGAAAGGCCCGGGAAAACGATTGGGTGGAGGATTGCCCGGCCATCGTGATGATGCGAACCTGACCGCGCTGTTCGACTTGGACGCTCATCGTTCTCCCTCACAACTTGACATTGACATTCTTGACCTTGGTGTAGAACCGGAGGGCGTCTTGGCTCTGTTCAATGCCAATGCCGGAATGCTTCCATCCCGTGAACGCCGTTTGAGGGAAAGTGATGGGGTACTCGTTAATGGACACCATGCCGCATTCCAAATCTCGTGCCAAACGATGAGCGCGCCCCAAATCGTTGGTCCATACGCCGTTCAGCAACCCGAAGGGCGTGTTGTTGGCCAAAGCAAGTGCTTCTTCATCGTCAGCAAACGACGTCACGGTGAGGACAGGACCAAACAATTCGTCTTGGAACAGGAGGTCATCCTGACCAACCCCTGTCACGACGGTGGCTTCCATGAACGCACCGTCTCGCTCCAAGGCCTTCCCACCAAGAACGACGGTCCCGCCCTGAGCAAGACCGGCTTCCAATTTCTCAAGGACTTCAGCGCGATGGCGTTCGTGGACCAAGCTGCCCATGCGCACGCCTTCCTCCATGCCGGGGCCAACGGCCCACTTGCTGACCTCATCGCACACCGCCTTCACCAATTCATCGTGAACGTCTTCGTGCACAAGAAGCCTCGAACCGGCCCAACACATTTGACCGGCATTCATGAAGATGCCAAAGCAAATCGCTTTCGCTGCGTACCGGAGGTTGGCATCGGGAAAGACGATGTTCGCACCTTTCCCTCCCAATTCAAGCGTCACGGGGGTCAAGTTCTCGCTGGCCTTGGCCATCACAGCTTGTCCCGTCGGCACACCTCCCGTCAACACCACGCCGTCAACACCGGGGTGACCCGCAAGCCCGTCACCGACCAAAGCACCCGAACCCGTCAAGACCTGCAGGACCCCGGATGGCAGCCCCGTGTCGGCTTCGTCGACCGCTTTTGCCCAAGCCAAAAGGGAGAGCGGGGTCCACGACGCCGGTTTTGCGATCACCGTGCATCCTGCGGCCAGCGCCGGTGCGATGGAGCGCAGGGCGAGTTGCAGAGGAAAGTTCCACGGAACGATGTGAGCGGTAACGCCCAACGGTTGGCGTAGGGTGTAATTCAGACGGGCCCCGGGGACAGGAATCGTGCTGCCTTCGATTTTGTCGGAGAGGCCGGCAAAATACTCCAAGGTCCATGCGCCATAGCGAATTTCGGAAAGTGCCTCGCGAAAGGTCTTTCCGTTGTTGGTGGATTCCAAAACAGCCAATTCCTTCGCTTTCGCATAGGTAACGGCAGCCATTTTGTTCAAAATCCGACCGCGTTGGGCGGGGTCCATTGCTTTCCAATCTGGATTTTCAAAAGCCGCCCGTGAGGAGGTCACGCAGCGCTCGACGTCCTCTGGGCTGGCGCGTGGAACGGTGGCGATGATATCGCCGGTTGCGGGGTTGAGAACATCGCTCGTCTCGCCGGTGGACGATGCACACCATTCGCCTCCAATCCACATCTGTTCTTCGCCCATGAACCGGCCAAGCCGAATCGCTTCAAAGGAACATCGGTGGGCCGGTCCGCATCAAAACCCACCGAAGAATCCTCAACGATGACAGAAGCCTCATGTGCCGCTACGCCATCGTCGTAAGCATGGCCCGAACCGTTGGTCTTGCGCAAACCACGGCGCAAACGCTGACCACACGGCCACCTCGGCTCTTGCTTATCGCTGGAGCAACGGGCGTTGGAAAGTCCACCGCTGCTGTTGGCGTGGCACAACGGTCGGGTTTTACCCGGGTGATGTCCACCGATGCGATTCGAGAGATCATGCGGGCGACCGACCCCGAGCAAAGCATACCTGCTTTGCACCGCTCCTCCTTTTCCAACGGTGAAAGCGGGGAGGCGGTCCTGGATTGGACCGAAACATGCCGTGCGGTTGAAGCCGGTATCGCTGCAAGCATTGACCGAGCGCGAAGGGAAGGTATCGACCTGCTCATCGAGGGGGTTCACCTCGTCCCGGCTTCGCGCTGGATGCGCGCTTGGGAAGAGGCGGGTGGCGTGGCCCTCGGCGTGGTGATGATGGTCGACGAAGAACGCGCACATCAGAACATGTTGAAAACGAGGGACGCCCATTCCTACCGACGTTCGGACCGTTATTTGGCCAATTTCAAACGTATTCGTGCCATTCAGGACGCATGCATTGAGCGTGCGAAAATTGCCAATTGGACGCTGGTGGACCCGACGCGAGTCGACGACGATGTTGAACGCATTCACACGCTGCTGAATCGCGCCGTCCACGAAGCAACCTCGTGATCAAAGCGTTACCGTGAAAGCAACGTCAAAACTCAACATTGCCTTCCCATCTGAAACCCCGAGTTCACCGGTGATGGAAAGGGTGGTGTCATCGAGTTGAACCACAGCCAATTCGGTCAACTTGACTTCAACGCCACGGATTTCCCCGTGATGAAGCAAGTCGTCGTGAACCGTTTCAAGGGCCAATTCAGCCGCCTCGAGGCCCTCAAGGCCCCCTTCCATCCACAATTCAGTCCGTGCCTGCGTCAACGGCTCAAGGATTACGAGCACCTCCTCTGTGGTGACGATGACATCGTCGGAGGCGGGGTCGTGGGGCAACGTGAGTCCAGCAACCTTGACACCGAAAATGGCCATTGAAAGGAGGGACATCAAGAGAACCACGCCCGTTGCGAGCAGCATTTGCCCGCTTTCGGACCTTTCCATGCACGTTGAGCGCATCAGGCACCGCCTCCACGTGCCCAAACATCCAACGTCACCGTCCACACATAGGGACCGATACCTACGAGTTGGTGAACCGCCACCGTCCCTCCAGAAGGTGTACCGACGGTCCCGTGGGGCGTAGCAACCGATGCGTCCTTTGCAAGCCAACAATTGGCTTCTTTTCCGGGTGCGACTGCAGATTGGAGCAAGGTGCACGCACCTTCACGGTCATCGTTTTCCAGCAATTCAAACAAGCGATTTTCTCCCGTCACCTCAGCGTCGAGTCCCAATCCGTACCGAATAGCGTCCTCGCCGGCCATCTCAAGGGAAGCATCAAGTGCAACGGACGCCGAATCAGGTACGTGAACCCGAATCAAGAAGGTCGCCGACATGAAGAACAACCAAAAGAGCGTCAGCATCTCCAAGATGTGAATCTGTGCCTCTTCATCGTCCCGCACGGGATCATCCCCAATAGAGCGCTGCGGGGACGAACGTTCCTGAAGATGGATTCAATCCTGGAACTTCCGTGATCCCGATGAGGTCGGGTGAAAAAGCGACCAGATTGAAGATGACCAATGCAACGACAATCATCATCCCCGAGTGCTTGAAGCCCGTTGAGAATCGACCCGAGGCCATCAAACCCGCCATCGTACCGTTGCCCATGGCTTGCATGGTGACGCCGTAATAGAAAATCGTCAAGAAAAACAACGGGTCAATGTTACGAATGGTCATGTTCCCGATGGTTTGACCGCCACTGTCGCCCCCGTCTTCTCCACCAGAATTGCTTCCGGCGATGGCGGGAATAAACACCTTCGCAAGAACGACAATCACGCCGAGGAAAACGAAGTACGATGTCCAAATGACCGCGATATATGAGCCGATGGCTCGTCTGCGTTCACCTTCCAAGAACTTCAGTTCACGGGAATCGTTGGCAGCCGTGACGAGAATGTCTGAAATTTTACCACCGGCGCGGTCGGCTTCTGCGATGAGGGCAATCGCTCGCTGCACCAACGGCGTGCCGACCCGGTCTGCAAATTGACGAATCACGTCGCTGAATTTGATGCCCCAACTGAGTTGATCGGACATTTTCTTGACTTCGTCGTTCAACGCGCCGTATTCAGAAGTGGCGAGGGTTTGAACAGCGACGGTCATGGAGAGGCCACCCTTCCAGTATTCTGCAAGGTCACGAAGGAAGTCAGGGAACTTCTCTTCGACCTCGTTTTTGGTTTCTTCCACCTTCTCCCAGTAATACGATGCAGGGAAGATGAAGAAAAAGAAGGTGAGGCCGAAGAAATTCAAGAAAATGGTGGGGTGCACCTTGAGCGGGCCCGCTTCGAGGGCGGGGCCAAGCCAAAGGGACTTGTTGTTCATGTTCGTGGGAATGCCGTCGTAGTAATGCACGGTCATGTCAAAAGTCACCGTTGAGAGAAATTGTCCTTCTCCCTTGGAGATGAAAATCAGTTCGTAACGATCATCAGGAGCTATCGTGACCATCTCAAAACCGCAACCACCTTGGTTGGCCGTGGCGTTGTTGAATTCCAGAAGATCGCCAGCAGACGACCGAATCGCGACCGTATATTCGTAATTTCCCGCGGCTTCAACGGTGCAATTGAGCCACAAAGGTTGCAACACCGTCGTGGTACCAGTCGCTGTTTCCGGAACACCCGGAACGTCGAAGTTTTTGCCACGTTTGGTGACCATGGTCCATTCCTCACCCTCCCAAGTGATGCGGTCGGGCCGGTCCTGGAGGATGGAGCAGGTTTGGTTCTGCGTGTAGGTTGGTTTTTGATTGGTTTGGAAATATTCACCCGTTGGATTTCCGACCTCATCTTGGGCCGTTGCGCCGCAGTACAAATTGGTGAACAACGGTTCGCCGTTCGCCGTCGGGATGAAACCCGAGTTCGTGACCCAAAACAAACCGCTTCCGAGGCCGAGAATGATTGAGAAAAACAGGATGATATACAAGCGAGTGAGGGTGGTATCGTCCTTCGGCAGGTCAAGATTGACAACGATTTTTTCCTTCTTTCTTGCCATGTCTTCACCCCCTCACATGTCCTGTTCCTTGCTGCTCGTGTAGACCAAAACCGCATACGCAACGTGGATCATTGGAATGAAGCCAAGAACAATCCCGTAGAGCATGCCCTCGCTCATTTGCGCACCAGAGCCGGAGACCCAGAACATGATGACCAGCATAACGATCAGGAAAAGCGGCATCGCAACAGCGACCACAATGTACGACTCTGCGAGTAACGCAATCGATTCGAGGAACTGCCCCAGCCGTGTTCGGTTTTCACGCATGTAGTGTTCCGCACGGTTCAAGAAAAACAACTTGAGTTGTCCACCAGCCGTCAATGTTCCCACCATGCCTTGGAAGAACTCCGTCAACCAGACCGAGGCAGCCCGGTCAACGCTGAGTTTGATGGCGGTGATGAGGTCGTAGCCGAGCAACGTCACATCACGGTAAACCATGGCGGCGTCGTCAGCGACATCGCCGTAGATGTCTTTGTTCATGGCGAGAGAGCGGAAAATCTTGGCTGGGGTGGCGTTGGCAGCTGACATGGCAGCGGTGTAGGAGGCAGCGTAGGGAAGGTACTTCTCAATCATATCGCCACGGCGCTTGGCCTCTCGGGCAGCACCGCCTTTGTTGTACTTGTAAGCCCCGTACGGGATGATCAAACCGCCCAAGACCACAAGCAAGATCTTGAGGGCGGGCGGAAAGACCTGGAGACTGTAATCGGGACAACCGTTGCCGGGGAGGGAGGGGTCAACCAGGGTTGGGTTCCAATACTCCCACTCGAAGCAGGGGTCGATGGAAGCTGGATCCTGAATGCTCTCGTAGAAGGCGATAACGCCGATATCAGGGATGAAGAAAATCCCCACAAAAGCCCACGACATCAGGGTGATTGCAATGCTTGTGACGATCACGGTGGCGAGGTAAACCTCGGGCATCATGCCCATGGCCCCCTTCACAAGGTTGCCGGACAATTCTTTGTCGTTTCGGGCACGTTTCTTGACGAGACCCCCCAGCACGCGATTGCAAATTCGCTGCCATGTTGTCAGGTCCATCGTCTCACCTCGTGCTCATTTGGATTTCACTTCAGACCGTCAACGCGGGCCAAAATCTCGTTCGGCCGAACGTAGTATTCCGTGACGATTTGGGACACTTGGTCGGCTTTGCGAATATCGTTCAACACCATCCATTCCAAAACGCGCTTACGCGTTCGCAATTCGCGTCGCATCTCTTCCTGACTGTAGTTGATTTTCACCATGATTTTCTCCAGAACGTAGGACTTCCCGCTGAAGGTAAAGTCGTCGTTGGTCACGTCCCAACGGAACACCTCGTTGGTGATGACCTCCATGGAGTTCGGATCAATGCCGACGATTTCGACGATTTGTTTTGTCCGTCGGACACGACGGCCGTTGATACGGGTCTGAATCTGAATGGAACAGGCTTCAAGCGCAGGCAGCAAAACACGGGGGATATCGATGGGTTTGTTCTCAAGCCGGTGCACAAGCGAAGGAACCGAGTCGGCGTGAACCGTTGAATAGGCACAGTGTCCCGTCGCCATCGCCTGGAACAACACGTATGCTTCGGCACCACGGATTTCACCCACGATGATGTATTCGGGTCGTTCACGAAGGGCAGCCTTCAGCAATTCGAACTCACCGATAACACCGTCGTCGCTCTCACCACCGAACCCTTGCCGAGTGAGGCCTGGGACCCAGTTTGGTTGCGGGATGTTCACTTCACGCGTGGATTCGATCGAGACGATCTTCATCTGCCATGGAATGAAGATGCACATGGCGTTGAGGGTCGTCGTCTTGCCGGAAGCCGTACCGCCCACGAAGAGCATCGGGACTTCGTTCTGGAAGGCAATCCAGAGGTAGGCGACCATCAACGACGACATGGTCCGGAACGCTACGATGTCGGCGGGTGAAAAGGGGTCGTCTTTGAACCGTCGAATACAGAAGGCTGACCCACGCGTTGAAATTTCATGGCCCAATTTCATGACAATACGAGAACCGTCCATCAGCGTTGCATCGAGAAGCGGGTCGGCCACCGAGATGTGCTTTCCACACCGTTGAGCGAGTTTGATGACGTAAGACTCGAGTTCATGGTCGGTTTCCCAGACACAGGTCGTCTCCACGGACTCAAATTTTCGGTGGTAGGCAAAAATAGGGACGTTGGTCCCGTCCAGGGAAATATCCTCAACGTTCACGTCGTTCATCAAGACGTCCATCTTGCCGTAGCCAATCAAGTCTCGGCGGAGATAGTAGAAAATCTTGGATTTTGATTTCTTGTTGATTTTCATCCCGTAGGCTTTGATGACTTTGTCCATCGC
>JAUREJ010000019.1 GCA_030827475.1 Candidatus Poseidonia sp.
GTTCCGTTGGTACCATCTTGTCCATCGGCACCTGCTGGTCCTTGAGGTCCTTGTGGACCGGTCGCTCCGTCAGCACCATCTTGTCCATCGGCACCTGCGGGGCCTTGAATCCCGTCACAAATATCAACGGTAACCTGGACTTCGAGTACATTCAAAACACCATCAGCATCCTCATCGCTTCCAATTTCAAACGTTTTTCCTCCGTTTGAACATGAGGTTGAATTGACGACGTTGATGAGGATGGACGTTCCATCCTGACCGTCCGCACCGTTGCTTCCATCTGCGCCATTTTGGCCATCAAGACCGTTTGCTCCATCAGCACCAGCAGGGCCAGTCATATCAACGACGTCCCATGCGGATTGAGTACAGACTCGGAAGTTTTCATCGGCACTGACATAATACAGCCAACCGTTCCGGTCATCGTTGCATTCCGGCAAATCCGATGCCGAGTTGGCAAAGTGAACTGGCCAGTCGTCGAGGGTCTCAACGGGGGTTTCATCTTCAGTTGATTCTCCATCATCGCCGCTAAAATAGTTGGCGAGGGACATGGCGGTCAGCAGTGTTGCTAAGAGGATTGCAAGTATTTTCTTATCCACATCGACTCGTGAAAGCGGCCATGCATTAATGATTTCGCCTTAAAAACCCGAACCCTGTCATGAAAGGTCGTCCAAAACAATTCCACTGCAACGCCATGGTAACCATACCCGTTGATTCAGGGTGTTCAAAGTGCACCCTGTTGAACGCTACCCACGCAGATACTCCTCAGGCTTACGAATCGGAAAAGAAGTTATCGCCGAAGACGGCTCGGAGAATTTTGTGATCCAAAACCGAAAGAGCGACCTCCACGGGGTTGGTTCCCATCGATTTGGTGCTTTCCTGCGAGCGAACGTGGACCGTGATGGCGCGGTGACTCAGTGAGTGGTGGACGACACCCTTCTGCAATTGTCCGTCAACGAGTGGATGCTCGCCATCAAGATAGGTCGGGCCCCAAAGTCCTCCAAACAGCCCACCTTTTGGACGCTGATGCAAGAGAGGTAAGCCGTCGCACGCCACCTCCACAATGGCGGTCCACACCACGGCTTTCACCTTCGAAGCTCGGGGCGCAGGATAGGCTTCCGGCGTGCCGTGACCGGCGCAAACATGTCGAAGCGAACATCGCTCACAGCCCACCTTCTTGGCGGTGCATACGGTAGCACCCAGTTCCATGAGGGCTTGGTTCCAATCCCCTGGACGTTCTCGCTGAATGCTGGCGTCCGCCCACGCCTGCACCTCTTTGGTTGAAGGGTCGCGTTGAGCCGTTAGCCGTGCCATCACCCGTCGGATGTTGCCGTCCACGCAGGCCACGGGTTGCTCGAATGCAATGCTCGCCACGGCGGCTGCCGTGTACGGTCCAATCCCCGGTAAAGCAAGCAAGGCATCGTACGTTTCCGGCACGATGCCATCATGGCCCCCCTCACTGGAGGGTGCCATCACCGTTTGAGCCAACGCATGGAGTCGCCTGGCTCGGCTATAATAGCCGGCGCCTTCCCACGCCTTGAGAACGTCATCAACCGGGGCGGCGGCCATCGCTGCAACGGTTGGAAAGCGGTCCATCATGCGCTGCCAGAGCATCTCTCCGCGGCTGACCTGCGTTTGCTGCAGCACCACCTCGCTGAGCAAAATGGCCCACGGGTCGTCGCTTTCTCGCCAAGGCAACGCTCGTTTCTGCAGGTCGTACCAGGCCAGCAAAGCCTGCTGGTCGGAAGACGAGAGCACGCTTTCCCCTCATGCCTCGGCGGTTTCGGGCGTCGTTTCGGCCGAGGTTTTGGCCGCTTGGATCTTGGCGTCGTTGGCCTTGATTTGTTCCCATACCAATTCAGCGATGTCCTTGACTTCCATCTCCGAGCCGATGGCGCTCAGGCCGTCTGTGACCATGGTTGAACAGAACGGACAGCCCACGGCCACGGTATCTGCTCCGGTGGCGGCGAGTTCTTTTGAGCGAATGATGTTGACACGGTCGTGTCCTTCGTCCACGTGCTCCTCCATCCACATTTGAGCACCGCCCGCACCGCAGCAGAAGGATTCCCTGCCGTGGCGTTCGGCTTCCACGTCAACCCCGCCAATGGCGTTGCGAGGTGCGTCAAGTTCACCGCCGATACGGCCGAGGTAACAGGGGTCGTGGTAGGTCACGGAGCCGTCGTGCTTGGGTTGGGGCAGTTTGCCTTCCTTTTGCAGATGGTTGATGAGTTGGGAGTGGTGCATGACCTCAATGTCTTCTCCACCGTAGTCTTTGTACTCCTTACCGAGGGTGTGGAAGCAGTGTGGACAGGAGGCGACAATCTTTTTCACGCCAATTTCCTCAAAGGTTGAGAGGTTCGTTTCAGCGAGCATTTGGAAGAGGTATTCGTTCCCTGCCCGGCGAGCAGCATCCCCGCTGCACCCTTCCTGCATGCCGAGGATGCCGACGTCCAAACCGGCCTCCTTCATGATGGAAATCGTGTCGCGGGCAACCTTCTTGTTGCGCTCGTCAAAGGAGGCAGCGCAACCGGCGAAATAGATGTATTCGGCGGGTTCAGCGACCTTCACGTCCAGACCCTCAGCCCATTCACCACGCTCATGAGCCGGCAGCCCGTACGGATTTGAATCGGACTCAAGGTTCTCGATGGTCGCCATCAACGGCATGACGGTATCCTCCACGCTCTGTGCAAACTCCATTCGCTCCATCATCAAGTGGCGGCGAGCGTCGGTGAGTTTGGGCACGTGGTCGATGTAAATCGGGCAGGCTTCCACACAGGCATGGCAGGTGGTGCAGGCCCAAATGGCGTCTTCGCCAAAGCGAGCGATGATGTCCTCTTCGGGCGTCTCCCCTGCGAGGAGCGTGGTGGCGTGGTCGTTGGCGTAATGACGCACATCGTGGATGATTTGCATCGGGTTGAGGGCTTTGCCGCTGGCGTATGCAGGGCAAACGTCCTGACAGCGAGCGCAGGAGGTGCAGGCCCAGCCGTCGATGAGGTCTCGCCACGTGAAATCGGTGTAGTTGACGGCACCGAAGGACTCGAGGTCCAACTCATCCAACGGCAAGGCCTTGCCGTTCTCGCCTCGGGCGAGAGGTTCCATCGTCGCCATCGGGCGAAGGTCATGGAAGAATACGTTGGGGAAGGCCATCACCAGGTGCATGTGCTTGGAGAGCGGGATGAGGAACAAAAAGACACAGATGGCCAGCATGTGCGCCCAGTACGCAGCGACGACCATCGTGGTGGAGGGGACGAGCGTGCTCGCCACCCAGTACCCGATGGGTTCCCAGGTCGAGTCGGGGGATTCTCCGGCTTCGACCACGAAGGACGTCGTCGTGATGGTCATGATGAGCAGCAAGATGACGTTGCCCTCGAGTTGCGATTTGCCCTTGAGTTTCTCCGGTGTGAACACAACACGCCGAACCAGCGCCAGCACGCAGCCCACAAAGGCGATGGTGTAACCGGTCTCAACGATGAGGTTCCAAGGACCGCGGACGGCGTCGGGCAGCACCTTTTGCGAAAATTGGTTGCCCGTGGCGAGGTCAAACATGTCGGTGGAGAGCATGAGGAAGCCCCAGAACATGAGCACGTGGATGCCGCCTGCGATCCGATCTTTCAGCACTTTTTTCTGGCCGAGCCAACCGGTCAACACCTCGGCGATGCGAGCACTCCAGTTGTCAAAGCGGTTTTCGGGCTTGCCTATGAGAACCAGCCGGCTTGCTTTGACGACCTGATAGACGAAAAAACCGCCCGACACACCGGCGAGCACGAGAAGAATGGCCCATCCAGGAACGGGGCCGTAATCCATCAACAAGGGGTGTTCCATGCTCATCCTCTTCACCGTCCACGCCTTCTTGCGCTCGTCCTTGCCAGCCCAAGACGCACTTTCAATGCACCGTCAACATTCCTCGGAAATCCGAGGACCTCGCAACAAGGAATATGAAGGCGCGAGCCGTGTTGCAGCCATGGGGGCGGGCGAAGCAGCGGTCGTCGCCAGTGCCCCGGGAAAATGCATCCTCTTCGGAGAACATGCCGTGGTCTACGGTCAACCAGCGGTTGCCGTGGCCATTGAACAACGCTTGACCGTCTCCTTGACCCACGCTGCTTCGTGGAGCGTGGACGGGAGCGCACTGAACGCCGCCAAACACCCCCACATCGCCCACCTTCGTAACCGCTTCTTAGGCGAAGACGCCTCTCCCATGGCCGTTCACATCCAAGGCGACATCCCCCGGGCCTCTGGCTTGGGTTCGAGCGCCTCCCTCAGCGCCGCCGTTGGCGCAGCCTTTGCCCACCTCAGGAGCGGAGAGGCACCGGTGACCAACGATGAGTTGAGCGAAGCAGCGCACACGGCAGAAGCCGCAGCACAACTTGGACGGGCCTCGCCCATGGACACATCCACCAGTGTAGAAGGTGGCGTGGTGGTGCTGTCCGACCGAAGGGAAGAGGTCGGTGAATGGGCGTACAGCCGAACGCTGACGACCCCGGAAGGTGAGCGGAGGTGGGAAGTGCACCGCATCAACCCGCCCGAGGGCGAGGTGTATCTTGTGCTCGGAAACACGGGCGTCCACGCCCCCACCTCGAAACAGGTCGCGATGGTCGCACAGACCCTTGCATCCAATCCCGAGCGCATGCTGGAAATCCAAGCCATCGGAACTGTGGCTCGTCGTGGCCTTGCGGCGTTGATCAGGGGCGATTACGAGGCCGTGGGCCACGCCATGAGCGAGAACCACTTGCTGCTGCGAGGCTTGGGCGTTTCAAGCGATGAACTGGAGGAACTCATCCATGCTGCACTCCCAACTTCATTGGGCGTCAAATTGACCGGGGCAGGAGGAGGTGGGTGCATGGTGGCGCTCACGCGCCATCCCAAGCAGACCAGCGAAGCGATTGAGTTGGCGGGCGGCCGCACCTTGGTGAGCAAGTTGGGCAACGAAGGCGTTCGCCTTGAATGGCGATGAGCAACGTCTTCAGGGGGCCAGCAGGTCGTGTAAAGCGATGAAATCCCTTTTATATACTAAAGCCAATTCGGCACTTCTATGACCACCGATGAAGAACGCTTGACCGTTGTAAACGTCGTCGCCAGCACCCGTGTTGCCGAAGAACTCGACCTCCCCGACATCGCCATTCAACTCAACTGCGAGTACGAACCCGAGCAATTCCCCGGTGTGGTCTATCGCGTCACCGAACCCAAGCTCGCCATTCTGATGTTCCGCTCCGGCCGGGCTGTCTGCACCGGTGGTAAGGACGAGGACAACATCCACACCGGTATCGACCGCATGATCAAAGACCTGCGTGCCGCTGGAATCGAAACCTGGGACCTCAAGGACGTCACCATCGAAGTTCAGAACATGGTCGCCACTTATGCCCTCCACTATCCAGAGGATTACGACGGCGTGGACAAGTTCACCGGTGAGCCCCAAGCCGGTGTGCCTCGCAAGTTGAACCTCAACCACCTCACCTTCCACCTGCCGTTTGACAAGGTTGAATACGAGCCCGAGCAATTCCCCGGCCTCATCTACCGACTTGACGACCCGAAGGTGGTCTGCCTCATCTTCGGCTCCGGAAAGATGGTCATTACCGGTGCACGGCACAAGGACGAAATCCTCGAAGCCGTTGAAATCATCAAGGACGAACTTGCGGACTTGCTCTGAGGCCGCAAGGCCTTCGGCTTCAGTTTGCAATTTTCTCTTCTTAGAAGAGAAGTCTTGATGTCCTCTTTCAGACCTGCGCTCAACATGGGCGATAGGACGGTGTCGCTGCGACTTCCACTGGGGCTCGTGGCGTTGTTGCTGTTCTCGCTTGTACCAACAAGCCATCCGACGCTTGAAGAAAGCCAGCCCGTCCAACAAACACAAGGACAAGACCCCGGCGTCTCCGATGTCCCGACGTGGCGAATCGGCGACCGCTGGGTCTACGGCGGCACCTTTGACCCCACGATTTTGGTCACCGACACGGGCGTTGATGCCACCGTTGGTGAAATTCAAGGCGACACGACGACCGAGGTCATCGGCATCACAACGCAAAACGTGGACAATATGTCGGTGCTCGCCTACACCCTCCGTTCTTCAGCGAACTTCGACAAATCCGGTGTCTCCCTCGAAGGTTACACGGGCAACGTCTACATCCAGTACACCCAAACCGAATACCTGCGGGTCAGCGACCTCGCCGTCGTGCGCAATGAAATCGACATGTACATCCGCTTTGTTCCAAGCGGCATCTCGTTCCTCGAGCAGATCCTTGGCGACATCACCATCACGACCACCTATTCTCCGGTCAGTGAAAACTACGATTTCCCGCTCCGAGCCAACGAACGATGGACGACGAACACCACCTCTTACGTCCAATGGTCGGGTCAGAGCGACTACATCACGCCTTTCCCGCCACCAAAGACCGACACCAACAGCACCACGTGGGTCGTGACGGATGTTGGCAAGCCGACGAATGCCATCGGCCAATCCATCGATTATGGAGGGTGCAACGCCTCCTACAAGATGATGTCCTACAACCGTGATGGCGACTCGGACGGCTACCGCTGGTATTGCCCAGAAGTCGGGAATTTCGCTTGGCTTCATACGGAGGACGACATCGGCCTCACCATCGATTTCAGACTCAAGCGCTACGACCCAGTCGGCGCCACGGGGGTGGCCCCGTACACCAACCCGGGCACCCGAGCAACGTGTCTTGAAGTGACACCCGAGCGATCCATCACGGCCCTCAACACACCGATGGCCGTATGGGTGAACGCTTCATCCTCGTGCTTTTCCAACCCGGCAGGACTCTCTCTTGATCTGCACCACGAACACGAGGGCATCGTGCAGAGCCTCACGACCGCAGCCAACGGAAGCGCATGGACGGTGTTCGACATTGGCGATGCCGTGGATTCATCGGCCACCCAGGTGGACTATGCGAGCCACGGATTGGTGGCAAAATCGGGGAACTATGTTGGAGCGACCACGGTCACGCTCGACGAGTACCTTGTCGGTCTCGATGTTTTTGCGGATGAAGGGGCGACGGTGATTCTTCGAACGAGATGCGTGGAGGTGGTGTGCACAACGATCCAACTCAATGCCCTTTCGGGGTACAATGTTCTGCCAGGCGACGTTCTCGACATTGAGGTGGCCTTCAAGAACCGGGGCATCACGACAACCCTCGAAACCGACGCTCGCCTCACCTTGCCCGACGGCAGCGCCAGCACGGTCCAGCTACCGTCGCTGGCCACCTATCAAACCCACAAGGTCCAGCAAAATTGGACCGTCCCGCTCACCGCATCCATCGGAAACCTGCAACTGCTGTGGGAGGCGGACATTTCTCGCCTCAACAGCGCTGACGCTGACGTTCAGAACAACTTAGGCAGCGTGGACCTTTTTGTCGGCAGCATGCCCACGGCCGTTGCGATGGAAGCCACCGGTTTGACCCGGGAAACCATCCTCATTAACGCAAGCAACAGCTTTGATGAAGACGGCGGAACCGTTTCTTGCACATTCAACGTCCCGTTTGACGACGGGACGAGAACCTGGGATGAGCAGCGCTTCGTATCGCCGTCTTGCATGCTCAACTACACGTGGACGGACGACGGCGTCTATCCGGTGGAGGTCACGGTCATTGACGAAGAACGCGATGAAACCATGCTGGTGCTCAACATCACCGTTGAAAACCGAGCTCCAAAGATCGAGGTGCGGAGCCAGCGAACCGAAGCCAAGGTTGAGCACCCCATCACGCTCTATGCGTATGCCAACGATTCGGATTCCGAAAAAGTCTGGCCGGGTGTGGTTGATATTCACTGGCCGGGGGCCAACTGCAAAGAGGGCTATTACACCCGAATTTGCACCACCACCGCAACAACCGAAGGCTGGAAAACCTTCACTGCCGTTGGCACCGATGACGACAACAGCGTGACGACCGCCACGTTTGATGTGAGGTTCACGAACATCAAACCCCACAGCATCAACGTCCAGATGCTCGACCTGAACGGGCCCGTCCTGATGGACGCCCAGAACACCTGGCACGTGGACGAAGACCAAGCCGTGACGGTACAGGGGCAAGCCCAAGATTCCGTGGACGACATCGAGGACCTCACTCATACCTGGTGGCCCGACGATGCAGAACCCTCGCTCATTCGTGTGTTTGACGGGCGAACGTCATCGTTTGACATGGTGTGGACCGAAGCGGGACTGCACAAGATGCGGCTTGAGGTGACCGACACGGAAGGTGCATCGAGTGGCGTGGAGGAACGGTGGGTGAGCGTCAACAACCTCCCGCCCACCATTCAGCCGCTCGACAGCGTTCTGCCCGTTGCTGAAGGGCAAAGCATCAGCGTCAGCGGGTCGGCAACGGATACGCCGTCTGACCTCAGCACCTTGGTGAAGTGCTGGGACATTGATCCGAGCATGGACTCCGACGACGTGGGCAGTGCCGACGATGACTGCGATGTGCTGGGCGACAATTTGACCGTTTCATGGAACCGAAGCGGCACCCACAAACTGGTCTACCACGTCACCGATAATGACGGAGCCCACGCGAGTGAAGTCCTCGAAGTCACGGTGTTGAACACCCCGCCCTTGGTCCGGACGGCGTCCATCACCTGCACCGCACATCAAGTGTGCATCCTTGATGCGAGTTCAACGTTCGACGCCCTCAACGACGTGAACGACCTCACGGTGGTCTGGGACCTTGACGTGCATCACGACAGCAACGAAGACGGCATTTTAGACAACGACGCCGACCTGATTGGAAAAACGGTTGAGCACACCTTCCGGACCGACGGTCTTCACTCCGTGAAGGTCATCGCTTGGGACGAGGACCCCGAACGGCCCGGGACGAAGGTCGTCACCTTCACGGTCCTTCCCGCCGACCGCACGGCGCTCGAAAACCTCGGGGCTGCTCTCGTGGGCGAGGAGGCCAATCCCTTCGCACAACTCGGCTTGCTCGCAGGTGTTCTGTTCATCCTTCTGCTGCTCTCTCGGCGAAGGTCACGACCGGATGAAGACGCCGCTTGGAGTGAAGTGACCGGTGCCATGGCGGGTGGTGTCTTTGAGGACCGAGAAACCCACATCGCTCAACGACGGCCCGAAGGCCCGCCTCCGGATTACCTGTTCCATCAATCCCTCCAAGAAGCACCGTCTGCACCCGAACGGCCAGGTCCCCCGCTACCACCGTCCGGCCTTCCCGAAGGTTGGAGCATGGAACAATGGGAGCATTACGGTCAACAATGGCTCGATGCTCGTGCTTGAAGACGGTAAAGGACATTCACTTTTGTAGCAGGACGGTCAGCAGCATCCATGAACCGAAGCGCTGCTCGTGCTCTTCTCCTCGGTCTTCTGTTTCTCATCGCACCCGGACTCCCGCTTCTCGAATCCTCCTTGCACCTCGAAGACAGCACGTCTGTCAACCGTACGCAACAAGGTTCCAACACGGTCGATGTCCCCACGTACCGCATCAACGATAAGTGGGTTTACGAAACCCAGTTCGATGTTGCCCAATTGCTGGCTCAAGCCAACGTTTCGGCTTCGCTTAACACCTTGACAGGGGACACCTCCAACACCGTGACGGACATCGTTTACGCTACCGATGAAAACGGTGGTACCGTTCTGGCGTACGAGATTGAGATCAGCGGGAGTTTCTCCTCAGGCAACAGCGGAGCGACCCTCGAAGGGGTGACAGGCCGCCTTGAGATCGACTACGAAGGTGTGGACCTGCTCAGAGCGCGAGACTTGGCCATCATGAACAGCGAGTTCACCCTCGAAGTCGTCTTCGCTCCGTTCAATCTCGGATTCCTCTCACAAACGTTGGGTATCGTGACGTTTGACAACACCTACACCCCCGCCAAGGAACGGCACGACTTCCCGCTTCGAAACGGCGACCAGTGGTACATGGAGTTCAACGCCTCGACCGAAGTGACCGGCACATCGGATTACTTTGACCCCTCGGATTTTGACCAGGAGGTCGCCGAAAACAATTCTTGGCAGGTCATCAAAACCGGTGCGCCGCAAGAAGGTCAACAAACGCCCCAGTACACCGGCTGCTCCGATTCGTACAAAATTGCAGAGTGGAACGAGACCGGGGTGAACGCCGGCTTCAACTGGTACTGTCCGGCGGTGAGGGGCAGCGTATGGAACCGCATCTCGAACCCTGCTGGTTTCACCATCGACTGGTTGCTCAAGACCTACAACCCTGCAGACTCTAACAACGTCGCGGCCGGCTCATCGCCCGGCGGACGAAACACCGTCTTGGAGGCCTACACCGCATATTCTGCCACGCTTCCAAATTCCATCGAGCAGATCAGCATCAGCTATTCGACGGTGGGTTCACCGTCCATTCCAATGAAAAACACCAACCTTCAATTGCGGTACGAAATTGGTGGAACCATTCTCAATCCGACGACCGACAACAACGGACAGGTCACGGTCTCCCTCAACGTGTCCGATGAGGTCGACGATACGCCCAGCAGCGATGACCACACCAGCAACGGGGTGGTCGTGTACGACCCGATCGGCAAAATCGTCGGTGCAACCACCGTGGTGGAAGACCTCAATGTGGTGGGCGTTGACCTTGTGGCACAAGCCAGTTCCGTGATCGTTGAACGGACGCGGTCCGGCGTCACAAGTACGCTCAGTGCTTCGATTGGTTTCAATGCCTTGCCCGGTGATCTCCTCAGTTTCTCGCTGCCCGCTCAAAATCGCGGGGTGCTCTCTGCACCGGCGACGGTCATGGAAGTCGAGAATCCAGACGGAACGACAATTCGGGCGAACATGGAGGCCATCCAGCCCTATGCTGAAGAGCGGGTTCTGGTGAACTGGTCGGTCCCTGCAAACATGACCATTGGCCTGGCTTCGCTCAATTTTACCGTTGACCCGGACCTGAACGTCACGGAGGATGCCAACCGAAGCAACAACCGGGCATCGCTTTCCGTGTTCATCGGCCGAGCACCGACCGCCTCCCTCGTCGTGGACGAAGGGAAGTACACCTTCGAGAACATCACGCTCAACGCCTCGGGAAGTTTTGACGAAGACGGTGGCGACGTGGACTGCCGTTTCGAAATCGAATCAAGAGCCGGTCTGATTGACGTCATCGAAGCTCCCGATTGCACCACCCACTGGAACTGGTCCAACAGCGGGTCGTGGGACGTCAAGGTCCTCGTTCTTGACGAAGAACTTGACACGGATGAAATTCTCATCGAGGTCGTTGTCCTCAACCGGGCACCAACCTTCCAACTCAGTTTTGCCACGTCCGTGGATGTTGAACAGCCCATAACCGTTGAGGCCGTGAACGTCGTCGACATCGACACCTCCTCGCCCCCCGGGCAACAGGTCTCTATCTCGTGGCCGGGCCTCGATTGCGCCGAGGGGCTCACGCAACCCCGCTGCACCTTCACGCCGATGTTTGAGGGTCCGCTCAACATCACCGCCGTGGCGACCGACGATGACGGTGCAACCACCACCCTCTTCGGTGAAATTGACGTGCTCAACATCGCCCCGACCCTCTCGCCTCCCCAACTCTGGAAGGGCGGTCAAGAAGTGCTTCCAGATGAGAACGGGACCTGGCATGTGAACGAAGACGAAGTCGTCTTGCTGCGGGCAAACGCCCAAGACTCGGCAAACGACCAAGGTACCCTGCTGGTGGAATGGCATCCGTCGGTCGACGACCAAAATTGGACCGTCACCAGTATTGGCATCCTGTCCTCCGAGGCGGTTTCTTGGACCGATTCAGGCCTCCACACGGTGAACGTCCGAGCCATTGATGCTGACGGTGCTGCTTCATCGACACTCGAAGCCTTCGTCCGTGTCCACAACGTGGCCCCCACGATTGCATGGGAAGGCTCGCTGGTGAGCCAGTCCATCATCAGCGTCGCAGAAGACGATCAGCTTCTCAACCTCTCCGTCAGCGTGACCGATTCCGAGTCTGACCTCGCCGGGTTGGTCGTTTGTTGGGATTACGACGCTACCGTTGACCTCAACCGAGACGGCCAAGCCGACAACGATTGCGAGGCGACCGGACTGTGGGCAACGCCTACATGGTCCACGCAAGGACCCCGAACGGTCACGGTCACGGTCACCGATGACGATGGAGAAAGCGCTAAGGAAACGAAGAACATCTCCGTCAGGAACATGCCACCGCTTGCGATCATTTCCGAACTGAGCGTTTTGGAAGGTTTGGTTGAAGGCGACAACCTGACCTTGAGCGGTTCGAATTCCATTGAAACCGAAGGAGACCGGACGAGCCTTGCTTTTGTCTGGGACAGCAGCCACCTTGACAGCGACCTCGACGGTGAAAAAACGGGTGATGTGGACTTTACAGGAGCCAACTGGACGGTTGAAAACCTCCCCGCTGGGACATGGACCATCACCCTCACCGTCACCGACGATAACGGGGAATTCCACCAATCCGAAATCACGGTGGTCGTTGCTCCCGCACCCGTTGAGGGCATTGTTGAGAGCATCACGGAGGCCTTGGGAGGCACCATGACCGCCGTCATTGGCTTGCTCGGCATCGTCATCGTTGGGCTGGTCATCTTCCTGCTCTTCTCTCGTCAAGGCACGCCAGTAAAGGACGATGGCTTCGGTCTCTTCGACCAGTCTGCGTTCGCAGCACCACCTACCGTTGTCCCGCTTGTGACCACCGCTCCTGTCCAAACCGTGACAACGGCGCCAATCGACCCCACCCCCACCGTTTCCATGCCGCAAATGGACACCGCCCCGGTCGCTGCAGGACCTCCTCTTCCCTCGACGGGACTTCCCCAAGGATGGACGATGGAACAATGGGTTCACTATGGAGAACAGTGGCTTGCTGCAAATCAACCCGCTCCTGCACCTGTTCAGCCCATACTTTCACAAACTCCACCCACACCTGCCTCATCAGCGTTGCAATCGTTGCTTGACGATTTGGACTTTTGAGGGAACACGATGGCGAATCTCTGGCAGTTCTTCGGCCTCCCCGATCCCGACGGGAACCCACCTGCGAACCGCCGGTCACCTGCCAGAACATCGCCCGATCAACCCATCACCCTCAACCAACCTCCTTTGGCCGAAGAACCGGCATCAACCGTTGATCCCGAACCGGTCATCGCACCGCCTGTGACCGGCGCATTGCGAAGCCCTCCCTCTGGATGGTCCGGTCCGCTCACACCGGACGGCGAGCCGTTTCACGATCTCGGCGTGAACCGGACACGGCCCGCGCCCCCTCCACGCAAGGCCTTGCGATACATCGCTCCCGACCAAATGAAGCGCATTCCCACCGAAGCCATGTTCAAGCGGGTGCTCCAAGGTGACACCGCCATCGTCGACCTTCGCTCACTCGTGCACATGGATAGCCATCAGATGGCTTGTCGCCGTGAGCTCAAGCATGCTGCAGACGATGCTCGAGTCAGCGTCTTTGCGATGGATGCAGAAGACAAGTTGCTCATGGTTCCCGGACTCAACGTCGTCGTGGACATGGAAAAGCACACCCTCGGCTTGAAAGCGCTCCTCTGAGATCAAGACAGACTGGCCAGCGAGGTTAACAACGCCATGGCCTCACCCGCAATGCCGAGCACCGTGCAGCTTTCGCCGTCGACCAAGGAAGCGAATTCACCCATGGGTCCCGCCAAGTCGTATCCACCGGCTTTTCCCTTCCACGAATCCGAATCGAGCAAGGCTCCCAACCGGTCGTCGGTCAAGGGTTGAATCGCCACGACCGCATGTTCGCACCAAAACCGCCATTGGCCGCTGAAAAACACCCCTGTTGCCGTCCACACTTGGTGGTGCCTCCCACTCAGGCGATGCAGCATGAGGGTCGCATGATGACGGTCACGAGGTTTACCGAGGCTCAAGGAATGATCGTCGGGATCGCTCAGCATCGTATCGGCAACCACAACGATGTCATGAGTTGGGTCGGCGATGCCCGCTGCTTTGCGCTTGCAAATTTCCAGAACTTGATGTTCAACCGTCCCCGTGGGGGGTGTTTCATCAACGCCGGGAACGCCTTCTTGGTGAAGATCACGGAACAGCGGTGCCAACATCGCAAATCGACGAGGCGAATTCGACGCCAACCTCACCCTCATGGCGTGAACTCGCTTAAGCGGAACATGGAAGTTCCGCCCAAAATGAACGAGGGTGATATTGAAGAATCGTGAAGGTCACGGAGAAATGGGTGAGCCACATGTCCGCCATTGAGAGAATTCCAACACACATTGAAGGCTTGGACGAAAAAATGCAGGGTGGCATCCCTCAAGGCCACATTTCCATCGTTGCCGGCGCCTCCGGTGCGATGAAGTCCAGCCTCACTTTTTCGATGTTGTACAACGCCGTGCTCTATGGCGAGACCAGCGGCATTTACGTCACGCTCGAACAAGGAAAGGACTCGCTTCGCTCTCACATGGCCAACATGGGCATGAACGTGGACGACCCCCGGGTTCGAAACCGAATTGCCATCATCGACCTTGCTGACCTTCGGGTCCAACTGGACGAGCAAGGCATGAGCAGCCGCGTGGACTGGATGGGGCAACTCATCAAACAACTCACCTCGTACCGCCAATCGATCGGGTTCGAGTTGTTGGTCTTCGATTCCCTCGGGGCCTTTTTCACGCTCACCAAAATGGAAAACCCCCGTGACGAGATCTTCCGTCTGTTTGAAGCCGTTCGCCGCCTGGAACTGACCTCCTTCTTCATCTGCGAAATGACCGGGGAAGACCACAAGCAATTCGGCGAGTACGGGGTTGAAGACTACCTCTCCGACGGCGTGATGCATCTCGTGATGGAACGCCATGGAGACGACGTCACCCGAAAACTCGGCATCGTCAAGATGCGGCACACCAATCACCTGCTCGGATACAAGCCCTTCAATTGGAAGGAAAACGAACAGCGGTTCACCATCGTTTGAGCCTATTCAACCGTCACCGACTTTGCCAGGTTGCGAGGACGATCAACGTCACGGCCCAAACGCAGGGCAGTCTCGTACGCCAAAAGTTGGAGCGGCACCACCGTGAGCAAAGGTGTCAGCCACGGATGAATGGCCGGGACCGCAATCGAGACATCGCCTTCGGAAGCGATGCTGTCCCCTTTCTCGTGAATGAGGATGATTTTTGCCCCACGGGCTTTGCATTCGTGCAGCGCCGAGAGCGTTTTTTCCTTGAGGTGGTCATTGGGCGCAATCACGACCACCGGGCTGCCCTCTTCCAGAAGGGCGATGGGGCCGTGTTTCATCTCACCCGCAGGGTATGCAAGGCAAGGGATGTAGGCGAGCTCCATCAGTTTCAAAGCCCCTTCCTTCGCTACCGAGGCAGACAAGCCTCGGCCAAGATAAAGCACGGATTTTGCCTCTACAAGCAGGTCTACCGCCTCGCTAAGAGGACCGGTGTCTTCGAAATAGGTCTCCATAAGATGAGGGGCTTGTTGAAGTTGGTCGATGAGTTCGCGACCCTGCTCTTTCGAAAGATGGCGTGTTCGCCCCAACTGCGTTGCGAACACCGCAAGTGCAGCGACCATGTTGGTGAAGGCCTTGGTGGAAGCCACCGATTGCTCGGGACCCGAGTGAATGTAGACCCCTTGTCCGCACAGGCGGGCGATGGTGGAGCCCACCACGTTGACAACACCGAAGATTTGCCCGCCTTTCAGTTTGATTTCCTTCACCGCAGCGATGGTGTCCGCCGTTTCCCCGGATTGCGATACGGCGAGGTAGAGGGCTTTGGGATTGATGGCCGGGTCGTTGTTTCGGAATTCGCTCGAAATGTGGGTGACGGCGGGAATTCGGGCCATCTTCTCAATCAGCATTTGACCGATTTCAGCCGCGTAATACGCCGTTCCGCAGCCGAGCAGACGGACGTGAGGGGTTTGCACCAAGGTGTCGTGACGGAGGCGCATGCCCCCCAACCGTCCGCTGCCCATCTCCCTGTCGATTCGGCCTGCGATGCACTGACGCAATGCATCGGGTTGTTCGTAGATTTCTTTGAGCATAAAGTGAGGCGAATCCCCCAGTTCAGACTCACCCCACTCCTCTTCGAGCACCGTGACGTTGGGCTGGGAGGGGCGACCTTGACCCGAATGCATGGTGATGCTGCTTCGCGAGACCACCGCTACGTCGCCGTCATCAAGGTAGACCACCCGCTGGGTGTGCGAGGTCAACGGATGCGGATCGCTTGATACGAACATCTCACCTTCGCCTTGGCCGATGATGAGCGGTGAGCCGTTGCGGGCACAAATCAGCATATTTTCATCACGGAACATGATGCACAGACCCCACGTCCCCCGAATCCGCTTGAGGGTTCGTTGCACTGCTTCAAGAGGCGTTGCCCCCTTAGCACGCTCAAGCGCCATCATCTGGACGAGCACTTCCGAATCGGTTTCGCTGATGCATGCAATGTTCTGCTGATCGAGGTACTGGCGAAGGGACCTGAAATTCTCGATGATGCCGTTATGGACGAGGTGGATGTTGCCGTCATGTGAATGATGAGGATGGGTGTTGACTTGAGTCACACCCCCGTGGGTGGCCCAGCGCGTGTGAGCGATGCCCATGGTCCCCTCAACCTGCCCGGGGAGAATGGCTTGCAAGTCGGCGACTTTCCCCACGGTTTTGTGGACTGCAATGTCGTCTTCTCCGTGGATGGCGACACCGGTTGAATCGTAGCCGCGATACTCCAATCGGCGTAAGCCTTCCACAAGCAAAGGGAGGGCTTGTTGGGTGCCGATGTAGCCAAAAATTCCGCACATTTTGATTTCCTCAGAGGTTGAAGGAGGTGGAACACACCGGGCAGGTCGTGCGCTTGAGCATCAAATCCTTCACGCCAAAGGCAGCGTTGCAAGACGGACATCTGACTTCACGCTTCAAATCGGGGAGAGGGAGTTGCGGCGGGGGCAAGGTGAGGTCAAGCGCAGGAAGCGGTTGTGGCATCGGCAGCGGAAGGGGCGGCAAAGCGCCTTGGAGGGCCGATGCCATTTCTTGCATTTCGCGCTGTTGCTTTCGCTTCATGCGTCGCTCCAGCCTTGCGTTGCCTTCACCTTCCTCAACTTTCTTTTCCAAACTGGAGGCGAGCGTGTGTTCTTCCTCCTCTTCCAACACGGCCACGGGGCCATGGTGAACGATCAAATCTTCATCGTCGACCGTGAGCAGGGGGCCGTGATCGTCTTCAGGGGTGATCATCAATTCCACGGCATCACTTTCCTCCGCCAGTTGTGCTTCGAGGTCCTCGAGGTCGGAATGTGAACGGCGAACCAACACCACCACGGCACCGAGGAAACCGACCAAGAGCAAGAAAGAGAGTCCGAGAATGCGGAGTTTCATTTCGTTGGAACTTCCGGGAAGATATTCAAACAGGGTGTCAAGGTAGCCTGGGGCAGCCACCCCGCTTGACGAACCGCTCAAGGAAACCACCTTGGTCAACCCGTAACTTCCTCCAGGCGTGACGGTGGCGACGAGGGTGTCGTCTTCCATCGAACCGATGCCGAAGATGTAGCCCTCGAACAACATGTTGGAGAGGCCTGAGAGCGGCTGGCCTTCTGCGTCGGCCACCAGACCCATACGTGTAACTGGGCCGTAAACGTTGATTTCGTCGTGGAAGAGGTACACGCCTTCATCGCGAAGTGCGAGATTGATGGCGGTCACGCCGGGGGCGTTGGAACGGTGGATGACATCGTTGGACCAGACCGAATTCGAGGTGGTCGTCACGACGTTTGCCGTTCGGCCTTGTCCCTCAATCCATGCAGCGACCAGTCGGTCTTCTTCATCTTCCACCAGCACTTCAAGTTGGGGGAATTTCGCCTCGTCACCGATGGAATACTGGAAACTCCAAGCGGCGGATGTGAGCGGCCCATGCGTGTACATCAAACCCGCTCGTTCGATACCCGTCACGTCGTCTCGGTATTCCTGATAGATGATGTGAAGGTGTTCTTCGCCCAGCCCAACGCCGAGGGGTTGAGCATCTGCTGGTCGGATATCAATGTCGGACAGGACGTTAACTGGGTTGCTCCACGAGTTTCCCTTATCGGGCGTCGCTGAGGAAATCACAAACAGGGAGGTGATGTCCTGCCACGAACCGCTTGTTGAGAGGTCACGATGATAGCCTGCGAGCACCATCGTCCCATCGTATTGGTCAAACGTGAACCCGTAATAAGCGCCCTCGGAGAGTTTGATCGGCGGCATATGGTAGTGCTTGGGCGTGGTTTTTCCACCCGCAGATACCGAGGTCATTGCGATGTCCGTGAGAATGTAACCCTCTGCACTCAGGGAGCGTCGCGTCCACGCAACCTGGACAAGCCCGTCGTCGCGCTGATAGGTTGCCAAATCGCCGCCCCAAGCTTCGTCAAGCAACACACTGCCGGGCATGGAAAGCGTGGAGGTTACGGTGCGAACATGAAGTTCGCCGTCCACCGTGGTGAAGAGCAGCGCGCCGTTTTCAAGCCCGACGAAATCCACCGGCACCTCGCCTGTGGCCAAGGATACGCTGACCTTCGAACCGATGTAGAGATCGCCAACGGTGACGTTGAAGCGCATCTCACTGTGAGCCAATTCAACACCCGAACCACTCAGAATCGCTCGGTACGACATGGTACCGACCTCGTTGGAAACATGAGCGAAACGAGCAAAGGAATAGCCTGAGGTGGTCGACGAACCGGGCACCAACATCACGCTCTGGTCCTCAAGACGGTCCCAACCGATGCCTTCAGCCCAGACCTCGAGACCGACGTTGAGGTTGGTGGCATCGCCTTGGCCGAGGTTGTCCACCCGCACGGTGATGTCGTACGGTGTCCCTGGAGACGGAATCACGGGTTCGGTCCGAGCTGAGCCCGGCATGAACCGAAGCATCGGTTGAAGCGGGCGTTCTTCGATGGTGAAGGAGAAGGTGTAGATGTTGTCGCTGCGGTCCGGGTCCTCGTATTGCTGGGTGGGGTCGAGGGCGAGGGTAACGTCGTGGGTTCCGGCTTCGGTGGCCCACCAATAGAGCGTGACCTGCACGCTTTCACCTTGGTCCAGCGATGTGACCTTACCCTCCGAGGGGTACGTCGAGGAAGTGCTGCCTTCCCCTTCGAGCGTCAGATAGACCTCGTTGGCGTCAAGGTCACCGATGTTGCGCAAGCCGAACCGAACTTCAAGCACCGTACCAGCGACGGCTGAATTGACGGAAATCCCCCCATCGTAGACGCCAACGGAGCCCGCAAAGGCAAAATTGGGTGCAGCAGGAAGGTTGTCGACTTCGTAGGTTCGCTTGAGCACCTCGCTCTTCACATCGGTCGCATTCACCATCCGAATGCTGATTCGATGGGAGCCGTCCCCGACTTGGGTTGAATCCCATCGGAAGGACCAGTCTTGTGAACCCTCTTTTTGGTACGTGAGGGTGTCGCCAACTTCCCAGTCACCGTTGTCGATTTTGTATTCAATGCGGTCGTGTTCAGTCCCTTCGGCAGTGCCTTCAAAGTCCACAAACCCGACCAACGGGGTGCCCAGGGCCGGTTCGGAAATGGAGACGCTCATCCTCGCGAAGCGAACCACCCGGAAATCAATGGCAGAAGCCTCACCGCTTTCGGTCAGGGCTCGAGCGTAAACCAGCGTGTAGGTTTCATCCGGATCAACCCAATCATCGTCGATCGTGATGTCGAAGTACCAATCTTCAACGGTTCCGTCAGCACCCAGCCAGTTGGTCAATTCGGTGCTCTCGCCGTCGTCGTAAAATTGCTCAAACTTGACCTGAACCTCGACGTAGTTTTCCTCACCGGTATCGGTTGAACCTTCCACGGAAAGCGTGTTGCCTGCAAGGTGGAGGGTTTGATTGACGGGCGCGGACATGGAGACATCGTTTCCGAGGCCGTCACCGCCGGGTGGCGGGTCCACGACCACATCGCCGTTGTCTTCAAGAGGCGTGCATGAGCGACCAAGAACCCGATCCACGGCGCAGGAAGCATCGACAAGACCGAAGCCCCATTTGTCGTTCCACCGGTCCGAGACGCCAGGTTCGCTGGGCGTGCCTCGTGCTTCGGAAGAATTGCGAAGGATGTTCCTGATGGCCTCAGGGTCGAGCGTGTCGTCGGCCTGCAGCATCAAAGCCACCACGCCGGAAACCACCGGTGTGGCCATGCTCGTCCCGTCCTTTGAATCGTATTCGTTGTCGGCAAGGGGTCGCTCGGGTTGACCGGGGAACGACGGTCCTGTGGCTGCCGTTGCGGAGATGATGGCGGTCCCGAATCCAGTCAAATCCGGCTTTAGTTCATCCCATTCATCATCGTCGCCGTCGTCAAGACGCGGTCCAAAGTTGGAGTATGATGCGATGACGTCGTTGGTTCGATTGACCGTGTTGCGGTCGTTGGCCGATGCGATGGAGATGGCGCCGTCTGCACTGGCGGGAGAAGGCACTCGCTTGCTCCCGTCGTTGCCCATGGCGACCACGCAGACGATGCCGGCATCCCGTGCATCGTTGACGAGGCGGGCCTCGGCTCCCGACCCGTTGTCCCCTTCGTCGTTGGGGTTCAGGGGCGAACTGACGGAACCGAAGGACATGGAGGCCACGTCAATGCCTCGGCTGGATTCGTTGTTGCCCCAATCGGTGTTTCGGTTGTTGATCATCCACTGAATGCCGTTCAGCGAGGCTTGCGAATTTGTGCCTCCCGAATCGGTGAGGACCTTGATGTCGACCAAATAGGCGCCCATGCCGGTTCCGGTGTGGATACGTTGGGAGCCCCCGGTCCCGAGAGCCGTGGCGGCGACGTGGGTCCCGTGCCCTTGTCCGTCGTCGGGGTCCACCGTCCCGTCGGGATTTGATGCTGTGGAGGTTGCGTCAAAACCAGCCACCCACTTTTGGTCGGTATAACTTGTCGGATCGCTGTCCGGCTCGTCGTCGATGTCGTCAAAGTCGTTGAGCGCTCGATGCTCGTTGTCCACGCCGGTGTCAAGAACCGCTATGACCACGCCTTCGCCGGTGTAACCGCGCTCGTAGGCGCTGGCTGAATAGACATCTGAGGGCATGGCTCTCGCAGCTTCAGACGCCACGCCGTTAAACGGCACCATGACGTTCTGCATTTCGACCACCACCACGCCGGGAAGGTGGTACACATCCAAAAGAGCGCTCACGGGCACCTTGTCGAGCACGACCGAGTCAATGGAATCCATGACTTGGAACCAGGCCCCGCCGGCTTCCCCCACCCATCCGTGCGCGTCGAGCGTGGCGACCAAGCTGTTGACTTCGTCATCGTTGGGCGCCCAAGCATAATCCACCACGATGGCGACGGTTTTACGACCGTCAGGCCCGATGATGGCGGTCGGCGAGATGGATTCCTGGCCGTCGAGCACCCGCTGAAGTCGGTCATCCATGCCGTTCCAGTCCAAATCAGGGCCGTAGGAAAGCCACCACATGTCGGGTTCAGCGGAAACCCGGTCGCCTCGGTCAAGGAGGCGGAACGGTCGTTCACACAGGTTTTCACCGCACATCAACGGCGGCAGGCCGTCCACAAGAAGAGGCGCTCCGTGCGTGGGGGCTTCCTCGGCGGGGGGGGTGTTGGAGAGGCCGGCGGCACTGACATCGGCAACCAGCAACAACAACGAGAACAGAACAGCAGCGAGGGTGAAGGATGGAGTGGCTTCGCTGCGCATGGGCTCACCTCGCAAAATAATGGAAAGCCTGCCCACCTTTGAGTCTATCCACCGATGTATCACGCCGTGCCTTGGTTTCAACCTCAGGAACGGCTCGGCCATTCGAGGTGTGACGGGTCGTTGGAACACTGAAGGTGAGGCCCGCTTGAGCGCTCGACCAAACCCAACGACGCCGTGCAGGTCGGGCAGGTGCCGGCATTCGCCAAGTGCTCCATCCACGCTGCTCGGGTTTCGGGCTCGTCGCTGGCCTGCAAGAGATTTTTCAACGGCTCACGCAGATGCTTGGGGACCTCAAGTCCTCGAGCGGTCCACGGGTCTTCGATGGTCTCCATGTTGATCATGCTCGCTTTGAGGCGCCGACGCTGTGCGGCATGCGCATCACCTTGGCTGGGTCCACCGTCGACCACACCGAGTTCGACCGGGCCGCCTTTTGCAACCCAAGGCAAACAAGCATAGGCCGCGATGAAGCCACCGATATGGGCCATGTGAGCGATCCCGCTGGAAACACCCGATTCCATGGTGGCCAGTGCCCGAACGAGTTCCAAACCGAAATAGAGCAAGGCGATGAGGACGACGGGCCACGGGCGAATGAGCAAAAGGGGAAACGGGATTTCATCCCTCGGCCAGCCGGCGAGGTAGGCTCCCAGCAACCCAAAGGCGGCTCCTGAAGCGCCCAAGGCCGGTCGCCACGAGTCGGCGTTGAACGCCACCCAGCCCAAAGAACCGCCTGCCAAACCCACGACGTAAACCACGGCAAAACGGCGGCTACCGAGCCGCTGTTCGAGGGGGACGCCAACGAGCGCAAGGATGACGACGTTGCCCAAGACGTGCATCAAGTCGCCTTGGCTGTGCAGGAATCCGGCCGAGAACAAGGTGTGCCAGAACAACGGGTCGCCCGCTCGTGCGGGAACGAGAACGAAGTCGCTCCAGACCCAAAGCGTGACCACCTCCCAAGAATAGAGCACCGACCAAAGCACCTGCACGACCGAACCGAGAAGCACGCTGACCGTGACCCCCATGGCGATGGAGGTGCCGGTCCGAACTGCATACGCAAGCGGGCCAAGGACCGCCACGACCCAAAGAACGAGCACCCCCCATTCCGCCGTCCCAAACAGTGACATGGCGAAGCCCATACCCCGTCATCCCCTCGGTCCTCTTTTGAGTTATGGAACGCCTTGGTTGAGACAGGAGGGTTCTTGCCCGTTGGCGGGCTCGACGAAGCATGGCTGGCCTCTTGACCCTCAATGAGGTCGAGGTACGACGCGGCATGGACGTGGTGCTCCGCAATCATCACCTCACGGTGGCCGGCGGTCAATGCGTCGCACTTGTCGGTGCGAACGGTTCGGGAAAATCAACCGTTCTCGAGGCCGCTGCAGGATTGTTGCCGCTCGAGAAGGGGAGCGTTCTTCACGGAACGACGGTCATCATCGACCACGAAGGTCGACGGCGAACCGGTCCGCTCACACTGGGGTTGACGCTGCAAAAAAACGGGGTGCTGGGAAGCGAAGTGGTGGAAGAGCACCTGCAGATGGCCTGCTCCATGGGCGGCACCTCAACCGATGCGGCTCCTTTTCTCGCGGCCTTCAATCTCAAGCACCGGGCCAAGGACCTCGTCGCCCATCTCTCTCAGGGCCAGGTTCGAAAGATAGCGGTGCTCTCTGCACTCCTCCCTGCATTCGCCAGTGACGAGGCTTGTCTTCTTCTCTTGGATGAACCGTCAACGGGCTTGGACGATGACGCTGTCAAGGTGCTTTGCGGATGGCTTTCTGCCCTCCGTCAGCGGGGCCACGGGTTGCTCGTCGCAACGCACGACCAACGACTCATCGAGCAGGCCACGCATCTCCACGACCTCGCAAGAGGAGCCACCGAGCCTTGCAAGGCCCCCACGGACCACCCCGACATCACAACGCCTTCGGCTCCTTCACGGCGTTGCTCACCGGCCGCATTTGGCGTCAAAACCCACCTCCAAACCATGCTCTGGCTCAACACCAACGGCATGGCAGCTTTACTCACGCTTGGCATTTTGTTGGCCATGGGCACGTTCTACCCCGACCTTTCACCGCTCCAACAACTCGGTTTCCTGCTGGCCCCCGCCTTTGCAGCCGGCCTTTGTGGCGAACCCCTCGTTGCGGCGATGCGGGAAGAGCGAGCAGCCTCCTGGTGGATGGCCGTTGGCGGCGGTGTTCCGCATGCCGGATGGATGCCTTTGATGATCGGAACGGTCGTGACCGCCGGCGCCTCCGTTGGCTTCGAGGAGCCGCTCAACGGCCTTTACGTGCTCGTCGGGGCGCTGCTCTGTTTTGCTGTTTGGCACGGGGTTCGTTTCATGCAAATGGCCACTGTTCGACTTGCACGGCCTCACGCAGCGATGGTCGGCCTGCTCACACCGGTGCTCATTTTGCCCTATGCTGTCCTCATCGATTGGCTGACACGGTGAAAGCACCAACTTCAAGGAGGAGGTTTTAGACCCAAGGCCATGAAGATGGCGAGCGCCGTGTTGTTCGCCGGATTCGGCGGCATTGGGGCATCCATGTTGCTCGCTCTGCTCTGGGCACCGAGCGTGTCCATCGACGCCTTTGAATCCCCAGCCGCACAACGCATCTTCTACTGGCACGTACCGGCTGCCTGGGCGGCATTCATCGCCTTTGGAGCTCTCTTCATCGGGTCAGGCGGATGGTTGTTCAAACGTTCAGAGCGCATGTGGCGGCTTCACGTGGCCGGTTCAGAAGCCGGTCTAGCGACGGGCCTGATGACCGTATGGTCGGGTTGTGTTTGGGGCGCTGCAGAATGGGGCACGCCGTGGGATTGGACCGACGTTCGCTTGAACACCTTTGGCCTGCTCACCCTGCTGGCCGTCTATGTGGTCTTGGGGCGAAACAGCCAACCCGATGGTGTGGAAACCCGGGACACCTTTGCCGCCTTCGGCCTCTACGGCTTCGTGTTGGTACCGCTCACCTACATCGCCACCCGCATTTGGACGATTCGTCACCCAGGCCCCGTGGTAGGGACCGACGACGGTGGCTCCATCAACAGCGAAATGGGGCTCGTCTTGTTCTTCTCCGCCATCTCGTTCACCGTCCTGATCGTCGGCCACATGATGGCTTCCATGCGCCTCACGGACTTGGAGCAAAAACTTGAGCGGCTCCAATCTCAAACGGATAAGGTGGTCTGAATGGAAGGCATGGGTTACTTGGCCGTTGCCTATTTTGGCATGTTGATGGCCATTGCCCTGTGGACCTACACCGTCGTACGTCGGTCCCAACGTCTTGAAGACCGGCTTGCCGCTCTCGAATCCGTCAGCACGCCGGCCTCCTCTCAAGAGGTACAAAACGACATGTCAGGAGAGCTTTGAGGCGCACACCTTCAAAGGCACCGGTCAAACACCCAAGACCGAGGCGCATGTCTTCCCATCTCGGCGGTGAGTTCTGTTTGGTCTGCGGTGCAGACCCGCCGCTCTACGGCGACCGGATGTGCGAACCTTGCCTGCGAGCAAGAACCGTTCTGGCGAAGATGCCTGAAAACGTCCCTTGGGTGCGATGCGCGCGATGCGGCATCGTGGAGATCGACGGGAAGTGGGAGGACACCACCGAAGAGAATGTGTGGGACGAACTTCTTCATCGAAACCTCGAGGTGCACGAACGCGCGGAGGACATGCAGCTCGCCATGGAGGCGGTGAAGGTGTCCGACCGTCACACGCTGCTCCATGTTCAACTCGAGGGGGTCATCGACAACCTGTTGTTCCAAGAAGAACACACGATGCGAGCCCGAATGGCAAACGGGGTTTGTTTGACCTGCACCCGACGAGCAGGAAATTACTTTGAAGCCACGGTTCAACTTCGCTCCACCGCACGCCGTTTGAGCGAGGAAGAATTCCAAAAGTTGCGGACCACCCTTGACGATGTGCTTGAAAAATTGTCGGACGACCCGATGTTTTTCATCACCTCCGAAGGGCCGGTCACGGGGGGCTATGATGTCGTGCTCGGAAGCAAAGGCTTGGCTCGTGCTTGGGGCCGTCATCTGGTCACCGAATACGGCGGAATGGTCGTTGAAACCAACTCCACCGTTGGCCGAAAGGACGGCGTTGATGTGACGCGCCTCACGTTGTTGTACCGCAAACCAGGTTACGAGATCGGCGACGTCGTTCAGTGGCGAAATCACCTTTGGCGACCTTCGGCATGGGCAAAAGACGGCGCCATCATGGAACGCGTGGACCGTCGAGAACGAACGGGAGCGACATGGCGAGACCTTGAATCCGCCAGCGTGGTGGCGCAACGAAAAAACGCCATCGAGGTTGACTTCATCAATGAAGACAGTTCGGTTGGCGAGTTCCTCGACCCAACGACGTGGGCCATGACTTCCGTCCGCCTCCCTTACGAGCACGTCACGGGCCGGAGAGGCATTCTCATTCGCCATGATGATGCGTGGATGGCTTTGCCCCATCTTGCCGTGGATACGACCAACGAACAGGAGGCATGAATTTGACCGAGCACACCGAGGAGCAGGCCTTGACGCTGGTGGACCTTGCGCAACGCCTGGACACGCAAAACATGGTTGACTTCATTCGTGGTTTTGTCGGCGACCTTCGTGAAGGATTCTCGGCCGTCGATGCCGGTCGGTTCCCATGGTTGGACGAACTCAAAAACGCACCTTGGAGCGGCGTGCTTTGTCTTGGAATGGGCGGCAGCGCTGCGGGAGGTGATTTCCTGTCGACCCTCTCGGCCCATGGCGGCGGTTGCCCGATCATCGTCCATCGCGACTACACCCTCCCCTCGTGGTTTGACGGGACATGGTTGGTGCTCGCAACCAGCTACAGCGGAAACACCGAAGAAACCGTCCAAGCCACCCAAACAGCACTGGCGCAAGGCGCCACCGCCATCGTTATCGCCAGCGGAGGGGAACTTGCCGGTCTGCCGGAACTTCACCAGCGATGCTACTTGATTCCGGTCGCAGGTGGTCAGCCGCCCCGAACCGCCTTTGGCCATCTCTTCTCAAGGCAAGTGGCCTGTCTCGAGACGTTGCGTTTACTGCCCGCTTCGGACGGCGCTTCAAGGTCGGCCATGTTGGACCGCTTGGAAGCCAACAGCGCACATTTTGACGTGTTGAAACACCCCGAAGGCGACATCGCCATGCTCGCAGCGAGCCTTGTTGACCGACCATTGGCGGTCATTGGTCCGACCGAACTCTTGCCCGCACTCACCCGGTTCAAGAACCAGATGAACGAAAACGCAGCCCGCTTCGTCCGCACGGGTGTTCTTCCCGAGATGAACCACAACGAAAGCGTGGCGTGGGGGGGCATCGGACCGGATGGGGACGAGGCTGCAGCGGAGCAGGCACTTCTCCTCTTGACCTGGTCGGGGATGCATCCACGGGTGTCGCAACGCTTGGATTGGATGGTCGCTCATGCCACCACCGAACACGCTTGGAACCTGGCAGGGGAAGGCACGTCGCTGATGGAAAACCTGCTCTACCACTGCTTGGTGATGGACTGGCTTTCAACGACGTTGGCCTTTTTGCACGGAAAAGATCCCGCTGCAATTGCGCCCATCAATGCGCTGAAGTCACATCTTCAGTCGGTTCAGTAAAGCGGCCCGCAAATGAGACGAGGGTCAGGGTAGGCGGCGAGGGCGGCGAGACGATCTTCAGCAGCAACAACTCCCGGTAAATCGCCACCTTCGGGTGCTGAAAGCGACATTTGGACGTGAACGTGAGGGGGCCAACCTCCGTTTTCGTGTTCATCCCCCAAACGGGCCAAAACCTCACCGGCCTCAAACGCATCGCCAGGCGTCCATTTTGCAATGCTGTCCCAACTCAAATGTCCGTAAAGAACCCAAAATTCCGTGGCCGTCTCCGAAGGTGGCTGCCCCACCTCAGCGGGCAGAGCAAGTCGGTGATGGGTGATGAGGGTGGGGCCATAGGAGCCGTCATCGTCGTTCACGGTCACGACGAATACGTGTCCCGGACCAAAGGCGTGCACGGGTGTGCCCACAGGGGCTCCCAAATCCAAACCCACATGGTGGTCACGAACGCCTCCAAACAACGGCGTGGTGTACATGCCGGGGCGATGCTCATCGTAACGTCCAACCGAATACGGCGTCGGTGCCCGCCAGCCCTCGGGCCGAGGTTGGGTAAAATCATGCACCCAATACGGTCCTTCAAACACCACCGTGGGATGAAATGCAAAGCCTTCGTTTTGACCCATGTCGTTGGCTGAGGGTCAAATCTACTTGAGGTTTCGGCGAAGCCTCAAGGCATGTCAGCCGTGCCGTAGAAGCATGCTCGGAACCGTCTTGGTCATGCTCGCTACGAGCATGCTCCCGGGATGGGCCCTCGCATCGGTGTTGGACGGGAGCAGCGACCGATTGCGCAAAGGGCTTCTCGCACCTTCGCTGGGTTTGCTGTTGCTCTACGGCATGAGCGGTACGCTGCTGCTGTTGAAAGTCTGGTCGATTGGATTGATGTGGGTGGCTGTGGTCGTTTTGAATCTCGTTGCCTACAGAACCGTAACGGTACGCAACGAGGTGGTCGCTCAACGCAGCCATTGGCAGCGGCTTGAAGCCGCAATGCACGGCGAGGTCGCTGAAAGCGCTGCCAACACCACGCTCAGCAAGGAGGCCGAAACGCAACTGAGGTTTCAACGCCAGCGAAACCTCCCGCTGATGGGGATTGGTTTTGTGATCGCCCTCACCGCCCTCTTGAGTCCAACCCTCCAAACGCTGCCGTTTGGGGTGGATTGGATCGGATTTGCCGTGCTCACGCAGCAAGTTGTGCTCCAAGGAGAACTCGTGCTTTCCGGGACGAACGTCGGGTTTTGGACCTATCCTCCCGCTTATCCTTCCCTCTCGGCGTGGTTGGCAGCAACGCTCAACCTCGATGCAGGCGTCGCCGTCTTTCGTTTGGGCCACTGGTCACTCTTCACCGTGCTTATCGGCCTGATGGGCGCGCTTGACCGCCACGGCGCAGGCGCTCAAGCCATGTTGGCCATGGGTTTGGGCCTGGGCCTCTTCGCCAAAACCTTCGATTCCGGCTACCCCAGCGTCGCCAGTCAACTTGGGATGGTCGTGGGAGTGCTGACGTTGTTTCGACCGACCGACCAACGGCAACGCTACCACACCGTGGGGGTTGGGTTGGCGCTGTGGTGCGTAGCGCTCATCCATCCGACAGGTGCTATTTACCTCGGCCTGCTGTTGTTGAGTCACGTCCTGCACGGGGTCAACATGGAGAACGAAACACAACGCGTCTGGGCCCGAAACGTGGCGTACCTCGCGTCGATTTTCATCACCATCGGTTTCACCGTTGCGCTCCTCGTGGTCGCCCCAAGGCTGTTTGAAGAGGCCGTCTTTTCGGAGTACGGCTGGCAGGGTGGACGACCGTTGTTGGTTTACAACGGGCCGCTCTTGGCCGTGGCCTGTTTCGCAGCGATCGTTTTACGCCAAACGCTGGAAGGGAGAATCGCTACGACCTGGTTTGCCCTGCTTTGGTTGCTAAGCCTCGTGCACATCGTTGAGGGATTGCAACACGTCCCGGTGCTCTCCTTGCTCTCGTACACCCTTTACTCCATGGCATTACACGCCTTCCATGTACCGCTCGCTGTCCTCGTCGCCCTCTGGTGGTCGCCAAGCACCACATTAACACCGAAATTTCAGGCGAACGAAACGCATTGGAAACCGATGCCTCAAACCGTGGCTTGGTCGTTGACCGGGGTGGTGCTCTTTGGGACCTTGGTCGCCGCGACGGTAGCCGTCCAACTCTCGCACCATGACGAACTGCTCGCCGTCTCTCCCGGCGACCTCGCCTTGCGGGATGCCTTGGAGGCCATCGATGGCTCGGTGTACACCGAAAACATGCATTGGGGCTACGTCTGGAATGCGCCGGCAGGCCTTGAAACCACCTCCATTCCAACCCTGGGGCTCGTCCATCTCACGCAAAGCGAGCAGAGCGCAGCGACGAGAGCCGTCTACACCGATAACATCAGCTATTTTGTGGAAAAAAACATGCGCCATGCCCTGACTTCACCGCTCGGAACGGTTCAGTGGACCTTGACCACCTCGCCGTTTTGGGAGCCGATGGTGCAGGTGGACGGAGCGACCTTGTGGGAACTCAGACCCGAAGGTGACGCCACCACGCCGGTGTTAATCGGCATCGACGAAGGTGACTGTTCCGATTGCACCGCACGCTTGGACCCTTGGCGGGACCACAAGTTCCGAGACCCGCTCAACCTCGGTCAAGAGCGCCCTTTTCTCCTTGAAGGAAAAACCGCATCCTTGGAAATCGAAGTCCCCGAAGGTGCCGTGGAAATGTGCTTGGTTTACGAGATGATCGGCAGCACGGACGCCGTCTACGTCAACGCATCGAGCGGGTTTGAACGTCCGTTTCATGCCCTCCAAGCATCGGCCGGGTACCACCAGTCCTGTTTTGCATTGAACACCTCCTCAACGGTTGACGCCCTGACCTTCACGTGGAAAAGCGAAGAGTCGTCCCGATGGGTGAACCCGCTCGGCCTGTCCGGTCGCGATGCGGTTCTCTTCGACCGAACGGGCATCAAATTCCAGTGGTTGGAATGGCGCAGTGGAGATGTTGAGCAAATACCATGAGAGACCACCGTAACCGAACGTCATGAAGCGCTTGGTCGTACTGCTTCCCGTGCTCAACGAAGCCAAGGGGCTTCGATGGGTGCTGGAGCGTATCCCGTACGCATCGTTGAAGGACGAAGGGTACGAAACCAGCGTCCTTGTGGTCGACGGCAACAGCACCGACCGGACGGCCGAAGTGGCTTCATCCTTTGACGCCCGTTTCATCGTTCAAGAGGGCGAGGGCAAAGGCAGCGCCATTCGGCACGGTTTTCGCGAGGCCTTGACCATGGGCAGCGATGTTGTCGTGATGCTGGACGCCGACGGCACGTATGCACCCGAGGAGATGCCCCGCTTGCTGGAGCCGCTTCAACACCATCAGGTGGTGATCGGTGATCGTTTGCGGGGTAAGATGGCCTCGGATTCAATGACGCGGCTCAACTACATCGGCAATCACCTGCTGACCTGGTTTGCTTCGGGGCTCTACGGCATCACCACCAACGACGTGTGCTCAGGATATTGGGTGTTCAGCCGGGAAGCCATCGACCGGATGATGCTGAACAGCGTCTCGTTTGAAATCGAGGCCGAGATGTTTGCGAGCATGGTCCACCGCAACATCGCGTTCACTTACCGTCCCGTCTCTTACGGTGCCCGGATTGGAGAAGCGAAGCTGGGTTCAACCGCCGACGGTTGGAACATTTTACGGAAGTTGGTCACTCGGCGTTTTCTGCCACAACCGCTGATGTGATCGGATGACAAGACCTCAAAGCCAACGACGAGGGAGGACCACCATGTTGCGCACAGAGACCGTTGTCCTGGGTGCAGGGGGCTTGGTCGCCCAACGCTTGCACCAACGCCTCGTTCACCACCCCTGGTTTTCCCTCACCGCCGTAGCGGGCTCGGCCAGATTTGCTGGCAGATCCCTGAATGAGGTTCCGTGGATTCTTGAAGAGGCACGCCCACCGATGCCCAACATCACCGTGGAGGACATTGAAGATTCCGGGCTCATCGAAAGTCTGGTTCAAAGGGGCGTACGCATTGCATTTTCTGCGCTTCCAACCGAGGAAGCCCGTCGACTTGAACCGAGGTTTGCCGCCCACGGCATCGCTGTTTTCTCCAACGCCAGCGCCTTTAGGAGAGACGCAGGTGTTCCTTTGGTGGTCCCTGAACTCAACCCAGAGGCGTTGGTCCAGGCATCGAAAAAACCGCTGGTGCATGCATGCGCAACGAATTGCACCCTGTTGCCTTTGGTCCTGCCCTTGGCTGCCATCAACGAGCGCTTTGGCGTTCAACATTACACCATGCGAAGCGAGCAGGGATTGTCAGGAGGGGGGCAGCACTACCTCGAGGCAGCCCTTTCTGCAGGAATGGTTGACCCTGCAATTCCCGGTGAAGCCGAAAAAACCGATGCCGAACTTCGCCATGTGCTGGGGTGGGAAGGGGAGTCTGAGGTGAGATGCGCTCGCGTCCTTCGCCGAGATGGACACCACGTGTTCGTGACGGTTCAGACCCGCGACCCGGTGACCCTTGATGCCCTGCTTGACAGTCTGCGGAACTGGGAGGGGAACGAGCGGTGTGCCTCGTTACCCAGCGCACCCCACAAACCGCTGATGTTGGTTGACCAAATCGACCCTGAGACCCATCTTTTTGCCGACGGTCTTGGCTTCACCGGACGGCCGGATCCGAGCACGGACCTGAAGGCGGGCATGGCCGTGGCGGTTGGAAGCGTCGCTTGCCCAAGTTCCCACACGATTCGGTTTGAGGCGTATTCCCACAACTCCCTCCGAGGTGCAGCAGGCGGCTTGGTTTACCTCGCTGAACTCGCTGTCAGCATGGATGTCTTGGGTTTGTGACGGCTTCACCCGCAGGGTAAAAGGTTGGAACCTTTTCCTCCGATTCGGTGCCGCCATGGGACTAACCGCCATGATTCCCGACATGACCATCGGTCAATTGACCGTTGAAGCGGCCCAACGTTGGGGCGAAATTTGGGACCCGAACGCTACCCGCATGACGATTCTCATGCTTTGCCCTCGCAAAGAACGCAAGATGATGGAACTCCACGGCGACATGGTCGAACACGGCCAACCGGTCATGACGGTCTTTCACCGACCCCGTGCTGAGGCCTATTTGCTCGAAGAGCAGGGCTTTGACCCTCGAAACGCTTCCTTCCAATTCGTTGACATCGCCACCGCCGACATGGGGCTGTGGTTGCAGCACCTCGTCAACAACGAAGGATGGCTCCGCAACGCCATTCAACTCACCTCGACCCCGTTTGCCGTTGGTCTTCCAACCCAACGTCCGTTTGAAGCGATCCAAACCTTGTGCTTCCGCCACCCATCGCTTCCGGCTTTGGAACGCTACTACCTCCCTTTCCCACCGGATTCGCTTCCCGGGAAGTGTTTCGTCAGCCTCCCGAGGCGGGCTGCAGCCGAAATGGCCCGCCAACAAGCCGAAGTTTTGGGCGTGGGCCGCTTGGAAAAACCTGTTCCAGAACCCGAACCTGCAACGCCACCCTCCGTGCCCAAGGCCGAACCCGAGGCGAGCGTTGCACCACCTGAACCGGAGGCGCCCGCCAAACCGGAAGAAGAGCCGCCGTCACCCGTAGAGGCCGCCGAGCCGACGGACGATGAACCGGTTGAATCGGCAAGCGTCCCGCTCCCGTCCGCCGCTGTCGCCTCGGAGGTTCAAAGCGAAGAGGTGGCCGTTCCAATGCCGAGTGGAGACGACGAGCAGGCCTCCGAAACATCCGATGCCGATGCTTCACCCTCGCCCGGTGAGGCACCGAGCGGTGACAACGTCGAGCTCCCTGTACACGAGGAGGAACCCGAGACGACGATGTCGGAAATGGAGGTTGAACTTCGTGCCTTTTTCCAGGAACTTATCGATGCGGGCGTTGAACCTTCGGAATTCATGAACGACGCTCGATGGGAAGACCTCAATGAACGAGCCATTGCCGAAGGCGTGGAAACGTGGCCCATCCTGCTTCAAATGACGGCCATGGGCTGAGAAGGTTCAAATCAAACAGGCCGGTACACACGTCGAGGGAGCATTATGGGATTCTGCATCAACTGCGGTCAACAGCACCCCGACGGTACACGCTTCTGCCGGTTCTGCGGCAACCAACAACCCGGCGAACCTCTGCTTCAACGGCTCCGCATCGAAGCCCAACAGATCCACTCAATGCGGCTGCAAATGCAACAGCAGCCCCCCGGCAACCCCTATCAGCAACAACGCTGGTGAGGGCATGCGACCCAAGCACCTGGCGATGGCACTGTCCAAACTCGAACCCCATCCCAGCACGGATGTGGCATTGGAACAATACGCCACCGAGGGCGACCTCGCTGCGTATTGGATGCTTGCCGTGGACGAACTTGACGGCTTGGAGAACGCCGTCGTGGCCGACCTCGGAGCGGGCAACGGCATCTTGGGCATAGCATGCCTGATGCTTGGTGCGAAGCACGTGCATTTTTACGAATGCGATGGTTCAGTTCTCGAGGTCCTTCGTTCAAACCTTGAACATCTTCCAGAGGGTTTGCAAGGGCGCAGCACCGTTTACGCCCAACCCGTCGATGGCGAGTCGCTGGAGATACCCGAACTCGATGCGGTTGTGATGAACCCGCCGTGGGGAGTGCAACGCCCCAAGGCGGACCGCCCGTTCTTGCGCACGGGTTTTTCGAGCGGTGCAAAAGCCGTCCATCTTCTTCACAGCGACAAAGCCGCTCATGTCGAGAGGGTTGCAGCAGAACACGGTTGGGAGGCTGAAAGCGTCCTTCGAACGGACTTTCGATTGCCGCCCACGTATCACCACCACGCCCAACGAACCGCCAACACGGAGGTGCGCTGTTGGCGATTCCACCGACCCGGCGATGCTCGTTTGCCGACGGACGAAGGATGAGAAAGCGTAAGGGGGGTTCAAAAGGAGTGAACCCTCCCCTTTGACTAGCGAACGGTGTGCGACCCATCTCGGGCCATACCTGCACATGGAAGGAAGAACATGACGGCGAGCCTCGTCACCCCAGGAAGCATCATCGCCACCGAAGGCGAACATGAGAACGGCGAAGGAACGGTCCTTGATTCGGGAAACATCGTTTCAACCGTGGTCGGCTTCGTCCACGTGGACAACGGCGTCATCAGCGTCGCTGCGGCGAAAGCCATCGTTGAGCCCGAGGTGGGCGACACCGTCCTGTGCGAGGTCGTGAAACTCAACGAAAAAAACGGCGAGGCCATGATCACCTGCGTTGAAGGCAAACCGGGTTCGCTTCAACCTCAACACCTCTACGGTCAATTCTTCGTGACCGGTCTCGTTGACCGGTTCATGCACCAAACTTCTGACGCCCTTCGGCGAAGGGACGTGTGCCGTGCCTTGGTCAAGGAAGTCCACCCCGTGGTTCGCCTTGACTTCAGAGAGCGCAACGACTGTGGCGTCCTTCACGCCATCTGCCCTCCATGTGGCGATACCCTTCAACCTGAACTCGACGGCGACTGGAACGTGAAATGCCCAACCTGCGGCTACCAAGCGTACCGGGCGCTTGCTGACAACTACGGCGCCGGTTGGGCTGAACTCGACCAAGGTGCCAGCGCACTCAACAACGCCGGAAAGCGTTGGGGCGCTGCTGCTGAAGCCATGTTTGCGAAAGGTCCTGCAGGCCGAGCCACCTTCATCGCCGCCGATGTTCGTGAAGACGGACGAGAACGCTCCTACTTCCGCTTTGAAGGAGAAAGCGGCGGTCATGGCGGAGGACGTCAACGACCGGCCCCCGGCACCCGCCTCTTTGTCGGCGGCCTGCCACGAGAGGTCGGCACCGAAGAACTTCGAGACCTTTTCAAGAGCCACGGCGACATGACCGACTGCATCGTTTTGACCGACGATGCCGGCGTGAATCGGGGCTTTGGCTTCGTCACCTACGCCGAGAAAACCATGGCCGATGCGGCCATCAAAGCGCTCGACGGCCACCGAGTCAACGGCCGTCGAATCGGTGTCCGAGACGCTGACGACGACAAGAAGAACGAGGGCAAGAAGGAAAGAAAAGAGCCCGAAGGCCTCAAACTCTACATCGGCAACCTGCCGTTTTCCGCTACCGCAGAACACTTGCAGACCTTGGTGGCGGCGCATGCCACCGTCACCGAAGTCGTGCTGGCCACCGGACCTGGAGGAAAGGCCAAGGGCTTCGGCTTCGTGTTCATCGCTGAGAAGGACAAGGGCGAAGCCGTGGTTGCTGCGCTGAACCAGAGTGAAATTGACGGTCGAAAGATCAAGGTCGACATCGCCAATGCCAAGGGCAACAAAGACGGGGGTCGCAAGGGTCGCAGCGGTCAAGATGACGGCGATGGCAGTGGGAAATCCTCTCGAGAATTGCAAGCTCTCCGAGAAGAAGGCGAAGGCGGGAAGAAGCGGCGCCGACGGCCTCGAAACAAGAAGGATTGAAGGCGTCACCCCCCCGCCTTGAATCATGGTTGAGTCCAGCGACCCTGTTTGGTTGGTGCTGGACGGTTACGAAGACGAGCCGGCCGCATTCGGTGTCCCTCCATACGTCGGTTTTCATGTGCGATACGTCTGCGGCGTGCTCGAGCAAGCCTCTGTGCCCTACGTTTACATGACCGTTGACCAGTGGCGTCGATGGCAGCGCAACGAGACCGAACGCCTTGAGCGTCTCCTCGCCAATCTGCTCGGCGTGGTCTGCGTGGCTGGCGCTGTCGTCCCCGGCAAATACTTGCGCGGAACACCCATTTCGCTCAAGGAGACACAAAACCTCATCCGAAGCCTACCGAAAGGCACTGCAACGTTGCTCGGCGGCTGGGCCATCCGAGGATGGAAGCAACAAGGCTGGACACCGCTCCAACCAAACTTGTTTTTGGCCGTTCAGGACACCGACGCCACCCTCCATCACTATTTGGCGCAAGGGGAATGGAAACACCAACGACGAAACGCTGAGCAGTGGACACAATGGGCACAGGCCGGTGCGAGCAGCAAGGCGGTAAGGCACCATCCGGACCTCGGTACGGCACAAAAACCGGGGCCCTTAACCTACGAAGTTGAGGTGTACCAAGGATGCGTTCGATACAAACGAGGCTGCAAGTTTTGCATTGAACCCAAGAAGGGGGTTCCGATTTGGCGGACGCCAGAAGACATCATCAAAGAGGTCCGATTGGCCCATGAGGCTGGAGTTCACCACGTTCGCCTCGGTGGCATGACCGACACCTACACCTACATGGCTGAAGGCGTCCGTGAATTGGAGTACCCCGTTCCCAATCCCGAACCCATTGCTCAACTGCTTCACGGGCTCCGTGAGGACGAGCGACTCGACATCCTTCACACCGATAACGGCAACCCGTCGATCATCGCCGAGAACCTTGAGCCGGCCGAAGCGATCACGAAAACGCTCGTGGAGACCCTCTCCGACGGAGCGGTGCT
>JAUREJ010000001.1:0-40041 GCA_030827475.1 Candidatus Poseidonia sp.
AGATCGATGTTGGATGCTTTTGTCACTCAGCTCGCACCGCCGGCGCTGGCCGATGCCATCCTTGCTAATCTAGAACACCTGCCGCCAGCGAGTCAATACTACCTCGCGGGACGCGGTGCAAACGCACCTCGTCCGCCACCGCCACCGCCTTTTTTTCTTGCCATGGTCACCAACACCGCCGAATGCATTCTGCTACAACATCTCCCCGACTATAACACTTGGGTGAAAACAACACCCAAATCGGCTTGCTGTGACGAACTTTGGGGCGCCGAAAACGGCTTGATTCAGCCGTCCAAAAGCCTATCGAGCCAAGCGTGGCAATTGACATGAAACGAGGCCAAATCGGTTTCATTCTCCAAGGTATCATCGGCCTGCTCGATGAGCAGGTCGAGGCCCCAGCCCGTCTCGCGTTGATTGCGAGCCTCAAAGGCCGCTCGGTCACCGTCCTCGGAGCGGCCTCGCTGCTGGATGCGTTGAAACCTCGTGTCTGCATCGGCGACGATGGCCACCGTGCGGTAGTTATCGCCCCACCTGGATGAAAAAACGGCTTGTTCGGCCGTGCCGCGCAAACCCTCGATCAGGACCAGGGGGTGCAAGGTGAGAAGCTCGTCAACTCTGTCACACAGACGGACCGCAAGAACGTCCGCGCCGTGCGCTGCCCTCAAGGATGCGGCGACTTCGCCAAACACGTTCGGCGCCTCCTCAAGGCCGCGGCGCCTGACCTCGGCGCGAATCATATCGCCCATGGACACCACGGGGACACCTGCCGAAACGAGCATGGCAGCAAATTCACCCTTGCCCGACCCCGGCATGCCGCAAACGGCAACAACTTGAGGCATGGCTTGGACGCGACGGTGAACGCACAAGAAGATACCTGCAAAAATTGGAAGCAGGCTCAGTTTGAGAACTCAGCACGGCCCCATCGTCGGTCCATCAACTTCCACAAGACCGCCGAGGCGAACATCAAACCGACCGAGATGGCGATCATCCCGACGTACCCTTGCTGAACCATGGTTTCGTCGTACATTTGTGCGGTTGCAGCCAGCCCGTCCTGACTTGCACGTTCCCACCAGTTTCCGTAGAGGCTGACGTCGCCTTGCGTGAACGAAAGCAAGAACAACCCGAGCAGAGGCAAGACCGTCCCAATCCAAAACCAGACCATGATGGAGGCATCAAAGATGGCCTTGTTTGGACGCAGGCCCATCAAGAACGCCGTAAGAGCGACGATGTACACGGAATTTGCAAACATCACGATGATGCTCGTGGGCAGTGACGCCCATTCGTCAAGACGCCAGGCCATGAGGACGATGAAAATCAGCGAAATCCAAGAGGTGGCTAAGAAGTAGACGACCACCTTCGCACGAATCAAATCGGGGACTTTGAGCGGCAACCCGTTCATGAAATCCGGGGAATCCAAAATGGTTAACCACGAATAAAAATTGAAGCCAAAGAAACCCAAAAACGGAGCATAAGAAAGCAGGTTGATGGGAATGGGAGCCTCGGCAAAATCCACCAGCCACGCCATACCGAGCAAAACCAGCAGCGGGATGGCGTACGAAACCGTCATTTTCTTGATGGCGCCTGAGCGGAACAGGTCAACGAACTCCTTGGCGACGATGAGCCGTATTTCGCCTCGCCCCAGAAAACCGAGTCGATTGTACATCGGCTCAAGCAAGTCCCCCTGCTCAACAACGCTCACGTCAAAATCGTCGAGAATCAGTTGCGCAGCGAGAAAACCAATGCCGACCGACAATGCCAACCCGAGCAGAATGGCGACACCGCTCTGACTCGCTTGAGCGGCAAGACCCCACAAAAGGAGGTCGGCAGGCAGCACGCCAACGCCGACGGCAATGCCGAGTGCCACGATGACCACCGGACCCACGAGCGTGAACGGACGGCCGCGCAACCAAAGCGAGGACGCCAAAAACGAGAGCGCCAACCCTTGGCCGAGGGTCGTTGCCATCGCCAACCAGGTCCACGGGAGGGAAGACCACAGCAACGGTGTACGGATGCCCGAAACACCGTCGAGGAGGATACCGAGCGCCATGCCGCTGATGATGGGCGTGAGAATGAGAAGCACGTAGAACAACATGTCCTTGACGAAATAGACGAAATGTGCCATGGAATTGGGCAAAGGTTGCAAAGCCGGTGCGGCGAGAAGGTAATTTTTGGTCGCCGTCCTCCGGACAATAGCGTCCCGACCCATGAAGGCGAAGGTCCCCATGCCCAAGGAGAACATGAAGAGCGGGAGATGAAGCGCAAAACGCAATTCCTGCCAGGTAAAGGTCTTGGAATCGATGTCGGAGGTTTGAGCGGTGGAGTCCCCGACCAAAAATTGCAGACCGATGGTTGAGATCGCAGTCACGAGCGTCAACAGCAACGGGAAAAGCACCATCTGCCGTTTTTTGGCGAATTCTACGCTTTTGCGAGCCTCTTCAACAAACATGACGCGAAACGTGGCGGAAAATGCGGCCCAACCTCGAAGCGGTTCGTTGAGTTGCACCCCGTGGGGCGAGGTTCCAAGCGAGCGGTGTTCTTCAACGACCCCGTCCGTCCATGGACGCGATTCGATGAAGGTACCCGGCACGTTCATTCCTCCGAATCGTCACCGAGGCCTTCATCGCTCAAACGTTCCACGTCTTCGATGGAGCGGCCCACCAAACGGATGAAAACATCTTCCAGCGTCTCGTCCTGCGACCGTTTCAAACCTTTCACCGTGCCTGCCGCCAACACCCTTCCGTCGTTGATGATGGCCATGCGATTGCACATCCTTTCAGCCATTTCAAGGACGTGCGAGCAGAGAAAGATCGTCCCGCCGTTGGCGACATGGTCCAGCAACCACTCTCGGCATTTTCGCTGGTAAATCGGGTCCAGATTTGCAAAGGGTTCGTCCAAAAACAGGAGTTTTGGTTTGTGGATAAACGCACTCGCCAGCATCACTTTTTGCCGTTGTCCTTTGGAGAGGTCTTTGCACATCGTGTCCCTTTTTTCTTGCAGACCGAACCACTCGAGCCAGTGCTCGACCTTCGCCTTCATGTCGTCAACGCCACGCAAACGGGCCACAAACTCGAGGAATTCAGTCGGGGTCAAGAAGGACGGAGGGGATTCAGATTCCGGCACGATGCCGATGTTCGCTTTGACCTTTTGAGGGTCGGCTACGGCATCAACACCGAGCACTTCAATCCGTCCTTTGCTCGGGCGAAGTTGGCCCGTGAGGAGCTTGATGAAAGTGGATTTTCCTGCTCCGTTGGGACCGAACACGCCGAAGAATTCACCCGCATGAACCTCCACGTTCAGGGGGTGCAAAGCCACGAAATCACCGTATTTTTTGGCCATGTCTTTTGCGCTGACCATCGGCGACGACCCAGCAGTCATGCGCCGTTGAAGGAAGCGACGGATATGATACCTTGCTTCCGCTTCATTGAACCTCGGCGATGAGATGAAGAAGAAGAGGGGGTTGACCTCGTCCATGAACCCCCCCGAAAGCGACGTGATCAGGGTTGACCTCCACCCCATCAGCGAAGACGATGATATCGGTTTTTTTGCTTGCATGACCGTTGACCGGCCCGACAAATTGAACGCCCTCAACGCCGAAGTGATGGCCTCGCTCAAGGCGGTTTGCGCATGGATGGAAGCCTCCGAGGAGGTCCGGGTGCTCGTGGTCACGGGCGCTGCACCCAATGCACCGCCGGAAGGGAAGCGCGCCAAACCTCACGCCTTCGTTGCTGGGGCCGATATCACGGAGTTTGCTGGTGCAGGAAGCGGCGTCATTCGCGAGAAATTTCGAGACAATGCCGTTGAAGCCTTGTGGAACCTTTCCAAACCAACCATCGCCATGGTCGACGGTTTTGCCTTGGGCGGTGGTTGCGAAGTGGCGTGTTCCTGCGATGTCCGAATTGCGAGTGACCGTTCCACCTTTGGAACCCCTGAAATCAATCTTGGACTGATCCCAGGATACGGGGCAACCCAACGGCTGGAACGCTTGGTCGGTTACGGGAAAGCGCACGAAATGATCATGACCGGCGACATGGTGCCGGCGGACGAGGCTCACCGCATCGGGCTGGTCAATCACGTCGTCTCCCCTGAGGAACTTGAGGAGACGGTCTTCGCCATGGCTCGCAGAATCGGAAGCAAATCCTCCCATGCCCTCCGGGTTGGAAAACAAATCGTGCGTGCCGCCCTCGACGAGGGATTGACCGACGGCGTTGAACTCGAAGCCGTCGCCTTCGCCAACCTGTTTGACAGCGAAGACAAAGAAATCGGGGTTCAGGCTTTCCTCAACCGGGAAACTGCACGCTGGATGCATCGCTGATGAACCGCTGCAACGGGCTCACATTCAATCTCGAGCCTGTCGGCCAAAGGGGTTGTAGGAAGCGCCACTGCCTTCCTCTTGTCCGGGAGCGTGCCCGGCCACGTTGATTTTCTTGAAGGATCAAAGCTCTACGAAGCGAATCTGCTCCTCCCTGAGGAAGGCGCGGAAATGCCCCATATGACGCCGATATTCCCTGCGGAACGCACCGTTGATAACCAACACGTCAAATGCATTTGAAGCGGTGTTGCAGCCACGGGTTCGCTTGTCGCGAAGACGGCGAAGCATACGCTGGTTGGTGCTCTTGAGCAGGTCACCATCGCACGTGCAAGGGACCGTCGTGCGCATTTGGGTTGGCTTGATGGGAACAAAACCAACGCCATTGTTGCGTTGAGACGTTTCGCCTTCGACCTTCGGTTTTGGTGCCTTGGTCGGTTTTTTCTTTCCTTGGAACGGCTCAATGCGCTTGGTGTGCGGATTGTAGCGTCGTTGTTGGTTGGGTCGTATCCTTCTGTTGTTTCTTCTCTTTACCATGGTATCTCTCCTAAATCTGCCTATCTTTCTGTGCAGCGATGCTCGCTAAACAGGTGCATGAAAAGCACCTGCCGGCATCTCCGCATTCGTAGGTCTACGATTCAGGTCCAGAATTGGTCCATTGAAGTGGCATGGTCATGTCTCCAACAAGAATGTATTATGTTGGCGGTCATAAATAAATGTTCTGCCTATCGGCAACAGAAGGCGGAGAACAGAATCAGTCTCGCATCTCTTCTCGCAGCGCAGAGAGGGCACTGCTTGCTGCGGGCATCGGCGGAAGGGCAAGAGGTTGGCCATCGGGGCCGATGAGAGGAGGAAGTTCCTTCCCGTCAGGGCCGATGAGTTTCGGCACATCGGGAGCGGGGGGTTGCAGGGGTTCAAAGCCGACATCCAAGGGGAGGCGCAGTTTCAGAACACGAGCCTCATCGATGCGAATAAAGGTGGCGCCGTAGACATGACCGGGTTGAGGATGCTCAGGTTCATCGAGCACCGTGTGCCCGTGACCGGGCGTCTGCAGCAGCGCCACCAAGTCTTCACCGCCAGCGTGTTCCTCCCACATTCGGGCGGTTGATGCCCGAATTTCGGCCATTTGGCCCCGTCGGCGCCGCTTGATGCGCTCTCGGATCGCTTCATGGCGTTCCCGCCGTTCGTTGACGGTGAGTTCGATGTCAGCGTCTTCAACCGACTCAGGGCTCACGTCCACCACGTATTCGTCCGCAACGTGAACATCCTCAATCTCGACTTCAACCTCAACCAGGCTCTCACTCTCGTCTGCGAGCGCTGCTGCTTGAGCGGCTTGCGCTGCAGCAATCTTTGCTAATTTCCGTTCCCGCAAGGTCGCCCCGTCGAGCGAATCCGCCGTGACGGGAGCAGGCATTTCTTCGTCCTCATCTTCGATTTCGGGTTCGGTGGCTTCAACCGCTTGGGAAGCCGCTTGCGTTTGTGGACGGGGGGGCTGCTGACGAGGTGCAGGCTTGGGGGCGAGGTTCACCCAAAGAAAAGCCAACACGGCCATCGTACCAACGAAGCCCCACTTGGCTTCCTCTGTCAAGGAACCGATGGTGAGGAGATAAAACGCGAGAACGGAGAGAAACAGCAACCCTACGGCCGTGCGTGCAAATCCCATGGCCCTCGCTCCGGCCAACGCTCGGTGCTTTATGACGGTGATGGCGGAGGGGAGATTAGACCTTCTTGGACAAGTCGGGCAGTTGGCGCAACAGGTCGTCCAAGGCCTTCCGGCGGTGACTGAAGACTTGTTTTTTGGACTGCTCAACGGCGCCGAAGGTCATCCCATGCGTGCTTTCCTGGCCCAAGACATCAGGGGGCAGCGGCTCGCCCTCACCGTTGAGATCGGCGGGAATGAACACCGGGTCAAACCCGAACCCAGACTCACCTTGCATTTCCGTGGAGATGGAACCGGGGCATGCCCCCGTACCAAAGAGCGTGCGTTCGCCGTCCCAAAATCCAGCCACTGCTCGGAATTGAGCGGACCGCAATCGCTTCGCTTGAACCGGATCATCGCTGGCGAGATGAGCCAACAAACGCAGCACACCGAGGCAACCTACGGTGTCAAACACGTAAGAAGAATACACGCCGGGAAAGCCGTTGAGCGCATCGATGAAGAGCCCTGCGTCCTCCACCATGACCTTCGCAGTGGGAGAAGGAAGGAGGGCCCGTGCCTGTTCGATTTTTGCCCTTGCAACGGTTTCGAGGTCGGAGGCCTGAGGTTCCACGACGGACGCTTTTTCGGCCAGCAACTGTCGGACTTCGTACCCCATTGGATGGAGATGCTGTTGAGCCTCAGCAAGCTTTCCAATGTTCCCCGTGAGAAACCAAATCACGTTTTCCATGGTTTTGCGAAACTGGCTGAGCCTATGACGATAACCCCGAAGTTGGGCCTTATGTGACCGTCTTGAGGCATATGTTCAAAGACGGCTCGTGCAGGAAACCATCGTGTTCTCCAACTGGGTGCTGGTCGCCGTCGGCGGTGCAGTCGGCGCCTTGCTTCGGTACGCATTGAGTGAAAACATGGCTTCCGAGACCTATCCTTGGGCAACCTTGACAGCGAACCTGCTCGGTTCGTTTGCCCTTGGTGTGGTGACGGCATTGGTCGCTGCGAGCGTTGTTGGTGAACAGCAGGCGTTGCTGTTAGGCATGGGCCTTCTCGGTTCATTTACGACCCTTTCGACGTTTTCGGTTGAAAGCGCACACATGCTCGATGAAGGACGGCATTCCACGTTGGGCCTTTACCTCGCTCTCACCGGCGTTCTCGGCCCGTTGTTGGCCTTGCTTGGGTGGAAGGGGACGGCAGCGTTGCTTCCCGTCACGCCTTGATGGCCAACATGCGGTTGAGCGCCATGAGCGAACCTTCCTGAACATCTTTGGGCACAACGATTTGGTTGGGGATTTCACCGTCAACCAAGCGTTCGAGCACGTCCATCAAATAGGCTGGATGAATCATGTACATCGTTGAACACGGACAAATTTCCTCGTCCAAACACTCGATGTGCTTGTCGGGGTGTTCTTGGGCCAGTCGAGCCACCATGTTGATCTCCGTACCAATGGCCACCGATGCCCCGGCGGGCAACTCCTCCACGTACTTGCGAATGAAATTGGTTGAACCGTAGGCATCAGCAAGGTCGACGGTTGCTTTGGGACATTCCGGGTGCACCACGACCAAGCCGTCGGGATGTTCAGCGCGGAACGCATGAATCTGGTCGGGCGTGAACCGCTTGTGAACGGAACAAAAACCGTGCCAGAGAACGATTCTGGCGCCTTTCAGCGGCATGCTTGCACCGATCCCCGGTGTCCATGTCGGCATCGCCATTTCCGAAACGCCCATGGCATGACCGGTGTTTCTTCCAAGGTGTTGATCGGGGAAGAACAACACGGCCCCCTCTGGGCCTGCTCGCTCAAAGGCCCAGTTGAGGACGCCTTCGGCGTTTGAAGACGTGCAAACCACCCCGCCGTGGCGACCCACGAAATCCTTGAGGTCTGCGCTTGAATTCATGTAGGTCACGGGTACGAGGTAGGAGGTTCCCTCCTCAGCGGGCGAATCGGCATCGGCTCTAGAGATGGGGTCAGCAAGACCGGACTCGGCAAGGATGGCGTCCCAAGCGGCTTCAACCTCAACAAGCGTCGCCATGTCCGCCATCGAGCAACCCGCACGGAGGTTGGGAAGCACCACGGATTGCTCGTCAGACGTCAGAATATCGGCGGATTCCGCCATGAAATGAACGCCGCAAAAGACGATGTGTTTTGCCGAGGATTCGGCCGCTTTCTGGCTGAGCATGAAGGAATCCCCGAGGAAATCGGCGTGCATGACGATGCTGTCCCGTTGGTAGTGGTGACCCAGGATGAGCAGGTCGTCGCCCAACTGGGCTTTCAGTTCTTCAATTCGGTCCGCAATCGCCTGTTCTTCAACCGACAGCGAGGTGTCCATGAAGTTGACCGAACACATGGGGAGGGAAATGCTCATGGGACTCAACAGTCCCACGCATCAACCCTTTTTCAATGAACGGATAGGGCTGAAGTTTCAAAAAGCCCCAAGCATGCGTTGTGCCATGGTCTTCAAGCCCACCGAGCGCCTGCACTTGGGAGCGGAGGCGGAGGTTTGGAAGGGGGTTTGGTTCGGTCAAACCGCTGTACGTAAACAGCGGCGCCCCCGTTCTTGGCGCCATCCAGACCTCGACCACCGTCTTGGCGTCCGTCGCATGGTGAGCGAAGCACGCTTGCTGATACGTTCGCGGAAAGCCGGCCTTTCCGTCCCGGCCGTTTGGGATTTGGATTACGAGGGAGGGCAACTCATCGTCCAGCACTTGGAAGGCGTCCCGCTCATCGAAGTTCTCAACACCGAAGGCAAGGAGGAAGGCGACGTTCGGGCAACGCTCCATCAGGTCGGTGGAAGCGTGCGGCGACTTCACCGCGAGGCCATGACCCATGGGGACCTGTCGAGCAACAACATCCTCATCGACGGAAACGAGGTCCATCTCATCGATTTTGGACTGGCCTCCATCGAATACGATGTTGAAAAATTCGGCATAGACCTGCATGTTCTTGACGAGATTCTTGGCGCATCTCACCCCCATTGGCCCAACGCCATGGAATGGGTGATTGAAGGCTATCTCGCTGAGGAAGGTCGACTCGGGCCTGCTCCGGTCTTGCAAGGTGGCGCCGTTCCCACCGCAAGCGAAGTTCATGCGCGTCTTGAGGATGTTCGAACGCGAGTTCGTTATCACGGCTGATTCGCTTGACGCCGTTCGCTTTGCCGCTGCCACATGTGCCAGGCGACCACCACAAAGGCCAACAACACACCAGCCTGCAAAATGAAACTGGAGTAGCCTCGCAATTCCGGCTCCCAAGCGTGGATTTCAACGGTTCGCACCTCATCTTCAAGCTGGAAGTAGACAAGATGATTCTCCAAGACCTGCGGCCCCCACTGGTCGTTGGTATCTGATGTCAGCACGTGGGTCGTGTTCTCCACCAAATCAAGGAAGTAAATTTCGCGGTCCAGGTACTTGGTTTGTGGAGATGTTGGATTGAGATGGTCACGAACCGACCAAGCCAAGATTCCGTGACCCATGGAGGGGCCAGAGACCTCGTACTTCGGGTTGCTCGCCAACCACTGCTCGGCCGAGGACCGATTCACGAGCACCAAACGGTCGGTGGCACTGACGTTGACGGTGACGGCCAAGTACGACCGGTCAAAGGCAAGCGTATCGATCGTTGCGTTTTCCATGTCCACCGGCGTGCCCCACGCAGCGAGAACCTCGTCCTCTTCCACGGGGGCAGTGGCGTTGATGGTGTAAGTCACCTGGCCCGTCACACCGAGTTGGAACACGTTGACCTGAAGAGGCGCCGTTTCGGTAACATAGGCGATTTCAGAGCCGCTGCACACCAAACGAGCAACGTCGCTCAACTCCGAGTGTGCGCCCTCGAGGCGCTGCCCGTCAAGAGCTCGCATCACGATAGAACCGTTCTCTGAATAGACCACGACCATGGATTGGGCGAGCCCACAGAGGGCAACATCGCTCACGTCACCGGTTGAAAACGAAGCGATGGGTGTTGTTGGTTGCTCCATGTCAAAGACGTGCATGATGTTTGGATTGCTCACCACCAGACGGTCGTTCATCACGTCGTAGGAAGCGTTGAGCGTCAAGCCGGGAACGTTGAACCGAGCAGGTTCGGTCGTGATCGTGGAAAGGTTGTGCAGCAACAGCGCTGCTCCTTCGGTTTGGTTGTCCAAGGTGACCATCCAGCCTTCGATAGCGGCGGCAGCTTCGGGTGCCTCAACCCCTCCTGCAGGGAGGGAGCGATTGGTCAAATCCCATGTGATGACGGCGGCGACCACGATGAGGATGGCAAGCGCCATCCGCCCGGTCTCGGTGCTGGTTGGTGACCGGTATTGCAAATACATCCTGTGCAATCTGCTTTTGATCCAAGTCCACGCCTTTTTGGGGCGTGTCAGCACCGTCACGATGCGGACGTTCATCGTGCGCTCATCGAAAAACTTCCACCAGGTGTTTGAGGTCCTGTCGGCCATGGAAACCGCAGCGCCTGCGACCAGCATGCCCCCGATAATGTCCATGAACCAGTGAATGCCGAGGTAGATGATGGTAAAGGCCGTGAGAGCGGTGTAGGCAAAGACGGTGTGACGGTATCGGTTCCAACGTCGGTCATCGTCAAATCGGGTTAAGCACAACCACACGGCGAAGGGAATGCCGATGTGGAGGGAGGGCATGCCGTTGGTGAACGGGTCAATCCGGCGGAACCAATCAGCAATTTCCGGGGTTAAGGTGTACGCCAAGGTTTGCATTTCTGGAATGGTGTCACCGGTCACCCTGACATTGAAAAACAAGTAAAACGGGACGGCAAGGATGTACACCCAAGCGATGGAAAGGGTGACGCGGTCGGCGAGCCAACGGTCGTCAAAGTAGGCAAAATAGAACACGGAAACATAACAGATGAACATGAAGCCAGCGACATAAAAATGGGTGAGAGCCGTGGTCAGCCAAGCCGCTTCAAACGTTTGTTGAACCCACAACACGAGGTTGCCCTCAATCGCCCAAATGTAGGGGGTCATGTCGAGTCCAGTGCTCGCCATCAACACCCGGTCGAGTTGGTCCAAGCCGTCTTTGAGGTTGTAGATAGTAAAGACGATCAGAAGGTGAACCCAATACCGCCGGAAGAAATCAACGAAGGGTGGAAGGGACACCTTCGCCCACGGCGGTTTGAACACCGGAAGGAGCAGAACCCCCAAGGCGAGAGCGCTGATCATCCATGTCAAATAGACGCTCTGCATCGTTCCCCTCGTTCCTTTGGGCGAGGCCCTGCATTCATCAACTCGTCGTCAATACGGGACTCAATTTTGCCTTTTTACCATGCGCCGTGGACGTAGGGCCTGCCACGATCGGGGTCCCGTCGGTTGGCGAGGTCGTAGATTCGCTCGAAGCGATAAATGCCGCTCGAACAGCCTTGCTGCCATTCAAAGGAGAGCGCATATTTGCCGACCGTTTTGACGGTCGGTTTCTCGGCCGGCAGCGCCTCAACCTGCCTTCGGAGGGTCCGGCTGGTGTCGTCTTCGTTGCGCATCGGTGCACATTTTGCGCAAGGGCACGCATGTCGCACGTCGTCGTAACTTACCGTGAAGGTGGAGTCGTCGTCGTAGGTCAGCACCATGTCGCTGGTACGTCGCTCGAGTTTCTTCAGTGTGGGAAGCGGTTCGCTCATCGTTCCACCTCAAACGATTTCCAAACCGCTGTCGGTGCCGTCGGAAAGTTGGGCTTGAATCGCCTCAACCACGTTCGCAAACGCACGGGCAGAGGGGCCCTCGGGTTCGGAGACGATGCGGTGGACCCCGTCATCACCGCCGCGAACGAAACCTGGGTCAAAGGGCAAGGCCCCCAAAAACGGGACACCGAATTCCTCCGCCGTGGCTTGACCCCCGCCTTGCTTGAAGATGTCAAGGGTCACGGAAAACCTTCCATCATCGTCCGCTTTTGTCGTGAGTGTTTTGCCGCCGGGAGCAGCGATGTTGAGGCTCGTTCCGGGAGGTGCGGTGCCGTGGACGGTGAAGCCGCTCATGTTTTCCACCACGCCGAGCACGGGAACCTTCAGGGATTCGGAAAACGTGATCGATTTTCGGCTGTCGAGCAAAGCAACCTGTTGCGGCGTGGTGACGATGACCATGCCGTCAATGTTGGGAAGGGACTGAGCTACGGTCAACGGTTCGTCGGATGTACCGGGAGGGAAATCGATGATGAGGAAGTCAAGTTCACCCCACTCAACGTCGCCGATGAATTGTTGAATCGCCCCGAGTTTGATGGGGCCTCGCCAAACCACGGGTGTGTCTTCGTCCTCCAGAAGGAAGGCCATGCTGATGACCTTGACACCCAAATGGCCTTCAGCAGGATGAATGCGTTTGTTCTCAACGTGAAGACGACGCCCGTCCAAACCCATCATCTTGGGGACGTTTGGACCGGTGATGTCGATGTCAAGAATGCCGACGCGATGACCTTGTTGGGCCAAGGAGAGGGCTAAACCGGTGGAAACGGTGGATTTCCCAACACCGCCTTTCCCAGAAAGGACCATGATCTTGTGTTTGATTTTCCGCCCGATTTCCTCCATCGCCATCTTCCGTTTCATCTGAGCATATGCCTGCTCCATTTGCTTCTGCTCTTGGGGCGATGGTTCGGGGTTGGCCGGTGCCGACTGGCCTCCGGGGGAGTTGATGGTCACGGGGGAATCCGCCATGCCCGAACCACCGTGCAGGCCTACTTCAACCCACCCACGAAGGGCCGTTTGCCGATTTCGACAGCCGCCTGTCCAACATCAAATGCGCCCCGAGGGAGGCGCCGCTGAGCAGAAACACCAACGGCCACGACCAAGCCATGCCGGCGTAGGCCCATGCGAGGCCGACGCAAAGGGGCATGGAAAGCAAAGCCCCCGTTCGATTGGTCTTCCTTCGGTGAAGGCGGGAAGGCGAGCCCTCCAAAAGTATCGAAAACGGCCCAAAAAGAAGAATTTGGCAGGTGATAAGCAATGCGATCAGTCTGAATGCAAGTTCCAGGTCAAACGATGCGAAAACGATGTGGAGGCCGAAAAACACGGCGAACAGGCCTCCGTTGATGAGGTGACCTCGCTGCACAGAAGCGAGGAAGTATCGGCCCTATGTCAATCCCACCGTAGTCTACGGAGAAAGGATTCAAATGCACTCAAAACCACATTGTTTCATGAACATCTTGTTTGTGTGTGTCGGCAACTCGTGCAGGTCGCAAATGGCCGAGGGTTTGGCCAAGGCGATGGGGTTCACCGCCTCATCGGCAGGCACGCATCCTGCAACCGCCGTCGCGCCCCATGCGCTGACCTTGTTGGAAAGCCGAGGCATCGACACCACCGGCATGCACCCCCAGAGCATCGATGAATTCCAACCCGAGACCTTCGACAAGGTGATTTCAATGGGTTGCGGCGTTCATTGTCCCGCCATCAAGATCGATGATGACTGGGGCTTGGAGGACCCGGTTGGAAGCGAATACGACGTGTATGAGCGCACCGCAGAAGAGATTGAGCGCCGCTTGAAAGCGCTGCTCGATCAAGCCTCTTGAGCCGCGGGGACCTCACCTTCACCGGTCAAATCGATGCGCAGCACACTGACTGTGCGAACCCCGTCCTCAGCTGGGATTTCTTCCGATTCGCATGCGAGATGGTCAATCGTGACCGTTTCGGGCAAACTTTGTGCGATGTGACCGCTCCGACGACGGCAGACTTCAGCTACATCGACAGCCCTAGAGATGGTGGCCCCCCGGGCCACCAACTGGACGGCTCGGTTCCCTTCCTCCATCGCCATAACGACGGCGCGAACGTAGGCGTGCAACGGTTTTTTGCCAATGAAAATCTCTCGACGGTCGGACATGGTTCTCCCCTTCGGAAAGGTGTTTCCTCCATCCCATAAAACTTCACAATCAAGCGTTGAACGAGAGCATGAAATGCGAGCGCCGGGACTCGAACCCGGGTTCAGGCGTTGGCAACGCCCGGTGATAACCACTACACTACGCTCGCTTGCATCCCTCGCACCTTGCAGGGGTTTAAACGATTGTCGGCCGGGTTGAAATGACCCGTCAAAGGTCACTGCATCCCGAACCGGTCAAGCGACTCGCCGTCTTGCCCTCCCTGTCGGCGGTTCATCAGGCCCAAAACAACGAGAGCGCCCAACAAAAGGAGGCCGCCAAGGACGGTGACCAAAACGGTGTTTGAGGAGGCACCCCCTTCACCTGAGCCGCTCCCGTCCACCAACTGTATGGCGACCGAAGTGGTGTTCATTTCTCCGTACGCATCAAAACTCCGAACGCTCACTTCATGCGTGCCGAGCGGCGTCCCATCACGTATGGAAAGCACCACGGAATACACGCCATCTCCGGCCGTCAAATCACCGCCGGAGCGACCGTCATCGTGCATCGCCGTCCACGAACTTTGGCCGAGGGGAGCGTAGACGCCCAAATCGATTTGAACGCGTTCAATGCCGTCTGGATCGGTCACGACGACCGTAAAGACAGCGGTTTCCTCGGGGTTTTTCTCAACCGTGAGGGGCAACGCTTCCATCACAGGTCGGTCGTTCAGCACCTCGATTTCGATGGGGTTCTCCGAGGCCACGGTAACGTGATGGGGGCCTTGGAGAGAATCCCCAACTTCGCCATCGGGTTGCGTGAAGGTTTGGTAACGTTCGCTGGCTCCCAAACTGTCCTCAACCACCACCGTGACGGTCTGAACCCCCGGCGAGAAGCCAAGTGGAAGCGGCACCATGGCCGTCCAAACACCGTCCGTAGCCGTCAAGTCCACCAGCGTGCCTGCGTACATGCGAAGGTCCAACTGGACCTTTGAAACACCGTGGCCATCGTAAGCACGGGCGTTCACCACGGTGGATTGACCGCGTTCAAGCGATGCGGGGGCAAACTCAACCGACAGCAGGCGAGGCGCTTGGTTGAGGACCGTGATCGACCCTTCCTCGGTGCTTACCGAACCAAAACTGTCCGTGGCCGTAACGTTCACCGAGTAAACACCGACTTCAAGCCCCGTGACACGCAGCGTGGTGGTGTAGACATCGTCACCGATGCTTAGATCACCGTCAAGTCCCCGGTCGTTGAGTTGAAGGATGCCCAAACCGACGTTGCCGGCATCAGCGGTGACCTCTACCACGTTCCATTCCGTATCGGTGACGCTCACCTCAAAATGAGCGAGGCTGCCGCCTTCCCCAAGGACCAGACCTTCACGAAGGCCGATTCCAGCAATCGCCGGCGGGTTATTTTCGTCCTCACTCACGATTTCGGGTGAAAGAACCCGGTCGAGGTGCTGTGTTTCTTGAACCGAAATGCTTTCACCGTTGGCGCCGAAGGGAAGGCTCAGGTTGCGCTCAACGTTAGAAAGCAAGCCTGACAAGGGGCCTACAGAGACCACGGATCCAAAGGCCGTCCCCGATTCGCCTGAGCCCCCGTATGTCCCGCTCCACTCGATCACCGTCAAGTTGTGGCCGTCTCGTGCATCGATGGCGGTTCCCCCCGCAAGCACTGAAAGCGACATCCCGTCTTGCTGATTGAGCAGCAAGCGGTCGTTGGTCGCCATCGGAATGGGCATGAAACCGGTTTCCCGACCGACCGTGACGTCACCAAGGCCTTCCTCGGAGACCGGTGCCGTAGGGTCCTGTTGCACCGGGCTGTTGTCGGGGAAGGATTCGCCTTCAGATGCATCCGGACCGGTTTCCCGCCACACCAAGCGAACCGTCCGGTTGCCCCAATCGGACTGAACTGCCTGATAGTCCCACGTTTGGTTGTGGGTAGCGCCGATTCCTGCGCCGTCAAAGAAATTCCCACCGTTCACCCCGGTGATGTTGAACCAAGACTCTTGGAAGATGACGTTGACGAGGAAGGATTCACCCGTTGCGTTGGCTTGCATGCCCGTGGTCTCAATGCCACGCACGACTCCAAAGGAGCCTTGCACATCTCCCGTCAGCACCCCGTCAACGTGGAGGTCATCAACCGTCGTGATGCCGTTCTCGATTTTTGTGTGCAGGTCCAGAATGGTCCCGTTCACCTGCACGGAAGCGTTCTCTTCTTCACCCTCAAACCCAAAGGTACCGTCGCCGTAGAGTTCCTCCAGGTGCTCGGTGCGGACGCCGTTTTCCCACCGCTCCAGCGAAATGAAGCCGTCCAATTCGACGTCCAATCGGGTGCCGTCTTCAACGAGCACGAAATCAGCCATGGCCTCGAAAGCGGTGTGTTGAAGCAAGCGTTCTCCGTTGACATCGTGATATTCGAAGAAGAACACGGCGAGTTCGCCATCGATGTTCAACGAACTGTTCTCCGCCCCGTCCTCTGTGACATTCAGGCTGCCCGTCGCTTCGAGCAGCAAGCGCTCACCGACGATGCCGTTCACCAACGAACGGTTGAGAAGGGCTTGGGAGACATCGGCGTGGACCACCGTTTCCATCTCCCCGTCGATCACCGTGGTTTGAAGAGAGCCGAAACCGCGAGCATCGAACACCTGATGCGTCAGGATTCCTGCAACGAGCGTTTCGTTCTTCCAGACTTGCGTGAGGACCAAATCGAGGTCCGTTTCACCCTCTCGTGTGGTCTCGAGAGTTTGGAACGTGCCGTTGCCCAGTTCCCAAGAAGAGAGCACTTCGCCAACGCGTTGCTGCCAGCCCTGCCCGGTAAAACCCAAAGCAAAACGTTGCGGACCTGAGCCGTTGTCGTAGACTTGTTCAAGCGACCATGAACTCGTGAGCATCACTTCGTGGTCATCCATCGGTTGGTTCCAAACCCCCACCGTCAATTCACGGCTGTGGATGACATCAACCGGACTTCCGTCCCGAGAGGTGACGTGCGCATCCAGCACGATGCGATCGCCCCAAACCAACGAGGTGTTGAAGGTCGCAAGTGCGGTTCGCATCCCGTCATCGCTATCCCATTCAAGCACGTAGGAAGTGGGAAGCAGCGTATCGTTTCGGCGGTGTTCCATGGACAGGTTGACCTGGTAAGAAGCGTTGTCTGCAAACGAGAGCAAGTAAGCGTGCGCCATCCCGTCTCCACTGGCTTCCAACCAGTGAACACGAATCTCAAGGCTGATCTCCGTGGCTTCGTTGGCATGAACGGGAAGCGTCGAGAAGAGCAAAACTGCACACAGGGCTAACGTGAGCAACGGTCGGACGGTTTTCATGGTGAGAATCCTGAGGCGGTCCCCTTCAAGACTTTGGGGAGATTGCGCCCCTCAGAGGTCCAAAACATAGCCAAACATCAGCGGCAAAACGATGCTGGCGTCGCTTTGGATGTTGAAGCGAGGCGTTGCTGCACTGAGTTTGCCCCACGTGATTTTTTCGTTCGGTGGTGCCCCTGAATATCCGCCGTAGGAGGCGGTTGCGTCGGTGATTTGAGCAAACCAAGCCCACAGCGGGACATCGGTTTCACCAAGGTCTTGGTGCAACAAAGGGACAACGCAGATTGGGAAGTCGCCGGCGATTCCTCCACCTGCTTGAAGGAAGGCCAACGGATGAGCGGTTGAGCGGTAGAACGTCATCAGTTCGGTCATGTAGTGAACGCCGCCCAAAACCGCACTCGGGTTGACCACGCCCTCCGAACAACGAGCTGCAAAGATGTTGCCGAGGGTTGAATCCTCCCATCCAGGGACGAAGAGGGGCAGGTCAACCTCTGCCGCTGCAAGCAACCAGGAGTTCTCTGGGTCGGCTTGGTAGGCGTCTTCAAGCGCGCCCGTAGCGAGCAGACGGTAGAGGTAACGATGGGGCAGGTGCGATGCATCGTCATCTGAAGCCTCTTTCCAAAGACGAAGAACCTCGTGTTCGATCGCTCGTATGGCTTCCTCCTCTGGAATGCACGTGTCGGTGACGCGATTGAGATGTCGAGCCAGCAAATCTTCCTCATCGCTTGGAGCGAGATCTTCGTAATGCGGCACCCGGACATAATGGTCGTGAGCCACCAGATTGAAAACGTCCTCTTCGAGGTTGGCGCCCGTGCATGAGATGGCTGCAACGTGGCCTGAGCGAATCATTTCGGCGAGGCTACGACCGATTTCAGCGGTGCTCATGGCGCCCGCCAAGGTGAGGAAGATTTTTGCCTCGGATTGCAGCATGTTCACCAACGATTCGCTGGCACGCTGGACGGTTCCGGCGTTGAAGTGGCGGTAGTGTTCGTTGACGAAGTCACGAACACCCATATGATCACGCCTCAGTCAAGAATCGGTTTACGCGGTCTCGGCGTACCAAATGCAATTCCGAAGCACCTTCCATCAACGCATGATGGATGAAGTCTGCAATCTGCCCAGGGTCGGTGTCACCGCAGGTGAAGCAGTCCAAGGCAAGCATGCCTCGGTCAGCATAGTGGTGAGCCGTAACGTGGCTTTCATCGATGAGCACCACGGCTGCGAACCCGGGAGGAGAGGTTGATCCGTCAAAAGCGACGACGCGAGAGTGAACTTCCGTCGCAGGACTTTGGGCGACGGCTTCCCTCATAACGGAAAGCACCCAATCCGGAGCATTTTCATCTTCAAAAAAGGCACCCGTGTAGTCTACGAAGACATGGGCACCTCGAATTCGGTGTGCAGCCATGGTATCACCCTGCGCTCCGCCGGACACTTCCGCTTAAGAACGTGCCGAAAGTGTTACTCCCTTTGCTTCTGAAAAAAAGGTGGACGGCGCTTCATCCGAGCTTGTTTTTTCCCGATGAAGCCAGCGGCCCTCCCGCCGAGCCAAAAGGTGGCAAGCAAGCATTTTCGTCGCCAAACACGCAGCGGTGAATTGGGTTAATGGCGTTCCCTCTTGTGCAACGATTTCGTTGACATCGGCGCTGATGACCGTTGCGTTGGGGTTAGCAAACAAGGTCTCAATGGTCTCGACAGCTTGCCAATAGGACAACCCTCCGGGGACAGGAGTTCCGGTTGCAGGAACGAGCGCTCCATCCAATCCGTCGATGTCCAAAGTCAAGTGAACAGGACCCTGAATCGCTGCGAGCGCGTGAAGCCAGCCTTGCCATGCATCGCCACCGGTGTGGGGGTGTTGGGTGTCTTTGGCGAAAAACGTCGTGATGCGATCGTCTTCCTCTATACGGACCGATTCCTCGAGCGAGTAGGCCCGTATTCCTGCTTGAAGCAGGCGACCGACGCCGACATCCAAACTTCGCGAGGCGGCGCATGCGTGTGAAAACACCTCACCGTCAAGTTCAGATCTCAAGTCTGCATGGGCGTCGAGTTGCACGACGGTCAACCGCGACAAGTCACCGTCGACCAAAGGATGCATCCGAGCGGCACGCACGAGCGCTGGGAGAATCCCGTGCTCGCCACCCAAAGCAAGTGGAAAGACCGACCCGTCATAGAAAGGTTGCACATGGTCGACCATCTCGTCCAGTTGGCCGTGAAGCGTCGGTGCCGAACCCTCCCAAACGGGCAGGGTTTTGAAACGGCATCCGTCGGGCAGATCTGCACCGAGCGTTGCATCAAACAATTCCACCTGGCCGCTGGCTTCCACGCAAGCAGCAGGACCGTCAACCGCACCGGTTCCGTACGAAGTCGTAAGCTCATAGGCCAGCGGTATCACGACGACGTCAGGTTTGCCTTCGCCTTGGGGCAGACCGAGGAACTGGCCCTCCTCAAAATCCGCTGACATGGGTGAATGGTGCGGCAAACCCTTCATCATCCTGCCGATGGACAACAAAGCCCGAAAGCAGGGCTCAATGCACCGATTCCATGAAATTCGGTGGAACACTTAATATGGGTTGGCGACCAATATACATTAGCAAGAGCGGCGAGGATATCGGCCGACTCACTGGGGAAATCAGCATGGGAATGACGCTCGCAGAACTCACACGTGCAATTCAACAGCACATTGACGAAAACATGGACGCAGAGGTTGCGCAGGGTATGGCAGAACACGCTTTGGGGTTCTTTGGCTTCTACAATCGCATCATTGACAATGCGCTTGAACCGACCGACCGTAACTTGTTTTACATGTTCCAAGATTACGATTTGCTCACGACCGAATCCGAAGAAACCACGTTGTGGGACGGACGGGAATGGCGCATTCACTATTGGAAGTTCAAACCGGACCTGCGAGACCGTGTGGAAGCCTACATGCAACGCAGCCTCCAGGAAGATGATGCTGACCCCTTCGCAGACATTTACGCTGGAGACGGAGCAAGCATCTGGACAAGAGAGGGCGAAAAGGTCGCGAACCCCAACGCGTTCACCTCCGACTGGTGAAGCCCGTTGGATGCAAGCGTTTTTCATTGGCGTGAACGACGGGAAACCATGCGAGTGGCCATCGGTTTGGTTGTTTGCATGGTGCTCGCCAGTATTCCAACGACGGCTGCCCAACCCATTGTGGATGACAACGCTGCTTGGCCTGGCGACCCTGTTGATAGCCACGTTCATCTGACTTGGGCCGCACTGACGCTTGACGTGAACGACTGGGCCAGTGAGCATCCAGACATCGTTGACCTCACCACCGCCGGGACCTCTGAGCTCGGCAAAACACTCTGGGTTGTGCGCCTCTCCGATTGGTCAATGGAGACCAAGCCGAACGGCTCGGCCAAAGAAATCGTGTACATTGACGGCGGGCACCACGGCAACGAATACCTCGGCACCGCCTTGGCCTACTTAACAGCAAAATGGTACATCAACGCCTGGAGCGAAGGGAACGAGGAAGCGGTTCAAGTGCTTCAGAGCACCGAACTTCACATCCTCATCATGCTCAACCCCGACGGGAACGATATCGATACCCGCTGGAACATCAACCAGGTCGACCTCAATCGAAATTACGACCACTACTGGAACACCTGCCCCACCACCCAACCCGGCTCGAGCGCTTTCAGCGAATCGGAAACCGCCTCCAACTCGGCCTACATGAACGAGTTCGTGGTCGACGCCGACCTGTATGTGACCATGCACACCGGGGTGTGGATCATGCTCTACCCCTGGGGGAAATGGCCGGATCAACCGCCCGACTGGGAATTGTTCTGGGGCATTCGGGACGAAGTTCACGCCACCGTCTCCGACATTCCGATTCAAAACGCGAACCAAGGCCTCTATCCGAACTGCGGCACCAGCCGGGACTACGGCTACGGCGTCATGGGATTCCCAACCTTCACCTTCGAGACGGACGACGAACAATTTGTCCCGGGAAGCTTTGAGAACCTCAACGAACGCTTGGGCGAAGAAATGGACGTCATGCGATACCTCATCAACAAGGTCTGGTATTGGCGAGCCCGCCTTGACGTCCAATCCCTTGAAATCAGCCAAGATTCGGTTGAACTCACGGTCTTCAACCACGGCATGGCCTCCACCTCGAACGCCAGTTTGGAATACCTCAACGGAGAAGGGGATGTGGTTTGGGCATCGCCTCCGTTCGGCGTCAATGCGACCAACAGCAGCACTGTTCAATTCGTTGCAAAGTCGTCAACGTTCGTGGACGGAGGTTCGTGGAATTTGAACTACCAAAAGCGAGTCATCACCGCGTCGGTTTGGGTCAACGAAAGCGTCGATATCCAGCCCCTCTACGTCGACGATGACGGAGGCGATCGCTTTCTCATCGGGTTCGGCATGTTCAACCCCATGAGCACCCTTCTGGCCATGGTCGGAGTAAGCGCTTGGATGCAACGCAGAACCGGCATCCATGTCGACGAAGAAGAAGCTGTTGTGTGACCCTTCATCTGAACCTCATGCGATGAACGAGAGTGTCTGCACCGTGGGTTGATTCCTGACGAAAGCGAAAGGAACACCCCCAAGGGTTGAAGTGGGGGAAATCATTGGTCCTCAACGGTGAACCCATGCAAGTGACCATCAGTTCAGGAAACAACATCAACGGAACGCTCGTTCTTCCGTTGTTCGAAGGCGAAGAAGCACTCCCGGAATCCGTTGAAGGCATTCCGAGTTCGCTCAAGAGCCAAATCAACGTCGTCCTCGGCGACGGCGACTTCAAAGCAAAAGCCAACGCAACGATGACCTTGTTGGGAACCGATGGCGGCAAAGCCATCCTCATCGGCTTGGGCAAGCAAGCCAAAGCCGATGCACACACCTACAGAGAAGGTGGCGCCACCGTGGTGGCCTCGTTGAAGAAAGTCCACGGCAATGAATTGACCGTGGTCTTCCACGACGCCGACGTGAAGAACATGGCAGCTTTTGCCGAGGGCATGATGCTGCGAAACTACAGTTACGACGACTACAAACAAGTTGATGAGGACGACGAAAAGCCAGCTCTGGCCGCTCGGATCAACTGCAGCGAAGCCAACGCCACCGCGTTGTCGAAGGCCGTTGAGCGAGCAGCCGCTATCGCAAGCGGCGTACACCTTTCCCGAGACCTCGGCAATTGCCCCCCCAACGACATGTACCCGATGGCGTTCGCCCTCAAGGCTGAGGAGTGGGCCAAGGCCTACGACAACGTCAAGGTGGAAATCATCGATTACGAATCCGCAAAACGCCAAGGTATGGGCGGATTGGTCGCCGTCGGCATGGGCTCGGCCCGAAAACCCTGCATGGTCATCTTCACGCTGAACGGCGACCAAAAAGGCCGTTACCCCGTGCTCGTCGGCAAAGGCATCACCTTTGATACCGGGGGCATTTCCCTCAAACCCGGAGCCAACATGGACGAAATGAAGTACGACATGGGCGGTTCAGCCACCGTCTTCGGCACCATGGAAGCCCTCGCAGCCAGCGGCTACGGTGGAAAAGTGGTCGGCATCACCTGCATGGCAGAAAACATGCCCTCCTCGAACGCTCAACGACCCGGCGACGTCATCACGACCCTCTCGGGCAAGACCATCGAGGTGCTCAACACCGACGCAGAAGGGCGCCTCGTCCTCTCCGACGGTTTGTGGAAGGCCGGAACCGACTTTGACCCCGAGTACATCATCGACTTTGCGACCCTAACGGGCGCGTGCGTGGTTGCGCTCGGCCACGAAGCCACCGGCCTATGGTCCAACGACGACGACTTCCGTACCCGCATTCACGAGGCCGGAAACGACGTTGGTGAACTCGCATGGCCCATGCCGCTTCTGCCCGCCTTTGAGAAGGAAATGACCGATTCCAAGATCGCCGACACCCGTAATTTGGGCGCTGGACGCTGGGGGGGCGCCAACACGGCCGCTGCCTTCCTCAAGCAGTTTGTCCCCAAGCGTGGCGAGGGCGACGATGCCGAACAAATCACATGGGCTCACATGGACATCGCTGGAACCTATTGGGGCGCCAAGACAAACAAGATGGTCGGCCACGGCGCCACGGGCATCCACGTTCGAACCATGGTCCGCCTGATCACCGGCGAGTGAAGTTTCATCCTCCGGCGGGTTTGACCGCTAAGGGTTTGCTAACATCCATCAACCAGTGAGCCGAAAGGCTTGATGTCGCGTCCAACCAGCATGGCGTTTTGATTAGATTTATATGGGGTCACCCTATCGCCACTATACAACCGATGGTTAAGTAGTGGTGAATTCAATGGCCGACGATTCCTGGGAAGACGCCTTTCTCGACAAACTGGAGAACATGCTCCAAAACATGGGGATGCCCATCAATCGAAAGCAACTCAAGGGCTTCATGAATCAATTCAAAGACCAGTTTGACGCCATGGGCATCAACCCTGAAAAGATTGCCAAAGGTGAAGTCAACTTCAATTTTGATATCTCCGACATCTCAAAGATGTTCAACGCAGGAACCTCGGTCGAGGACCTCTTCAAGAATTTGGGCATGAATGTTCGCGTGGATGCTGCCCCCGTGGAACTTGACCCCTCAGCGCTGGAATCCAACGCCGACGAAACGGTCAAACTCCCGGCAGAGGACGTCTACCTCGACGGTTGGAACATGTCGGTGACGCTCGATTTTGCCCTTAAAGGCGACATTGATTCCGAGCACCTCGAAATTGAACTCATCAAGAACGGTTCGCAGATCGAAATCATGCGAAGCACTCAACCAAAGCCACTGGCTTTGGTGGAACTCCCCCACCCCTGTGATGACGTGGTGGACTGGACCCTAAACAACGGCATTCTCGACATCACCCTGAAGTTGACCCCACAGGGGAAAGCCTTGGAAGCGAACGATGACGATGAGGTCCCCGCCCCGGGGGACATCAGCATTGACGTCGGCGAGAGCGACGACGACGATGACGAAGACGACGGTGGCATCCCCATTTTTTGAAAAGGAAGTGAAACAACATGAGCAAAGTGATTGGAATTGACCTTGGAACAACGAACAGCTGCGTGGCGACCATCGAGAACGGCGAACCCGTCGTGATCCCCAACGCAGAAGGCGCCCGAACCACCCCCTCGGTGGTCGCGTTTGCAAAAGACGGCGGCGAGCGATTGATCGGCGTCACCGCCAAGCGCCAAGCGGTGACCAACTCCGACCGCACCATGATCTCTGTCAAGCGGCACATGGGGACCCAGTGGTCCACCGACGTCGATGGAACCACCTACACCCCGCAAGAAATCTCTGCGTTCATCCTCCAGAAGTTGAAGGCCGATGCAGAAGCCTACCTGGGGCACGAAGTGAAGCAAGCGGTCATCACCTGCCCGGCCTACTTTACCGACGCACAGCGAAAAGCCACCAAAGACGCCGGCCGAATTGCTGGGCTTGAAGTGCTTCGCATCATCAACGAACCCACCGCTGCGGCATTGGCCTACGGCGTTGACAAGACCCAGGACCAAACCATCCTCGTCTACGATTTGGGTGGTGGAACCTTTGACGTCTCCGTCCTCGAAATCTACGAAGTGGACGGCCAACCCCAAATCGAAGTCAAGGCCACTGCAGGAAACAACAAATTAGGCGGCGACGACTTCGACGAGAAGATCATCGCATGGATGACGGCCGAATTCAAGAAGGACACCGGCATCGACCTGTCCAAGGACAAGCAAGCCATGTCCCGACTGAAAGAAGCCGCAGAGAAAGCGAAGATTGAACTCTCCGGGACCCAACAAACGCAGATCAACCTGCCCTTCATTTCCATGGCAGACGGCCAACCCGTCCACATGGACCTCACCCTCTCTCGGGCCAAGTTTGAGGATTTGATTTCCAAACTGATCGAGAAGACGATGGTCCCGACCCGCCAGGCGATGAAAGACGCCGGCCTGAAGAAGGGCGACGTCGACAAAGTCATCCTCGTGGGTGGTTCAACCCGTGTCCCAGCGGTCCAAGACGCCGTTGAGAAAGAAGCGGGCAAGCCACCGTACAAGGGCATTAACCCCGACGAAGCCGTGGCGATGGGCGCCGCCCTCCAAGCCGGTATCATTGCCGGTGACGAAGGCGTCTCCGACATTCTCCTGCTCGACGTGACTCCCCTGACCTTGGGCATCGAAACCCTCGGCGGCGTCATGACGACCATGATCGAACGGAACACCACCATTCCGTCCCGACGCTCCGAGATTTACTCAACCGCCTCCGACAACCAACCCGCCGTTGAAATTCATGTCTTGCAGGGCGAGCGCGAGTTTGCAAAGGACAACGTCACGCTGGGCCAGTTCCAGCTCGTTGGCATCCCACCCGCACCCCGCGGCGTGCCTCAAATCGAAGTCACCTTCGATATCGACGCCAACGGCATCGTGAACGTTAGCGCCAAGGACATGGGAACCGGTAAAGAGCAATCCATCAAAATCGAATCCGCCACCTCACTCTCCGAAGACGAGATTCAAGAAAAGATCGCCGAAGCCGAGAAGTTTGCCGAAGAAGACCAACGCCGAAAGGCCAAGGTCGAGTTGAGAAACATGGCTGATCAGGTGGTCTACCAAACCCGACGCACGCTTGAGGAATCCGCCGATAAATTGGACGACAGCGATGTTGACCCCGTAAAGGCCCACTTGGACGAGTTGGAAAAGATGGTCCAAGACGACGATGGGAAACCCGTTGCCATCGAAGCCATGGACGACGCCGCCATTCAGGCCAAGGTCAAAGAAATCGAGGAAGCCATGCACGCCGTCTCCACCAAACTCTACGAAGCTGCTGCTGCCGAAATGGCGCAACAAGAGAGCGGGGAAGACGGCGCCATCAACATGGACGATGGCGTCGTTGACGCCGATTTCGAGGTCGTTGAAGACGAGGACTGAACCCGTACCTCAAGCCTGCAAAGCGCTTGGCTTATGGCAGGGATGTCGGTGGCAGAGGCATGAGCGAAGTCCCCATCCTCAAGGAGACCACCCGCTCAACGGGGAGAGAAGCCCTTCGAAACAACATCACTGCAGCGATGGCGCTGGCTGGAGCGGTCCGTACCACTCTTGGACCCTTGGGTCAGGACAAGTTGCTCATTGATGACGAAGGTCGCACGATGGTGACCAACGACGGCGTGACGGTGCTTGAATCTGCGAAGGTTGAACACCCCGTGGCCAAGATGCTCATCAACGCCTCAACCACCCAAGACCGCATCGCTCGAGACGGCACCACCAGTGCCGTTCTTCTTGCCGCTGAACTTCTTCAAAACGCATGGGAATTGGTGCTCCAAGGGGTCCATCCCTCCGCCATCGCTCGAGGCTACCGACTGGCTGAGGAAGCCTGCAGGGAACATTTTCCAAAACTCGTTGTCAACGCAACCCCTGAGAGGCAACACCAAGCCGCCGTCACCTCCCTCGCTGGAAAAATCCACACGGCAATGCAAAACCATCTCGCTGAATTGGCCCTCCAAGCCGCCCAAGCGGTCGTGGAAGAGCGACCCAATGGCATTGTGGTGGACCCCACCCGGGTCAAGATCCTCACCCAAACCGGAGGGGCAATGACCGATTCTCACCTCGTCATGGGCTTGGTTCTCGCCAAAAAACGAGCCACGGACCTCATGCCGAAACACCTCGTTTCTGGAAAAATTGCCCTCATTGACGGAGGACTTGAACGCCGAGAACTGATGAGCAGCGTCAACGTCAACCTCACGAAGGCGGGCGTCCTCGACGAGTTTCGCCAGCAAGAGAAAGCCCTGCTTCACGAGCAAGTTGACCATCTCGCCGCCATGGGCGTCACATTGCTGGCCTGCAAAGAAGGGATTGACGATGACATGCACCGTCGTTTGAGCAATGCGGGCATCCAAGCATATCGAAGGGTTGCTCGCTCGGATTTGGACCTGCTCGCGCGAGGGACCAACGCCACCCTCAACCACGACATCAGCAGTTTGACCGAGCGGGATTTGGGCGTCTTCATCTCCAGCCGCAACGAACATTGGAACGGGGTCATGCATTGGATCGTCGAAACCGAAGAGGGCGGAGCGACCTTCATTGCGAAGGGGTCAACCAACGAAACCGTGGGTGAGGTTGAGCGGTGTTTTGCCGACGCCCTCGGGGTGGCTTGTCAATTGCTGGAGGAGCCCCACTTGTTACCCGGCGGCGGCGCAACCCAGATTGCGCTGGCACGGCACCTTCGCCGATTTGCAGAGCGATTTCCCGGGCGCGAACAATTGGCCATCGAAGCCTTTGCCGATGCGCTTGAGGTCATTCCGAGAGTGCTCGCCCAAAATGCAGGTTTGGACCCCTTGGACACCCTCCTCAAAACCGTGGCCAAACAAACCACGGCAGAAGGCGATGAAGGGCATTTCATCGGCATGAACGTGCGAACAAAAGTCCCTGCCAACATGGTTGAAGAGGGCGTTGTTGAACCCCTTCGCATCACCCGTCAAGTGCTCTCCGGGGCCACCGAGGCTGCACTCTCCGTGCTTCGCATCGATGACGTGCTCTGGGCCAAACAGGACCCAACCGTGCCCGATATGCCCAAGAACGACGACGATTCTTGAGCAAAGGGTACCGATGCGATAGGCGTTTCATCAAAGGGTATCGTGAGGGGTTTCACCAAATTCTGAATTTCTTGGAATTTGCACACGCCCACTTTGAAGGCCTCCTAAATTGTAGAAAATGAGCGGAGTTCCAATGAACGTCGGTAGAAGCCACATCACAATCCCACCACCTACTGCGGTCAGAGAAAATGCCGTGACGGTTGAGATGGTTCCCGCACCCATGAAAATACCGTGAAGTCGAATTCGTTCTTTCCCGCGTGGGGCAGTCCCACTTTTCAGGGAATGACGTTGAAAAGAAGTCAAGAAACCACAAATCAACGCAAACACCAGCGGAACAATGGCAAAACTGGCTTCTTCATCCCAGGGCCCAACACCACCGAACGCAATATCTGCTGAAATGAAAAGAAGACCGAATGTTCCGATGATTCCCATGCCAACAAGCGCTTGATCGATGTTTCCGACTGAACCTTTTCGATTCTGCCCAAGCCTCCAACCCACGAGGACCATGTAGGTCGAAAAGAAAGCGATGAAAAGAAGGAAATCAGTACTTCCCTGCAACCATAATACCACCGCAGTCAATCCGACACCTATCATGGCGAGAGCGTAGATTTGACCCACCTTTGCATGAAATTTCGGCCCCTTCACCGTCAGAAATGCGAGCATTGCTGTCAGAAGCGCAATCCCACCGCAAAAGATGTGCAACAAAAGAACGACGTTGCTGACATTCATTCAACCACCTCATTCACTCGGACATCCACCCTCGTTGACGGTGACGCCCTCATCCGTGTTGGGACAATCATCAAACCGGTCATAGACGCCATCATGATCATCATCGATCATACCGTTGCTGTTCACATCGTACTGGGAGAACGTGCACCCGAACGAATCAACTTCTTCCCAGAACCATGTGTCAGAATCATCGCACATATCCGAATCGTTGTGAACACCGTCGAGGTCCGTGTCATCTTCAATCATCGAATAGGTCGGCGTCGCCAGCGTCATGCCAACCACCATCCCGAACCCAGTCAACACGACGGCAAGGTCTCGGACTGAATTCGCAGGGAAGTACAATGGCGTGACAATGAGAATCCACACAAGATTGGTGACCAAGCCGAGTTGGGCTGCTGTATTGCTTCGGTAGACCTCTGTGTAGCTGCCTGTTACATCATGACTGAAGGACAAAAAGACGACGATCATGGAGATCATCGATGCAGTCAGCCAAAACGCCAAGTGAGGCCGTATGAGCAAAAAGTGACGTTCCATGTCGACCTTCCCGTCCTCAGAGGCCTCAGGAGAATGCAATTCCATGAGGATGTAGAAACAACCAGCAAGCAAGGTGAGGGAAAGCGTCGAAAATGGAGAGAGTTGAGCTGTCGGGCTTTCGTAAGCCAAATTCCACTTGTAGAAAGCATGCCAAGACAAGGAAATAATGGCAATCAGCAGGAGAGTCCACGTGGTGAGCATCCAATGCAATTTCGGTTTATTTTCATCTTCTAAAACAGCCCGCTCTTCAACAATTGTCCCAAGCGAAATGAACAATCGGGACATCCCGATACCCGTGATGAGCACGTAGGAAACGGTGAGGTACTCGAAGTTGTCCATGCAAACCCGATGGGGTGTATTTCTTAATAGTTTGAGAGAGAGATCTCCAAGGATGGATATTGATCTGGATTTACTGAGATCTCATTTCCTTGAAATCATGTGGGTTCTCCCAAACCCATCAAGACATGATGGGAGAGTACAATGGGTGTTGATTCCTCCAGTACCGAGCCTACCTCTGCGTAAGATATCGATGAAGTTCCCCCGTCGATGGAAATCGCGGGTGTCTTCCTCGAATTAGGCCTCAAAATCCAACACGACTTTGCCACAATCCCCCGACAAGGCCAGTTGAATGCCCGTTTCAAACTCTGAGACCGGAAGGCGGTGGGTCAAGACTCGGTCCACGTCGATGAGTCCTCGCTCCAACAGCTCGTGCATCGTGTCCCACGTCGACCACATCTTTCGGCCGTTGATGCCTTTGAGATGGAGGTAGCGGAAGACCACCTCGTTCATCGGCACCTTCGGCATCGATTCGCCGTAGACGGAGAGAATGTTGACATAACCGCCCATGCGGGTGGAGCGAACGGTGTTGGCCAGCGCAGCAGCAGAACCCGAAAATTCGCAGCTGTTGTCCACCCCACGCCCTTCTGTCGCTTCGAGAATGGATTCGACGATATCGTCATTCTTCCCCAGCACCACATCGGCACCGAGTTCCTTGGCGAGGTTCATCCGGTAGGCGTTGTCCCAATCCACGGCAATCACCTTTGTTGCGCCCATGGCTTTCGCAGCGTTCACCGCAAACAGCCCGATGGGACCGAGGCCGTGAACTGCAACAGTAGCGCCTTCAACAGGCCCGCCAGTCAAGGTGTGAATGGCGTTGCCCAGCGGGTCTTGGATAGAAGCATGCCCCGGGTCAAGTCCCTTGGGAACATGCCGGGCATTCACGGCCGGCACCACAAAGTAGGGTGCAAACGCGCCGTTTCCGTGCACACCAAAGATGGAACCGTTTTCGCAGACGTGAGCGTTGCCTTCCTCGCAACGAGGGCATGCCCAACACGCCAAGTGACATTCAACGGCAATGTGGTCACCAACAGCATGGGTGGTGACGCCCGACCCGAGGCCAACCACCACGCCGCTGGTTTCGTGCCCGGTGATGGTGCCCAAGGGGACGTTTTCACGGCTCCAGTCATCCCACTTCCAGATGTGGATGTCGGTGCCGCAAATCGAGGTGGATTGAGACTTGACGAGGACCTCTCCTGGCCCCGGAGCAGGGACGGGATGGGTTTCAAGGCTGAAGCCCCCTTCTTCGTCCCGGGTTTTGGTCCAGGCGGTCATGGTTGATGGGATGGATTGCACGCCTCGCCCTCGCCACCAATTCATTCGGTCACCTTTTCATCCTTCGCTCACGTTGACCTCTCAACTTCGGGGCAAACGGTACGAAAAGGGGCTTCGGTATGTTGATAGGGGAGGCGCGACGGCCTCAAATCCCGTTGATGTTGCAATGAAGTACGTCGTGGTCAGCGGGGGTGTCTTGTCAGGTCTTGGAAAAGGCGTGACGGCGAGCAGCATCGGTGTCCTCCTCAAAAGCGCTGGACTGCGAGTAACCTCAATCAAAATTGACCCGTACCTGAACAGCGATGCAGGGACGATGTCCCCGTTTGAACACGGCGAGGTGTTCGTGCTGGACGACGGCGGAGAAGTCGACCTCGACCTCGGTAATTATGAGCGGTTTCTTGACATTAACCTCTCGAAAGACAACAACCTCACCACGGGAAAAATCTACGCCAAGGTCATCGAGGCTGAACGCCGGGGCGATTACTTGGGGAAGACCGTGCAGGTCATCCCCCACATCACCGATGCGGTGCAGGATTGGATCGAAGACGTGGCCGCACGCCCAGCAGATGGCAGCGATGAATCGCCCGATGCATGCATCATCGAACTCGGTGGGACGGTCGGCGACATTGAATCGGCCCCCTATGTCGAAGCGCTTCGGCAGTTTCAATTCAGAGTCGGCCGAGAGAACGTGACCTTCGTCCACGTCTCCCTCGTACCCGTCATGGGACCCGTTGGCGAGCAGAAGACCAAACCCACCCAGCACACCGTCAAGGAACTCCGGGGCTTGGGCATTTCCCCGGACATTCTGGTCTGCCGCTCATCCGCACCCCTCAGCGACGAGACGAGGGAAAAACTCGCTGCCTTCTGCCACGTCAAGCCCCAAGCCGTGATGTCAACCCACGACGTGCCCAACATCTACCACGTTCCGCTGATGCTCCAGCAGCAGGGTTTGTGTGAAATCCTTGGCGTGGATTGCAACGTCACCAACCTGCTCGCGAACTGGGCCACGATGGCCCACCACCTTGACACGCTCACCGAAGAGGTGCACATCGCCATGGTTGGAAAGTACACCGACCTCTCCGATGCCTACCTTTCGGTCATCAAGAGCCTCCAACACGCTGCGATGGCGGTCGACCGAAAACTGGTCATCGATTGGATTGAAGCCAGCCACCTCGAACCGGATTGGGACGTGGCGGAACATGAAGTGGCGTGGTCCTTGCTTCGTGAGGCTGACGGCGTGTTGGTTCCCGGCGGGTTTGGCGACCGAGGCATTGAAGGAAAAATCCTCGCAGCGAATTACGCCAGGACCGAAGAGGTCCCGTACCTGGGCATCTGCCTCGGCTTGCAAATCGCCACCGTTGAATTCTGCCGAAACGTGCTCGGCCTTGAAGGTGCAAACTCCACTGAATTTGAAGACAACCCCGAACATGCGGCCGTGGTCTTCATGCCTGAAATCTCCAAAACCCACCTCGGCGGCACCATGCGCCTGGGTAGCCGACCGACGCTTTGGCAGACTGAGAGCTCAAAGATTCGAACACTCTACGGCGAAGGCGATGCGGTGGACGAGCGCCATCGTCACCGGTACGAGGTCAACCCGGATTTGATCGAACGAATTGAAAGCGCCGGTCTTGTCTTTGTCGGAAAGGACGAATCTGGGCAACGCTGTGAGATCTTCGAACTTGAAGGCCACCCGTATTACGTCGGTGTCCAGTTCCACCCTGAGTTCAAGTCACGACCCGGACGACCAAGTCCACCGTTCCTCGGATTGCTTCAAGCAGCCTCGAAACGATGAGGCGAAGCAAGCCCCGTGAAACCGTTCAATCCACGATGTTGTGGCCGACGAACAAGAGGACGACGGCAACGACAGAAAGCGCCCGTTGCATGTGGAGCAGGCGCGCCCCCCTGCGGAATTCCTTGGGAGGCCATTTCTGTTGCATGAGGTATCCAGAGATCACCAAAAACCAGAGAGCAGCCATGGCCGCCCACAGCGTCCAATGCCATTCGAGGACGTAGCCGTGAGCCGTTCCCACGGCAGCCGCTGCGAAGCCGATCCAGTTGTGAGCGCGCATGTAGCGACGGTTGAACACGCCAAGGGATTTCTTGAACGGCCTCGGTTCCTTGTTGAAAAGTTCGGGGCCGTTGGTGCGAAGCCACTTGAATGCGGGTTTCCAAACGACGATGGACAAGGTCGCAACCATCAGCCAAAGCGCCACATCACCGGTCCCTTCCCCGTCCAAGCCGAGAAGGGTGGCCTCAAAATCGTCGTTGTCATCGTCGTCATCGCCGTCCGCCGCCACGCTGGTCGCCGTGAGCAAGAGCGTGAGCGTCAAAAAGAGCAACCATCGCTTCACGGGCGACTTCGTGAGCCGCTCGGATTTAACGGTTCGGCGCAGAACCCCTTAGTTCATCTCGTCGAGCCACATGTTGACAAGACCGGGAAGGAGTTCGCCCGCTGCACCGAGGTGAACTTCGTCGAATGCGTCGATGTTCGCCGGTGGTTCAGCGTTGACCAGAACGGTTTGCGCCCCGGCCTGCTTGGCTGCGTCCACCAGACCTGCGGCTGGATAAACATGTCCGGAACTACCGACCACGAGGAAAACATCGCATCGGAGGACGGCATCGTAAATCATCTCCATTCCGAGCGGCATCTCGCCAAACCAAACCACGTCGGGACGCATGCGTTGTGGCGACGAACAGCAGTTGCAGGAAACAAACCCATCCCCGAGAGATGCTTCGTCCATGCGATGTTCGCTTCGGCCACTGACCTCGCAACGGAGCGTGAGCAGTTGTCCGTGCATGTGGTGAACATCCTCGCTCCCACCGCGTTCGTGAAGGTCGTCGACGTTTTGCGTGATGAGAACCGTTTCCTCGCACTCTCGCTGAAGCCGAGCGAGGGCGATGTGAGCAGGGTTTGGTGCAACTTCGTTCAACTGGCGGCGGCGTTCTTGGTAAAATCGCCACACCTTCTCGGGGTCAGCCGCCCAACCTTCGGGGGTCGCCACCTCCTCAATGCGATGGTTTTCCCACAATCCGTCGTTGTCTCGGAACGTTCGCACGCCCGATTCTGCCGATATGCCTGCGCCGGTCAACACCACAACTCGCTTTTGTTTCATAGGCGCTCCCGAGTCGTGAGGGTTTTTCAAATCAAGAGCCGTTCATGTTGGCGCGTTTTTCACAACATCGGTTGGTGATGAACCTACAACTCGGCCACGCGAAGAAGCCTCGTCGTGCGGAATCCCTGCAGAATCTTGACAAAGCGTTTGGAATGGAAGGCTTGGTCCAATCCTTCATCACCGGTATCGATTCGGACCGCCTCAAGACCGATGAGTTTTGACGGCGTGGCAACGCCCAAAATGTTGTTCTGGCCGATGCACCGCAAGACATCAGGTGAAAGTTGAAGGTTCCCTCTTCCGATCAAAAAGCCTTGACCGCCCATCGGGGAAAGAAGGAGGAGAAGAGGGCGTTGTTCTCCCGAAGCGTCGACGTGGCCACCGATGATGTCCAGAAGTGCGGCTTCGTTCAAGTCGGTGTGCAACGATTCGGCATGCTGGACGTCAATGCCGAGGAGCGTGAGTTCAAGATCGAGATGCTCGCCCATCCGGCGCAAGGTACCGCCGCTGCCCCAAACCACCATCAAGTCCGGTTCGTCTTCCAGCAAGACGGCGACGTGCTTGGCCAAGCCTTCAATGGTGTCTTCCTCGCTTACCCGCTCAACTTGCTCTTTTGCTCCCTGCATGAACCGAGGAGAGGAGGGCGTCCACGCCTCGCCGTACATCCGGACCTTCCATTCGCCTTGGGAGTAGACATCTTCGTCGAGGTCCATGACTTCGGTGATCGCCGTGCGGAGGTCCCCGATGGCGTAGGCCAGGACCACTTCGGCCGCCGCCTTGGGGGTCGTCGCAAAACAACCGGAGTGCATTTTCACGCCCCCTGGAACCCCGATGAGCGCCGTTTTCATGGCCTCAGGGCCGCAGGTTTCGAGCGCGTTCACGATGTCTCTCGTCGTGCCGTCACCACCGGCGTAGAGGATGGCATCCACCTGCTGAGCGACCAATTCTTGGACGAGGCGGGCGGTGTCCGAAGGCGTGGTCGTGTCGGGTGTGGCTTCGGTCCACGTGTTGAGAAAAGAGGACGATTCAGGCGCCCATGCAGAACCCATCCGGCCCATCCAACCGACCAAAGTCACGGTGGTGGAGGTACGGTTGAGCGAGGAGGTGGCCAAGGTATCAAGATGTTCCAAACACCGTTGCATGCGCGGGCCAGCCCGGTCTTGAGCCCCTGCTGCACGGGCTTCCGCTGCCCGACCGTCGCTGCCCTTGAACCCCAATTTCCCGCCCAGGCCTGCATCGGGATTCACCACCAAGCCGAGGCGCATGGTGGACGGTCTTGTCGCTCCCTCAAAAAGACCCGCGAAGCAAATCCACGCTGGAACCACACAACCCACCCCAGCCTTCTTGAGCAGAACCGTTCATTCATGACCATGAAGGGGCCCCCGAACGCCAAACCCAACTTAGACGACGTCCTCGCACGGGACTTCGCTGAACTCAAGGTTGGGGAAAAGAACATCATGACCAAAACCGAACCTGCAGCGGACACGCCACAGGAGGAAACCGTTCAACGTCCTATCGCTTACAACCAGCCCATCAACGCCGTGGAAGACCGCCCGTCCTTTTCGGTGCCAGCACCACCCACCGAGAACAAGGCCGATGACAAGGAGGCGGGCGATGACAAATCTGCAGAGCAGCAAATCCTCCCCACCCCCACAAATACGATCGGTGACGACTTTGATGTTGCCTGGTAAACCCTTGCAAGGTGATGAAGCATGCGCGGGATTCATAGCGAGGGTTCAACCCCATAGGGGTTGACGGAGAAACGGTGACCATGACCCTGATCAACATCACGCTCCCGGACGGAACGGTCAACGAGTACGCCGCGGGCATCACCTGTGCTGAAGTCATCACCGATGCCCTCGGCAAGAAACACGGTTGCGTGGCGGCCAAGGTGGACGGAACGGAACGAGACATGTCCCACACCCTTACCGAAGCATGTTCGGTCGAGGGAATTGCAGCTGAATCCGAGGAAGGCATGCACATCTTGCGGCATTCAGCCGCCCACCTGCTGGCCCAAGCCGTGATGGCCCTGTACCCCGGCGCCTTGCCCACCATCGGGCCCGCCATTGACCGAGGCTTCTACTACGATTTCGCGATGGACCCTATCGCCGAAACCGACCTCAAGGCCATCGAGAAGAAGATGCAGGAATTGGCTCGGAAAAACCTGACCGTTGAGCGTGTTGAACTCGACCAAGATAGCCTCAGAGAACATTTTGAACACAACCCCTACAAGGTGGAAATCATCGATGATAAACTGGAAGCTGGCGATGGGTCCACCATCTACAAGCAAGGGGAATGGTACGATTTGTGTTTGGGACCGCACGTCCCCAACACCGCCCGCTTGATGTTTGTGAAATTGACCTCGGTTTCCTCAGCGTATTGGCGAGGCGACCAATCGAGGGAACAACTTGTCCGGATTTACGGATTGGTTGAACCGACCAAGGAAGCGTTGAAAGAAACGCTGGACCGCATGGAAGAAGCCAAGAAACGAGACCATCGGAAATTGGGCAAGGACCTCCAACTCTTTCACATCGACGAGGATGTCGGCCAAGGGCTCATTCTGTGGACGCCTCGCGGTGCGGTGATTCGTCAGGAACTTCAGGACTTCATTGCTCACCACCTTCGCCGGCAAGGCTACGCTCAGGTGTTCACCCCGCACATCGGGAAGTTGGACCTGTACCGCACCTCGGGCCACTTCCCCTACTATCAAGAATCCCAGTATCCGCCGCTGGTGGAACGCGATTTGATGCTCAAACTTGCGGACGAAGGCTGCACGTGCAGTGAATTGTCCAACCTCATGAAAACGGGCGACATTGACGGCTACATGCTCAAGCCGATGAATTGCCCTCACCACGTCAAAATCTATTCCAGCCAAGCCCGCTCCTACCGCAACCTCCCCCTGCGTCTTGCAGAGTTTGGCACCGTGTACCGTTGGGAACAATCGGGTGAAATTTCGGGGATGACCCGTGTGCGAGGTTTCACCCAAGACGATGCCCACCTGTTCGTGACCGAAGACCAAATCGCCGAGGAGGTGCTGGGCTGCATCGAGTTGGTTCAAATCATCTTTGAGAAACTCGGTATGGAGGATTACCGGGTACGAGTCGGCTTGCGCGACCCCGATTCAACCAAGTATGTTGGGGACCCTGCACGCTGGGACAAAGCCGAGGATGCGTGCAGAGCCGCCGCCGCTTCCTTGGGCGTGAAATGGACCGAAGAGCAGGGCGAAGCAGCGTTCTACGGTCCGAAAATCGACTTCGTCGTCAAAGATGTCATCGGACGGGAATGGCAACTCGGAACCGTCCAGGTCGACTACAACTTGCCAGAGCGCTTTGATTTGACCTACAAGGGAAGCGACGGCGAACTCCATCGTCCCGTCATGATCCACCGGGCGCCCTTTGGCTCCATGGAACGTTTCTGCGGCGTGCTCATTGAACATTTTGCTGGCCGTTTCCCCACATGGCTCACGCCGACGCACTGTCACATCATCACCATTCGAGGCGAACACAAAGCCTACGCCGAAAGGGTTGCGCAGGTCTTGCGAGACCGCGGTGCGCGGGTGGAGGTTGACGATTCGGACAACAACATCATGAAGAAAATTCGCAACCATCGAAAACTCCAACCCGCCTACATGGTGATTCTGGGCGACGGGGAGATGGAAAACGAAACGGTGAGTCTGCGCGCCCGGAACGGAGACCAGGTCGCCGACATTCCGCTGCAGGATTTCGTTGACCGATTGATGCTTGAAATCGAAACCAAAGTGAGTCAACCCGCCTTGGTACCGAACCAACAAGAGTGATCTGGCATGAGTTCACCCGTCATCATCCAAGGATATTCCACAGCGATGCTGGGGCCCTTGGTGTTGGCCTTCCTTGCGGCTTGGTTCTTTTGGAATAACGTCGTCCCGAGGCAACTCAAAGGCTTGCAAGTCGCCTTCCAAACCGGAACGAAGACCTACGAAGTTCACCGAATCACGACCACGGTCGATGACGTCAAACGCTTGTTGGCTCAACGAGGCACGCGATTTGGCGTGGTGTCCTACTTGATGGCCTTAAGCGGCAGCCTCATCCTGTTGTTTGAGTTCTTCAACTTTCGAGGTGGAAACGCCACCGGATACCACGCACCTTCGGTGGCTTTTGCGCTGATGCTCATCGTTTTGCCCGCCGTGGTGTCCAGCGGGACATCCCTCGGGGCACAGGTCATTCAGCCAATGGGTGTCAGTCGAGCGACCCTGCAAAACAGCACCAAGGCCCGATCTGTGGCCTACGTGGCCTTGACGGTGGCATGGCTCGCCCTCACCGTAGCCGTCAATGCTGTTCTTGAGGCACAAAACGTCTCGCAGACCAACCGATACAGCATCGTTGCCTTCGTTGCCTTCTCGCCAGCCGTGCTCGCCTATGGACGAATTTTGGGCTCGGCCTGGTACGCTTTGAAACAATCTTCGAAACAAATCGCCAACGGCGGCAGTTCCCCTTTCCACAACCATCTGCCCAACGCCCGGCAGCAGTTCATTGCGCAAGTGGTGCATCTCAACCTGGTGGCGATGCCGTTTGTCGCCCTCAACACCTTGATTTCGCTGGTGGTCTTGCTCTGGGACCCGACCATGTTCACGCATTCCGACCGGGTGCTCAGCCTCCCTGAGTACCGGCCCCAAACCACCTACATGGAAGAGGGAGGCTTGCTGGGCTTTGCCCTTATCGAACTCTTTTCCAACATTCCTCAAGCGGGTATTCGAGTCCCCATCGTCACCACGCTGTTGCTGTTCCTGCTCTTGAACGTCGCCGCTATTGGCTTCCTCTTCGTTTACGAAGTCGCAAGGATTCTCTTTCTCGACGTCCAGGACATCTCGGGCGTTGGCGGGATTCGCCTTGCTGACAGCCGTTTGTTGCGGGCCGAGCCGATGCAACAAGCCAACGTGCTCAACTTCTGCTTTACGGGATTTGCCGGCCAATCCATGCTCTTGTTGGCCTTGGCCATGATCACTTTTTGGGACTCAAGTTTCTTGCCTCAAGGTGCTGAATGCGGTTCTTGGGAAGCAAGCGTCTGCACGGTGATGGAAAAAGACACGTTGGAGCAGTTGACCTGGATGCTCGCCTCCGGCGGCCAGGTCGCGTTCTTGGCGATTTGGGCCTTGTCGTGGCGACGAGCCGGACAACTTGACGAAATCACTTTTGACGCATCGATGGACGAGGACAGAACTCGCTTGCGGGGCATGAGCGACATGATTTACCTCAAGCAGCGGCAGGTTGAGGAACTGGTCGCCGCCGACGAGTGGACAACTGCCATTCAACGGTATGAGGCCATGTCTCAAGGAAGAGAAGAGATGTTGATTGGCCTTGACATGGTTCGTCAAACCAAAGCCAGCATGATGCTCAAAGCCGCCATGGGTTGTTGGGACGAGGCCGAAGAACTCGCCGTGAACCTGCTTGCCCTTCAAGGAGGCCGAGATGCCCAGATTTCGCGCTTGGTGCTTTGCGCTGCGAGTTTAGCACAACAGGACTATCGTGAAGCCTTACCGAGGCTCAACCTGCTGACCAACGACGATGTGGAAGCCGTCCGTTTGAAGTGGGTTGCGAGCCTGTTCTCGCCCAAGATTAAACTCGATGAAGAAGCACGGTCAATGTTGAGTGTTGACCCGCTCACGAAAGATAACATCCGCATGCTGGAGCGTTATGCTGGGTTCGAAATACGCATGAGCGAGCGAACACCGAGAACGCCGGCCCAAAGAGCCATGTTCCTCGCCGACATTGGTCGAATGCGCCTCTTTGGCCGGAGCGAGGAAGCGCTCAACCACCTTGAACGTCATCTGAGCGCTGCAGAAGCCGAGGGTTGGGTGCAAGGCCACTTGGTCAAAGCCCTGCTCAATCATGACGACGGTCGAACCCTGACGGCCCTTTCAACCTTGGAAAAGCTGGCAAAGGAACATCCACGCGACCCCAACGTGAAGACCGTGATGATGCAGTTCGCCCGGAAGGGGAAGGTCCCCTTGCCGTCTTCAGAACCGACAAATATTGAATGGGCCTGCGACCAAGAAACCGATTGGCGGTTGCAATGGAGCCGTCACAACGTCAAGATCCCGCCCGTTCTGGACAACGACGACCTCAAGGCCCACGCCCTCCAAAACAACGCTTGGACGGCGTTGTTAACCCCTGATGCCCGGAAGGCTTTGAAGAGCAAAAACGGTCATCGCGCCTTGCGCTCCGAGCTGCCATTGGGGCTTTACACCCACCTCGCTGGCATCGTGGTCACCGTTGGGGGTATGCCCGTTGACCTGGGACTGCCTGCCTCGTATCAGCACGAACAGGCGGTCAAAGCCGGCTTGCTGAACCTTTGATCAGATTCGGCGACGCAGACGCTCCATCGCAGCATCGGCTTCAGCCAACCCCTCCAGGCAGGCCTCAATTTTACTCACGCCGAGCATGGATTCAGCTTCAGCGATGGCTTGCTCGCACGCACGACGGTCCTCGTCTTGAACGCCG
>JAUREJ010000001.1:40138-125905 GCA_030827475.1 Candidatus Poseidonia sp.
CGAGTTGTTTCTTCTGCTTGAGTGCTCGCAGTACATCGTCCATGGCAGCCCGCTCTCGTTCAAGCGTTCGGACCACACCGTCGGCCAGCCCAATGGCCTGGCTCGCGTTTCCTTCGTCCAACGCGTGTTGGGCTTGAGCAAGGCGCTCATCAAACAGTCCCTTGTCCAAACCATCGGCTTGTTTGAGGTGCCTTTTTGCTTCTTTGATGGCGTCCACAGCCCGGTCAAGTGCCCCTTCACCTGCTTCCAATTGAGCGGGGATGGTTACAGCGAATTCAAATGCGTCTTTGGGTTGTTCTTGCTGAAGTTTGGCTTTGGCTCGGTCGAGCATTTCGCGCAGATCCTCAATCGCTTGCCCTTTTTTGCCGTCAAGGCCTCGAGTCGCTTCTGCAATGGCCTGCTCGGCACGGGTCCACCAGGTGAGAATCTCCGTTGCACGTTTCTTCGCCTGCCGAAATAGCAACTCACCCTCCCGCAACGAACCCAGTTGGACCTCCCGCTCACCCATGTCGTACGCCTTCTGTGGACGACGGGCGACCGGAGCGACCGCAGCAGCTTCCTGAACGGTTTTCAAAGCGTCCAAACGGATGATCTCAACGTCATCTGCCAAGGACAACGCCCGGTCCATGTCTTCCTCGCTCTCATCGAGCAGTCGCATGCCGTATTCGGGGTCGAGATGTCCTTCTTCCTTGGCCGTCGTGATCAGACTTGCCGCTTGGGCGACCGCTGCTCCTTGGGCCTTCAATTCCAAGAGGCGATTTTCAAGCTGGTCAAGCCGCTTTCGAAACGCCTTTCGCTCTGTTTTCTGTTCATCACCGACCGTCCAAGCGTAGACGGTGTCCCCAACGGCCAAGAGGCAAACCGCCAGAGCACCTCCCCCTGCCACCGAATTCAATTGCACCGATTGCGTCAGAGCGAGGACACAAGCGGAAGCGGTTCCGATCCCAGTCAGAACGGCTCGGTACCGGAGCACGCCGAAATGGCCACGCATCGTGGTGGAGGCAGTGCGCCGACAGACCGCTCCAACGACGAGCAACAGCCCGCTACCAACCAGAGTAAGTCGGTCACTAAGGTCGATGCCAAGGGCCCCCAAGACGGCGAGAACCGGCCATGAAATCGAGGTTACTGAGCCTACACGGGTTCGAGCGGCGGGGTCGTCTAGCGTCAAATCCTGGACGAAGATGCCCCAAATGACGAGAAGCAGAGGTGCACCAAGATCCGACAGGACGATGCCCTCACCAGCGATGAGTGCTTTGACCGTCGGCCACGCCAACCAAACGGCGCAAACGAGCAAGGTCAGGGCCGTGAACAACGTCATGTTTTCCACGCGTTTGACGCGGGCGGCACGTTCGGCTTCAATGGCCGCATCTGCATCCGCCCATGAGACCATGTTCCTACCTCAGCAGATGACCGTCATAATCACTCCGTCCTCCTGATGTGGCTTCGGTTGAAGAAACAGAGGAGCGGGAATGTTCAAGGGTGTCTTTCGCATGTAGAAGAGAGAGAGGAAGCACCATGCCCGGCTTAATCACCATGGATGACCTGACCAACGACGAAATCCTTCAGGTTCTGAACGATGCAGAACGCCTCCTCCCTGTCGCCCGAGGAGAACTTTACTTGCCTTTGCTTCAAGGAAAAATTCTCGGAAACCTCTTCTTCGAACCCAGCACCCGAACCCGGATGTCTTTTGAAACGGCCATGAAGCGGCTGGGCGGCGATGTTGTGAACCTCGGCGACGTCAACACCTCCTCAGTGGTCAAAGGTGAAACACTCTTTGACACCGTCCAGATGGTGGACGGGTACACGGACATCATCGCCATGCGCCATCCCCGCCAAGGCGCCGCCCAATACGCACAAGACGCCGCCCGGGTACCGATTTTGAACGGTGGTGACGGCGCTGGACATCACCCCACGCAAACGATGCTCGACCTTTTCACCATCCGTCAGGCCCACGGTCGTCTCGAAGGGTTGAATGTGGTGCTGGCAGGCGATCTGCGTTACGGCCGCACGGTGCATTCGTTGAGCCACGCCCTCACGCGCTTTGGATGCACGCTCACCTTTGCAAGCCCCGAGTTGTTGAAGATGCCCGCTGAAATCGTTTCCGACCTGAGGGCTCATGGCGCGAACGTCGTTGAAACGGACGACCTGCTCGGGTCGCTCCCTGGAGCAGATGTGGTCTACATGACACGGATTCAGAAGGAACGCTTCGCAGATGAGGATGAGTACGCAAAGGTGGCCGGGGCGTACAAACTCCACGCATCCAACTTGGAACACGTCAAGGAAGGCATGATCATCATGCACCCGCTTCCAAGAGTCGACGAAATCCACCCTTCGGTTGATGATACCCGCCATGCACGGTACTTTGAACAGGCTTTCAACGGGGTGGTCGCCCGCATGGCGCTGCTTTGCCGACTCTTGAACGTGGATGTCCCCGCAAACATCGGAGGTGAGGCTTGATGTCGCAGGAGCACAACATGCGCCGTGTCACGGCCATTCGCAACGGCACCGTCATCGACCATATTCCCGCAGGTCACGCTATGCGTGTCCTCGAAATGCTCGGTATCGACCGGACCAGCTCCGTGCCGGTGTCCATGGTCATGAACGTCCCCTCGAAGAAGATGGGAACCAAGGACATCATTAAGGTTGAAGACAGAGAATTGAACCAAGACGAACTCAGCCGGTTGGCTTTGGTCGCTCCCGATGCCCACGTGGCCATCATCCGAGCCTACAGCGTGGCAGAAAAAATGACGATTGAGCTCGGCAACGAAGTCAAGAATGTCGTCCGATGCACCTTCTCCAACTGCATCACCACCAACCCACGGGAACCGTTACCCCACCGATTGAAGGTGCTCTCGACCGAGCCGCTCGAACTTCGCTGCCATTATTGCGGACGCCCGCAAGACCTTGAGGCCCTCGTCCGCAATCTGATCTAGTCGATCTTCACACCCAAGAGGTCCCGCATATCGCAGGCCTTGCATTGGTTTCCCGAGCTCGGACTGCCGCAACGGGGACAAGGCGCTGGAGGGGACGGACGGGAGTCGCCTCCACCCAATTCGACGACCTCGTCTCGCAACGATTTGATGTGGTCGGCCATGCGCACCAAACCGTGTCTCGTACCGGGTACATCGGCCTCCATGTGAGCGACCATTTCACGGTGACGCCATCGCAGGGCGCCCCGTGCATTGGGGCATTCCTCGTGGTGCAACGGAAGTTCTCGATGGAGAGCGTAGAGGTGAACCTCTTGTTCAGGAACCCAACGAAGCGGAACGATGCGGGGCGCAAGCCCGTCAACCGGCGTCATCGTATGAGGGGCAAGGCGCAACGTTCGTTCGATGTCCGCATTGGCCAAGTTCATCAACACGGTCTGTGCCATGTCGTCCAGGTTGTGACCCAAGGCGATCACATCAGCACCCACCTTGGTAGCGAGGTGGTTGATGCCTTGCCTCCTGAACACGCCGCAATAGGAACACGCCATTCGGGGGGCGTCGTTGTCTTTTTCCACAACCATCGGTAGGCGTTGAACCACCTCATCCATTTCAAGAAAGGAAAGTTCGGGGTAGGTCACCACGTGGTGTTCAACACCAAGACGCTCACACAACGAACCCGCACAGACGATCGAGGGCGGCCGATAACCTTCGATGCCCTCGTCGACCGTCCCGGCAACGATGGTGACGTCCGGCCGTTTCCCCAGCAGGTCAACGAGCACATCGAGGAGCACCGCCGAGTCTTTTCCACCCGAAACAGCGACCAGAACGGTGGTGTGCTTGCCTTTCTCAAGCGGGAGTTGAAGCCGCAGTTCCTTGCTGATCTTTTTGCGAACGGACTTCGCAAGGTGCTTTCCACAAAGAATTCGACCCGAATAGGCTTGTTCAACCACGGCCGGTTTGTCGCACGAATCACAACGAGGGACGGTGAACGGAAGGGAGACCTCGCCCTGCATGGTTCACGCTCGCAAGGCGTCTCGTTTCAAATGAGCGGCCGGGAGAGGGTTTTTCACGAGTTTTTTTCTTAAAATAAATCAATTGAAGATTTGATTTTTCAATTGATAAATTGTAATTCGCCTTCCCGGTTGATTTCCTCGGTTCAAGCCGAGAGGAACGCCCTCTCTTCCAGAAAATTGCAGAAAATTGCACCACTGCGCCCCTTCAAGAAGACAGGTGAAACCGGATTTTCAGTTGGAAAATCGCGAAAGGTCCACAAAACAGCCTCTGCGGTGGTTTGAGCGCAAAACTTCTTGAAGGCTACAGCGCTGTCACGTTGTTTGAGCAACCATGCTGCAGCGTTTGTTGGCGGAGTTCCTTCACCACGAAGGGGTGGAGCAGGCCCTCGTCTTTGACGACCGAGGGCGCATGCTTTCAAGCGTAGCCAAGCAAGGTGTTCTGCCCGCCACCGAACAAGCAGTCGATCTGACCGTGCTCGCTCTGGCCGCCACCCAACACACGAACTTTGGTGAACTCCACGAAGTTTGGCTTGAAGGTGACCAAACCACACTGATCGATGTCATCACACCGTACCGGATTTTGATGCTCCAAGGAAAGCAAAGCAAAGTTGCCCGATGGCGACACGCCGTTGACCACATGCGAAAACAACTCGCAACCACACCCGAATTTTAGGTGAATACCATGTTTGAGTTACCCCAAGGAAGGCCCGTAAACGAAACCATCACCCTTGTCGAGGGTGAGCTTCAACCCTTTGCACACGGTGCAATTTCATCCTATGTCGGGCGAAGAAAAACCCCGGTGGGCCATCGCTTGGTCCGCGGAGGTCGCATCGTTGGATGGGTGATCGAAGACGCCGAAAAGGGCGTCATGCTGGGTGGACACGAAGCGAAAGCGGCCATGGAAGCCATGGAAGCGGAACAAAATGTCCGCCATCTGGCCACGTCCTACAGCCTCAACGGGCTCGGAAGTGTTGCTGAGATTCTCCCTGAAGCTTTTGAACACCAAGCCGACCGGCAAGGCCTGAAATCCGCCGCCAACACGGTGGAGCGTCTGCTGGCTCGAGACCTTTCCAAGGTGATTCGTGAACTCGCAGCCCATACGACGGTGCGAGGTGCCATGGCCATTGACTCGGGGATGCTCATCGACCACGCAGGCGATTTGCCCGGCCAGGGCGAAGAAGAAGTCTTGGCGAGTGAACTTCATGAATTGCTTTCCAAGATGCGCCCTGACCGTTTGACCGCTGACCTCGGCATGAAAGGTCCCGGCCATTGGACGTTGCACAGCGGTGATGGAGCCCTGCTCCTTGCAGCAAGCGGTGAAATCTCCATTGCTGTTTGGACCGAAAAAGACGCGAATCATGCCCGACTGTTGTCATCGGCTTCCATCGCCCTTGAAGGCGAGTTGGTCGCTGCAGGCGCTCACGGCAGTCAACTGCCCGAGGGCTTCACCCTCCGAGAGGGACGTGGTGGACCCGATGCGGTCATCTCCATGCTCAAAGCCGCCCTTGATGAAGAGGTAACGGGTCATCTTCAATCTGGCTCATCGAGCAAAGCCGTCTCGCTCATCGTCGTACGCGGCGTCCCCGTTGCCCTCTGGGCGCCATCGTGTGACAGCATGGAAGAAGCAGTGATGGGTTTGACCGAATCAAAGCGCAAGGTGAAACTCATTCGCTTTCCTGCCGGGACCATCGTCTCCTCGAAATCCGGGACCTTTGAAGCCTTCACCCTCGAGTCCTTCTCCGAATTGCTCTCAACGGTTCGAACACGGTCCGAGGCTCGACAGGCATCCCTCAAGGCCCTTCTGGACGACCTGCTCGGCTTTGAGTCCGGCTTGGAGGCCTTGAAGAAGGCTCGGAACGCTCTGAAATTCAAATCCGACGGGGCTGACATTGCCGAACCCTTGCCGGTCATGGCGGAGCAAGCCGTCGCGGCCGTCGATGCAGGTCTGCGACGACGGCTTGAGAAAGCTGAACAGACCGTTGACGAACTCAACAAAGTCAAGGCGGTTCTCGAAACACAGGTCAAAGCCACCGAAAAGAAGCGAGAAGCTGCCCAAATCCTTGCACGTGAAGCGAGCGAAAGTCGCCAAGAGAACACCGTTGCTTTGGAGGATGCCCATGCGAAACTCAACGCCCTTCAAGTCGATCTCGCTCAAGCCCGCAGCCAGGCTGAGGAGGCCGAGTCGCGTTCCGAACGCTTGTTGCGGCGCGTGAACGAACTTGAGCATCAGGTCAGTGAGCGGGCAGCAGAACTGGCGAAGGCGGTGGGGGATGCAGCCAGCAGCGAGGCGTTGCACGTCATGATCGAATCGCTTTCGCTGAAAGAAGCAGAATTGCAAGCCAACTTGAGTGAAGGTTCTGAGCGCTTAGCCACCATCCGTCAACAAAGCGATGACGAGGAGCGACGACTCCGCGTTCTCTCCGAGCAAGTCAACACCGTTCGTGAACGACATGCAAGAACCCAAGCCGACCTTCAAGACCTTCAGGAGCAGGTCCACCTCAACAAGGTGGAACTCGAAGCCGTACGAACCGAGGAGAAGCACGCTCGCCAGCGCATCGATGAAGACCGAACACGGCGTTCTGAAGACGAGGCTCGCAGGGCGAACATTCAGGCCGAGTTACGGGAATTAATGGATGAGCGACGAACATTGCTTCGTGAGCTCGGCGATTTAGGGGCCCGTCGCGGCCATAGCGAGGCCGAACTTGCTGTTCTCGTGGACAAGGCCTCGGCATTGGCCGACGCCCACGAGGAGGCTTTGGCCGATATCCAAGAGGCAGAACGGCTGAGGGCTCGTTTGGCAGAGGAACCGCTGGCGCAGGCTCTTCTTGACGACAACAACACCTTTGAGGGCCTTGGCCCTGTGCTCGAACGCTTGGAGCATGCTCGAAGTTTGGGCTACTCCGTCACCTTGCTTGATCGGGCGGTCGAACGAGCTCTCCAGGTGATTCAATCCACCGTGGATCACGTTGCTGCGACGCCACGGCATTTGCTCTCCTCCGAGGTCATGACGCTGCTTGAGCGACAGGTTCCTCAAACCGCAGGGGCTGTACGGGGGCTGGCACGTTGGTCGGTTCAACAACGCTTGGAACATCAACTCGGAGATACCGTCAACCATGTGGTGCTTGACCTTGAACACCTCTTGGAGGATTTCGACCGCTCCATCACGATGCTGCGACGGATACGCAATGTGTTGGAGCAGGTCGAGCGCTTGGGAGCGCCCTCCCACGAAGTCCATGCGCTTCTCGCCAATTGTCAGCGGCCCGAAGCGCTCCCGAGTTTGGCCCAAGGCACCCGCCGCTTGATTCAGGTGGCTCTTGACGACATCTATCTCGAAGCGGACCAGCGCGATGCTGGTGAGGCCATTGGTCTGGAAGAAACCGCTCGCGTTCTCGAAGAGCTCATCACGCAACTCGATGCATCGGGATTGACCGACGGTCGGCCCCGAGGCATGATGTGGGAATTCCAGCGGGACGGATATCTTCCGTTTGAGCGAGAGAACCTTCCGGTTGAGCAGCGTATCCCGGTGAGCGACGAAATGAAGGGCGACTTGGAACCGAGTCTCCTCAACGCCGAGGTCGTCGCATCGCTTGAACAGGAAAACGCGTCACCTGTTGATGAAGAAGGATGGAGTGAACTACCACCGCCGCAAGATGGGGCGGTCGTGAGCAACGCCTCAAGCATCGAGAAAACGACCGTCTTTGAGGGGTCATTGGAAGATGAGCGGGCCGCTTTGGAAGCCGAGTTGGCCCGCCTTGATGCGGAACGACATCACCGTGCAAGCGCCTCGCCTGCCCCCACTGCCGTGCCCGCTGATGCAGCACTGGCTGCATTGGAATCAAAACTGGCGAACCTTGACTTCTAAGCGTGGTGTACATGTCCGAGATCACGACGCTGGCGGGACGTGATGAGACTGGAGGACGACCTTATCCTCTGTGGATTGAACGAGGAATCTTCGCTTTGATGGTTGGGGCCTTTATGGCCTTTGCAGGACGCATCACCGATTGGGTTGATCATCCGATTGCAGGTCCGTTCGCCGGTTATGTTGTCTATCCGTTTACCCTGTTGGCGCTTGCGGAGATGATGGGGCGCATCGTGCAACATCGGCACGGGTCAAAGTTGTGAGAACTCCTTCGATGATTGGTCCGCTGGAAGGCGGTTGGTTCTGGCTTGTACGAAACCGATCACACGCTGCCAGGGAATAAAGAAGCGGAGCACCGCCATCATGCTGAGGAACAGCAACGCTGAGATGACCAAGCCGTAGGTCAGCGTCAATTCAATGGATTCAGAAACTTGGCCCGCCCATTGACTCCCGGTCGTATCGGAAACCACAGTGAGCAACACCTTGTGGAAGCCAAGCGCCACCATCGTCGCCAAGCCGGTGAGACCGAGGAAAAGGAAGGTGTGGCGCAGATGCGTGTTGAGGACGTTGTCCATTTGACGAACGTATTCGGGGTCTCGTTTGCAGGACTCTGGTAGACGGAACGCATACTCAAGGTTGCGAATAACGCCGTAACTCGCTTCCTGGAACACCATGATGAGAACGGCGATAAGGATGAGATTGAACTGTTCTTGCGTGACGAGTTTCAAACCGAACAGACCGATGGTGGGGTTGGAGGTTTGGCTCTCGAGGACGGCCAACGTTCCACCGTACGCGCCCAGTTGGCTCTTGATGAGCGGGAAGGTAAGAATGGCGTGAACGCCAAGGAAGAGCAGCGTGAAGCCGATTGACCACGCAATTGACCGACGTGAGAGCCCCCAAATACCTCGGGTGCCCATGATGACGGGGAGCAAGTAAACGAAGAGGATCAACAGGGACATGATCATCAACAGCGGCCACTGAAGGGTTTCCAGTTCAGCATCCGTGGGGAGGCGGAGATCGAATGAAAACAGCATGCCTGCGAACCAAGAAAACATCAGCCGACCGACAAGCAGCACGATGAGGCCGACGATGAAACCAAGTTTGATGCGTTGCTGAACTTTAGGCGTCTGGAAGGCGATAAAAGCCATGGTTCCGCCCAAACCTAAACCGAGCACAAGAGGCACAAAGAAGCGTCCCATACCGTCTCGTCCTTCACCCGTCAGCCAATCACCGAGCGGCAGTTGGTCGGCGATCAAGAGTTCGATGGTGTCAAACAGCATGGTGTGATCAATGGAGCCAACAACGTATGTTGAAACAACTTCGAGATACATCGCCACCAGGGCTACCGTGGCGAGAATTTGCAAGGCCAAAATCTGCCATTGCTTTCGAAGGTTCTTCAGGTGAAGTGTCCGTGGCTTCGCCGTTGCTTCCAGGTAGACATCGGACTGAAGGCCAACCTCACCTGCCATCTCAATACCCCCTCACTTGCATCAAGGCCTGAGACAAATCCATGTCCGGCATCCAATCAATGACCTGAGCACCAGAGCCCGCCAGTGTGGTCAAGCGGTTCTGACGCTCTAACTTCAGCACCTCATAGGACATGCGCGGAATGCGACTCACGAGGCGTTCAAAGTCAACGCTTGAAGGGGAAAGAACGGTCACTTCGTGACCTCGTCCAACCAAGTCGCGCACGGCAGCGGGGACCGTCCCGTCGCCTTCGCACGAGGAAATGATGAACACCGGACTTCCTCGGCTGAACCGGCCGCTCAACGAGTTGGTGACCGCTTGAAGGGGCATCGAGCCGTTTGGCGTAACTCCGGCAAGGGCGCTGAGGATCTTGAAGTACTGCTTATCACCAGTGTCTGGGGGCAGGTACGCGAGTTTTTCGTCGTAAATCGCCAACGCCACCGAATCACGACGCTTGAGGAAAAACGCTGCGAGGCTCGCTGCTGAGACCGTTCCCATTTCAAGCGGGTTCTTGAGAACGGTTCCGATGCGAGCGAGGTCTCGGCTGTCGAGAATGAGGTACAGGTCGGTCACCGCATCACGGCATTTCTCGTTGACCATCAGCTCCCCCGTCCGAGCGAAGGCCTTCCAATTGATGTTCTTGAACGGGTCACCGGGCACATATTCCCGGAGGGAGTAGAATTCTGAGCCTTGACCCGGCGTTCGCAGGGTGGTCGCTCCCGTGTACATCTTTGGCGTTCGACTGCGTAAAAAGGCCTCCTCGATGTCCTTGATTTGGGGGAAGATGACGATGTCGCTGTGGTGGTCAACATACATCTCTTCCACACCCAAATTGAAGGTGTTCCGCGCCCGAAGCGATACGGGGCCGATGGAGTAGTGACCTCGCAACGGGCAACGGAGCACGTATCGGATTCGAGCACTCTCGCCAGGTCGGAGGTTGAGTTGCATCTGGTTCAACCCGCTTCGGAGCTTCATCTCGTGAGGGATGTTGTCGTAGATGTCAAGCATTTGCGTCTTCCGATTGCTGCGGTTAGTGACCAGCAATTCAACGTACAAATCGTCCCCCTTGTACAGGTTATCCGCAGAGAGGGTGCGTTGGACTTCAACGTCGCCGTGCCCGGAAATCCACGAGTTGACGACGATGAACGCCACGAGCGTCAGACCAAGAATCATCATCTGTTGGTTCGAGATCATCATCCCGATGAGCACGAGGGCGATGCCCCCGGTGAAGGTGAAGGCTGCTTTGCGGGTCCACATGTTCTTCACCTCACTGGCGACCCCACGCCTTGATGCGTTTGACCAACGCTACGGTTTGTTCAAGCGTGTAGCGATTGCTGGATTCAATCGCAAACTTGGCGAGCACGGGGTCGTTGATCATCGACACGAGTTCGGTGGCTTGCATGGCTTGGAACTCTTCTCGGTTCAGACCGTTCTGATTGCGCACTTTGGAAAGGAAGACCTGTCGGATTTTCTCAACTTTGGAATAATATGCGTAGCGGTTCGCATCGCCAAACCCGTAGTAGATGATGCTGAACACGTGGCGCCAAGGTTCCGGATCCCGTTTCTTGATGAGAACGGCTTCGAAGGTGATGAACAAGATGAGGAAGAGCAGCAACATGGCCAAACCTTCGCCCGTGAAATAGACGAGAAGGAAGTAAACGGTGTTGTACGAGTCTGCTGCAAGCGCGCTCTGTGGGTGGCGAGACTCGTCAAAGACCACCATGGCGTTGGCAGCCGGTTGACCTGCCTCATCAATCCGCTCGCTCATCAGGGATTCAGCGATGTAATCTAACGCCCATTTTCGATTGTCGTTGCTGGGCATCAGCGTGTCGGTTTTGCCGTATTTCCCAGCATTGAACCCTTCGTAGTCGTAAATGGCGTTGATGAGGGCTGAACCGTCGGCGACGAAGACGATGCGCCCGCCATCGGACGGGCTGCAACTGGCTCGAGCGCAGACTTCGATGCTGAGGTTGAATTGGCCCCATCGGTCGGGTGTCTCGGGCGTAATTTCGTTGCCAACCCAAATCTCACCGTCTCCGTTCACGTCAACCGTCGCTTCGTTGCTGGTGATGGCTCGAATCGCCACCTCGGAGAGCGGGCCGCGGACACCGGGAATCACCTCAAGGCCGGTGATGTTGTTCAGGAGCATTTGGTAGGTGCCGTTGTACTCAATTTCACCGCTTGGCGTGAGGTGTTGGGCGCACAGACCGGCTTCAGCTGCATTGGCGAAAGGTTGGCCGTCCAATTTAGAGCAAGGATGTTCGCCCGGGTTGCCGACATCAGCCCATCGTTCGTGTTGAGACAAGGTAGCAGGGTCAAGTTGAGTGCCGTTCATGCCACAGGGGTTGCTTTGAACGCACATCCAAATGTAGTTGTAATCCAATTCAGCGACATAAGTCGTGTCATAGACCTGTTGTCCCGAATAACGAATACCAAAGGCTTCAGCGACGGTGTTGGCATAGCCGTAATCCTCGAACACCATGGCCGTACCTCCGGCCTCAACGAACTCAACGATCGCGTCGATCTCTGAGGGAGAATATCCGCTGCTCGAAGCGATGGTGATGAAGCCGTCTTCGTCAAACTGAGGCAGCGTCAGGGTGTCTCGTTCAACACCGGCGAGGATGTAGGTCGTGTTCCTTGGGTCCTCAATGTCCGCCAAAAGGAGGGGGCTGCTCACCAGCGAGCGGGTTTCAATGCCCATCGCTTTAATGTCCTCTCGAAAAGCGGACATGTCGTTCCAATCGTCATCGTAAGCCGAGAGTTGATTCGTGGCGCTGATGTTGACGAAATTCAAGAGAATCGTCATCAAAAGAATCAGCATGACCACCCAGAACGATGCTTGGAGCGCAAGGCGCCGAGCGTTGAACGTTGCTGGAAGGCCAAACATTGGAATCACGAGGGAGAGGTTTCCCACCTTTCCACGCCATCCGCTGACTTTAGAAGGTTGTCCAGAGCGGTGGAGAAAATGCTCATCACAACCGACGCCCTGCTCAACGGTTCAGATGAATGTTTGAGGCGATTCGGGCGACGGAGGATGCTGGAATATGGACGGAGTTTCCTTGGTGCTCAAACGGCAACGATGCAGCGCTCAGACCCTCTTCCACCTCAACGATCAACTCGCTGATGGTGCCCGTGTTCATGTCGAACTGAAGGTCCCGGAGCGTCCCAAGGACCGCACCCGTGCGGTCAAGGACCTGTCGTCCGAGCATTTCGCGTCCAAAAACGGCCATTGTTTCACTCCTTGAGCACCGGGTAGGGTGGGAATCCCATCAATGCGTCGGTGCTGAAGGCACCGTCACATGGTTTCCATGCCGCGACTAAAGTCACGATTTCGCTTGATGTTGGTCAGGCCAGAGGTGAGGCGGGTCTCCATTTTCTGGTAATACTCGAGCATGTCGGGTGTGACCGTTGGGCGAACGCGGGAAATGGCTTCTTCAAAGTGGTTCTTCATGACCTTTTTCTTGCCAGCGCGCATGCAAATCAGCGCCGCTTCTCGGCACACCGCTTCGATGTCGGCGCCGGTGAAGCCGTCCATACCGTTGAGGAGGTCCTTGAAGGAGAATTTGCCGAGCGGCATGCCTTCGGAGTGAATGGCGAAGATGGCTTCCCGGGCGGCTGCATCGGGCGGGGGAACGTGCAGCACCCGCTCAAAGCGGCCGCTTCGTAGCAAGGCAGGGTCGATCATCTCGGGGCGGTTGGTCGCTGCAACGATGATGACGCCGTCAAGTGATTCGACACCGTCCATGCTGGCGAGCAGTTGATTAACGACCCGATTGCTGACGTCAGAGCCTTCAGAGGAACTACCGCCGCTGCGCATGGAGGCGATCGACTCAAACTCGTCCAGGAAGATGATGGAAGGCGCAGATTGCTTGGCTTTCTTGAAGATCTCGCGAATGGCTCGTTCCGATTCGCCGACCCACTTCGAAATCAATTCGGGACCTTTGATGCTGATGAAGTTCGCTTGGGCTTCGTTGGCAATCGCCTTTGCAAGCAAGGTCTTCCCCGTTCCGGGAGCGCCAAAGAGGACGATGCCTCGAGGCGGCTTGATTCCGAAGTGTTCGAACAATTCGGGCTTGGTGAGGGGCCATTCCACCGATTCCTTGAGGCGGTCCTTGACTTCGTTCAATCCGCCGACCTCCTCCCATGAAACCTCGGGCACCTCGACGTAGATTTCACGAAGCGCCGAGGGTTCAATGTCTCGGATGGCTTCCTTGAAGTCGTCCATGCAGACCTCCATCTTCTCCAAGACTTCTGGCGGGAGGGTTTCCTCCTCAAGATCAATCTCGGGGAGGTAGCGGCGCAAGGCGCGCATGGCTGCTTCTCGCACCAGGGCAGCCAAATCTGCGCCAACAAAGCCGTAGGTGTTGTCGAGGACCCAACCCACATCAAAGTCATCAGCGATGGGCATCTGGCGTGTGTGAACGTCCATGATCTCGTGGCGCCCTTCACGATCGGGCACGCCAATCTCGATTTCACGGTCAAAGCGGCCCGGCCTTCGCAGAGCGGGGTCGAGCGCATCCCGGCGGTTGGTTGCACCAATGACCACGACATTGTCCCGGCCTTGCATGCCGTCCATCAAGGTCAGCATTTGGGCAACGACACGACGCTCAACTTCGCCGGTCACCTCTTCTCGCTTAGGGCAAATGGAATCGATTTCATCGATGAAGACGATACCCGGTGCGTTGTCGGCAGCCTCGTCGAAGATTTCTCGAAGTTGTTTCTCGGACTCCCCGTAGTATTTTGAGATGATTTCCGGGCCGTTGATGCTTTTGAAGTGGGCGTTGACCTCCGTTGCAACGGCTTTTGCAATCATGGTCTTTCCCGTGCCGGGTGGGCCGTGAAGGAGAACACCTTTGGGGGGGTCAATGCCGAGTCGCCTGAACAATTCGGGGTGCTTGAGTGGAAGTTCGATCATCTCTCTGACCTTCTGGAGTTGCTGGCCTATTCCGCCGACGTCTTCGTAGGTGATGCCCTCCGATTGACTCATGTCCTCTTCGGCAACGGCTTCGTCCTTGATGACGATCTCGGTGTCGGTGTTGACCACGACAATGCCCTTGGGGACGGTTGCCATCACTGCGAAGGGCAAGGCTTCGGTGAACAGCGTCATGCCGGGGATGAAAATTCGGTCGCCCGCCATGACCGGGCGCTTGGCGAGCCCTCGCTTGGCGAAGCCTTCGATACCTGGCCCGAACTTGACCTTCTGTTTGCTGGCCATCACCGGGGAAATGGTGAGTTTGGTGCAGGGCTTCGCCTCCACTTTTCGAACGGTGACTCGGTCTCCGAGACTGACGCCTGCATTCTTACGGATGATGCCGTCGACGCGAATGATGTCCATTTTGGCATCCTCCGGGCGACTGCGCCAATAGATGGCTGCTGTGGACCGTTCTTCACCGCTGATTTCAACAAAATCACCGGGTTTCAGGTCCAGCCCCATCTCGGATGAAATCCGAGCTCTGCCGAAACCGACGTCGGAAGGAATGGCTTTGGAAACGCGTAGTTCAATGGTTTCGTCTTTGGTGGCCATGCTCTTCTCCCCTCTCCCCGAAATGTGTTCTTGACGGTATATAACTAAACTTGAGCCAATTCATGACGGGTCGCAGGATGAGTTCCGCACACCCCTCTTTAAACCCGAGGAATACGATTCAAAGGGGTTGGGCGCCACTGCCCCAAAGTTCCTCCGCCATCACATTCAAGAGACGAGCGAGGGTGCAAGGACCATGGTTCACATTCTTGAAACCGGCCTTGAATTCATCGACAACCAAAATCCAAACGGGAAACCCTCGGTCCGGGGCTACAACATCATCAACGGCCAGTTGACCTCAGCGAGCGATAACGCCACCTTTGCCTCCACCAACCCCGCTCTGTTGGCCGATTGCCTCGGTGAGTTTCCGCTCTCAACCCGAGAGGACGTCCGGGCCGCCCTCGATGCCGCCCACGCTGCATTCCCTGCTTGGGCAGCGACACCAGCCCCCACACGTGGCCAAATCATCGGCAACATGGGACGCCTGCTCATGGAACACAAAGACGCTCTCGTCGCTCTTGAAACCCGGGAAATTGGGAAAACCATCAAAGAATCCGGCGGGGAAATTCAAGAGGCCATCGATACATGTTTGTTCTTCCAGTCCGAGGGACGAAGGCTTTACGGACAAACCGTCAATTCGGAATTGCCGGACAAGGAATTGTTCACCTATCGCCGCCCGCTTGGGGTGTGCGGTATCATCAATGCGTGCAACTTCCCCTCTGCCGTCCCGTTTTGGAAGATGATTCCCGCCATCATGTGCGGCAACACCTGCGTTTGGAAAAGCCCGCAAGATGCCCCCTTGTTGTCCTTCGCTCTCGCTCGCATCATGCACCAAGCCGGCCTTCCCGACGGGGTCATCAATCTGGTCCACGGAAAGGGAAGCGGAGCCGGACAGTATCTTGTGGATGCTGTTGACGAGGGCTTGGTCAACAAAATCTCGTTTACAGGGTCGACCGAGGTCGGCAAAATGATCGGTGAAGTTTGCGGTCGCAACCTCGTTTCCTGTTCGCTGGAACTCGGTGGAAAGAACCCGCTGGTCGTGATGCCCTCGGCCGATCTCGACAATGCTGTCGCCGGCGCTTACTGGGGTGCATTCGGGACCGCAGGCCAACGCTGCACCAGCCTGGGCAACCTCATCGTCCACCGTGACATTTACGACGCTTTCATGGAGAAATTCATGGAGAAGGTCAAAACGACCCGCATCGGAAACTCATTGGTCCATCAAGACGTGCTCTACGGCCCCATGCTCTCGGAGAAATACGCCAAGGATTTCGAATCCGGTCTGGAAATGGCGAAGGCCAGCGGTGCCACCCATGCCTGGGGCAAGGGGCGCATCACCGCCAACAACGCCCCCGAAAACTTCGTGGGCGATGCGAGCGAAGGCGTGTTCATGTGGCCGCACGTGTTCACCGATGTCACCGAAGACATGACCTGCTTCCATGAGGAAATCTTTGGCCCGGTCGTCACCGTGGTCAAGGCCGATGATTTTGACCATGCCTTGCACCTTGCCAACGCCAGCCCCTACGGGCTTTCCTCGGCCATTTACACGAACGACCGCCTCGAAGCCTACCGCTACAAAACCGGCATCAAAGCCGGCATGACGGGCATCAACAACTCCACCACCGGTGCGGAAGCTCACCTCCCCTTCGGCGGCGTAAAAGGCTCGGGCAACGGGACTCGGGAATCGGGGATTTGGGTGCTTGAAGCATACTCCTACTGGCACGCCGTGAACGACGAGTTGTCGGGCAAATTGCAACTTGCCCAAATGGACGTGGATGAAATCGACACGGTGGAGGCCGAGGTCAATTGGTCTGAATTGGCCTGAATTTCTTTCACTTTCGGCTCACGGCTCAATGGTGAACCTCAAAGACCCTGCGCTTCTCCCGTCAACCATTCCCTTCGGGGACTCAGGTGAAAAGCATGGGCGAAGGCATCAAACTCCCGGTCATCAACGGCTTGGGACGCACGAACCGAATTGACAATTGGTGGAGTCAACCGCTCGCCATGGGGGTGGCGCTGACGGCGGCCTTGCTCTACACCTTTTGGCGCCTCTTCCTCTTCGGTACGGAAGCAGCGGACGGCACATCGCTGATCTCCTACAAGCTTCACGGCAGCACCGTCATGTCGCCCATCTTCTCTCCCAACGTCCTCGAATGGGACCTGTTCGGGTTGAACACCTGGAACCACCCCGAATGGGTGAATGCAGCTATTTTGGTGCTGTGGATTCCTTTCGGATTCCGAGGCACATGCTACTACATGCGCCGCGTTTACTACCGAACGTTCTTTGCCAGCCCCACCGCTTGCTGGGTGGACGAGCCCGACATCAACAAGGCTATCGGATACAAGGGCGAAAAGCGCCTGTTCATCTTCAACAACCTTCACCGTTACTTCCTCTACGCCGCCATGGTGATTTTGGTCATCAAGTGGTGGGACGTGACCCACACCATGCACTTTACTTCCACGACCCACGACGGCTACGGCGTGTCCATCGGCACCTTCGTGATGGCCATTGAAGCGTTCCTGCTCACGATGTACGTCACCTCATGTCACGCCCTTCGACACTTGGCAGGGGGCATGCTCGATCGTTGGACCACCGGAATCAGCCGCATCCGTGGCCAACTCTTTGGAAAAATCAGCGTGCTCAACCGTTCCCACGGCTTCTGGTTTTGGACGTCGTTGGCCTTTGTCTTTTTGGGAGACCTCTGGGTCTTGGCCGTTGCGGAAGGCCGAATCAGCGATGCGGTGCTGTTTGTGATTTGAGGTGAGATGATGGGAGAAAACGTCACGAAACACAACTACGATGTCATTGTCATCGGGGCCGGCGGCGCTGGCCTCCGAGCGGCCATTGAGGCGGCACGCAGTGGAGCGAAAACCGCCATCATCACCAAGTCGTTGCTCGGCAAAGCCCACACGGTCATGGCCGAAGGCGGCTGTGCCGCAGCCTTGCAGAACGCCGATCCACGAGACGGATGGAAGGTTCATTTCCACGACACGATGAAGGGAAGCAAATGGCTTGCCAACTGGCGCATGGCTGAACTCCATGCCAAAGAAGCCCCCGACCGCGTCCGAGAACTCGAACAGTGGGGCGCCGTCTTCGACCGGACACCGAAGAACCTCATCAACCAGCGGAATTTCGGCGGTCACACCTTCCCTCGGTTGGCTCACGTTGGTGACGCCACCGGTCTCGAAATCATCCGTACGCTCCAGGAACGAGGCATCCATGAAGGCATTGACATCTACATGGAATACACCGTGAGAACGTTGCTCAAGGAAGGGGACCGTGTCACCGGTTGCGTGGCCTACACTCGCGTTGATGGTGAGTTCCACGCCTTCTCTGCCAAATCCGTGGTGCTCGCCACCGGCGGCATCACTCGGTGCTGGTCCGTTTGTTCCGGTTCGTGGGAATACACCGGTGACGGTCATGCCCTCGCCCTGTGGGCGGGAGCGGAATTACGAGACATGGAATTCGTCCAATTCCACCCGACCGGGATGGTTTGGCCTCCATCGGTTCGAGGCATCCTCGTCACCGAAGGTGTCCGAGGTGAAGGCGGTCGGCTCACCAACAGTGAAGGCAGCCGTTTCATGTTTGACTACGTGCCTGAAATGTTTGCCGGTGACCACGCCGCCACCATTGAAGAGGCGGACCAATGGGTCGAAGAGGTCGTGAGTGGTAAACTCGCCACCGTTCGCCGACCCCCCGAATTGCTGACTCGGGATGTGGTGGCAAAAGCCATCAACGCCGAGGTGAAAGCGGGCCGAGGATCGCCTCATGGAGGTGCTTTCCTCGACATCTCCCACCGTGGAGAAGAAGCGATTTTGAAGAAACTCCCCTCCATGCACCACCAGTTCAAGGAACTGGCAGGGGTGGACATCAGCAAGGAACCCATGGAAGTTGGACCAACGGCGCACTACGTCATGGGCGGCGTCCGTGTGGATGCTGAATCCCAGGAAACAACCGTTCCCGGACTCTTCGCATGCGGCGAAGTCGCCTCAGGACTGCACGGGGCAAACCGACTTGGTGGAAACTCACTGTCCGATCTCATCGTGTTTGGAAAGCGAGCCGGCGAATTCGCAGCCTTGCGTGCGAAGGACTTGGCTCAACCTGCCATCAATGACGGTCAAGTGGAGGCAGCCATCGCCGACATGCTTGCACCTCTCCAACGAGAAGGGGGCGAAAACCCCGGTCGCATCTACGACGAGATGCGGGACATGATGCAAGCCAAGGTCGGCATCATCCGAACAAAGACCGAACTTGAGGAAGCTCTTGACGATATCAAGGCGTTCAAGGAACGTGCGATGGCGTGCTCCTCGGGCACCTCTCGGAAGTACAACTCGGGCTGGCATCAAGCACTTGACCTGATCAACATGGCCGATGTCTCGCACGCCGCCACGCTCGCAGCCATCACCCGCGAAGAGAGCCGAGGCGGTCACACACGGGACGACTTCCCCACGCCCGAAGACGACTATTGGGGGAAGACATTGAACATCATCTGGATGGAAAACGGCGAGATGAAAATCCGCCAAGAGCCCGTGGAAGCGATGCGAGATGACCTCCAAGATACCCTCAAGGAAGTGAAAGCGATGATCGCAGAGCGAGCCGCAGAAGCGGGAGGTGGGAATTGATGTCCTTGAAAGGTACCAAGCAATCGTTTAACATTCTACGGGGCGAAGGCGAAGAAGCCAAGCTCACGGCTTACGAATTGGAACTTGATGAAGGCATGGTGGTATTGGACTGCGTTCATCGCATCCAGCACGAGCAAGAACCCGACATGGCGGTACGGTGGAACTGCAAAGCTGGCAAGTGCGGCTCGTGTTCCGCTGAAATCAACGGACGACCCCGCTTGATGTGCATGACCCGGATGAGCGACGTGGTTGCCGAAACACCTGCAGGCCAGCCCATTGAAATTCGACCGATGAAGACCTTCCCGCATGTGAAGGACCTCGTCACCGATGTCAGTTGGAACTACGAGGTCGCCCAACGCATCAAACCCATCAACGGCCCGGAACACAAGGATTGGGAATTCAACCAAATGGAAGCCGACCGCGTTCAACACTTCCGGGAGTGCATCGAATGTTTCCTCTGCGTCAACACCTGCCACGTTTTGCGAGACCACGAACTCTTCGATGATTTCGCCGGGCCACGAAACCTGGTTCGCCTGGCACAGTACGAGATGCACCCGCTCGATACCGAAGACCGGGTTCCTGAAATCAAGAAAGAATTTGGCGTGGAATACTGCAACATCACGCGATGTTGCACTGAAGTTTGCCCCGCTGGTATCCAAATCACCGACGATGCCATCATTCAACTCAAGGAGCGCGTGGTTGACCGGTATTACGACCCGCTGCAGCGCATTTGGCGCACCCTGACGCGGAAAAAGGTCCGCTACTGACAGCGCTGGAGATCAGGTTTGAGCCTGCAGCCACGTTCTCATCCACGCTTCGCCCCGAGCATCGTCATCAAGGGTCGGATGCGCAACGGGGCGGACGATGATGAGCATGTCCAGTTGCCCACCCCAAGAAGCGACGCTCGCCGTCACCACCTCACCGACCTTGGTGCCGCTCGGGTCCAAGCCAATGGCCGTCGTTTTGATGTCAAAGTGACGAAACGCCACCGATTGCACATCGGTGCTCGTCAGGCGAACATCAACCGTGCCCGGGGCAGGAACCGCTTCAAGAAAAACGTCGTTGGGGTCCAGGTTGAACGGCAACGCATCGTCGATGAGTTCGATGGCTTGGTGCATACGAGAGGTCTCAAGATTGAACGCTGAAGCAAGGGTCAGTGCAGACCACTCCGCCCCCCAAACCCCTTGCTGATGGGGAAGGCGAAGGCTGAGAGATTGCAACACAACCACATCCGACGTCACCCAGGTGTATTGATGGCTTGCCGGATACACTGGAGCATGCGGATTCTCGTCAAAGAACGGTTGGCCCCATGCCTCGGGGGACGTTGGCGATGCGACGGGGAGCAAGGCGCTCGCACCAAAACAAAGCAGCGATACGCCGATGACCAGAGCCCGTTCCTTGCGGTGCTCGGACCAAGCCACACGAGCCGCTGGACTTGCGAAGGAAAGCGCCAACATGCAAGGAAGAACAAGGAGCAAACCGCCCGGCACCAACCAAAGCAGAGGCGGTAAGAGAAGAAAGAGGCGGAGCCCGTCAATGCCAACTGGGCCGTACCACATCTCCTCGGTTCCTTCGCCTTTCCGACGGTAAAGAAGGAGAAGAGCAGCACCGGCACCCAAGACCGGAGCCAAGGCTTGCGTCGCACCCTGCCAGAGCATCGTGTTCGCCGACAAACGAACACCTGTTCGTCATAGAGGTTCGCCTCTCACCAAGGTTGATGCGAGGGGTTCGCCTACGAATGCCCATGGCGGACCCGTTGCTCGTGTTCACAGATGTCGAGCACCGTCACCGCCTCCCCGCTCCGAAACCGTGGAAACCTTGGGCAACACGACCCGGAGCAGGGGTCCACTGCGTCAATTTATCGCTCTACTCGGGATGCGTGTTGGGGCTGATCGGGCCAAACGGAGCGGGGAAAACCACCCTGCTTCGCATGATGGCCGGCGTGCTTCCCCTTCAGGGTGGAACCGTGACGGGGCACATCAAGACGAGCACATCAGGGGAGGTGGTGGATTTACGAACGTGGGCGGGTCACATGCCCGAGCAGGTCCGTTGGCAGGGTCGCTCAACGGTCACCGAAACCTTGCACCAACTCAGCGAAATGCGAGGTCAAAGTTCCCAACGCCTCGACCAATTGCTGACGCTCGTTGGCCTGCACGACCGCGCAGACGAACCCCTCGACAACTTGAGCCAAGGCATGCGTCAACGCCTTTCCATCGCAGCAGCCCTTCTCGGTTCGCCACGTGTGTTGTTGTTGGATGAACCGTTCAACGGCTTGGATCCCGTTGCAGCGGAGGCGTTTGCAGGCTTGGTTCGACGTCTTGCTGAAAAAGGCGTGAGCGTGGTGATTTCGTCCCACATGGTCACCCAGCTCGAGGGTCTCATCGACCGAATTGCACTGATGCACCGCGGTCAATTGTTGGATGAAGGTCCGCTTGAGGAAGTTGAAAGACGGCTTGATTTGGAAGGAAGGTATCAACTCCGAGGCAAAGGCGATTTGCGTTCCACCAAGGTGCTTGAGGAACTTGGAAACGACGTGCTGTCATGGGAACAAGACGATGAAACATGGACGGTGATTTTGCGAGGTGACCATCACAACGCCCTGAAAATTGGCCTTGACTCAGGCCTTGAAGTCATGTCTTGGGCTCCTTTAAGACCCAACCTCGTTGAATGGCTCTGTGCTGCAACCGGGATGAGTTTTGACGACATCAGCCTCGAAGTTTCGTCTTCAGCGATGCTTCCCCTTCAAACAATGGAGGTGAACGAAGATGAGTGACCTTCGCAGGGTGTTGAGGGTCGCCCGACGTATCCGGATCGACCGGCTGGCGAACATTCGATTGAAAGTGATGCTGCCGATTTTACTCCTTTTCCTGCCGGGATTGGCATGGGGTTTTTCAGACCCGAACATCGTCTTGCCGGGCGGTCACCAACCGGACACCGCCATGGAAGTGCTCTTCTACGCCTCCCTCGGGGTGGTTTTCGGAGCAACCATGTGCGCCGTCTTGATGGCGTTTGACGGTGTGAGTAAAGACCGAGCCAGCGGGATGCTTGAGGTCCAGTTGGCTCAACCCATGCCTCGGGCCCATCAAGCAGCGGCCCTCATCATCGGCCATGCCCAAGCCATTCTCTTGCCAGTTTATGCGCTGCTTTTGATCACGGTCGTGGTCGTCAATCACCGAATGGACGCATGGCCGTCCTTGACCGAGATGCTCGTCTACGCTGTATCAACCGGCCTCATCGTCCTGTGGTACACCCTCTTTGCCCTCCTCGCTTCGACGACAGCAAGGGAACAAGGAACGGCCGTCGCCTTTGGCGTCGGCGTTTGGTTCTTCTTTACTTTCCTTTGGGCACTGATCACCTCAATGGTCGCCTACGCTTCGGGTGTATCGGTTGGGGAAGCGAACGACCCGGCGTGGGTCGCTCTGGAAGGGATGTTGGATTTGCTTTCACCCAACGGCGTCTATCACCACCTCTTGGAAACCCAACTCCCAACGGTGGATAGGGGCGTAGCGGCTTGGCAGTCATGGCTTGCTGCCTTGCTATGGACGGTGCTGCCCTGGTGGGCCCTCCACCGCAGGATGGAACGGCTTGTCCCTTGACGGCAACAGGCAATTGTTCATGAAGGCGAAAGGTCAGCCAGCACACATGGCTCGCCCGCAGCAACTGACCGTCCTCGCCTCGCTCTGCCTCGTCCTGGTGATGCTCTCGGTGGTTTTCAGCCCGCTGACCTCATCGCTTGATTCAACCTCAACCGTCGCTCCAACCGAGGGACGACAGGACGGTCTTGACGTGGATTGCAGCGGCTACTCCTTTGAAGATCTCTTCGAATACGACTTTGCACTCTTTGAACTTGACATCTTGGACGACTGGGCCACCGGTGACTTGTACGCGAATGCGTGGGTAAACGGCTCGAACTCACCCATCGTCCGCGACAACCTGGACGGCTTGTTCGAGGGCTTGCCGGGTGGCGATAACGATTGGATCAGCACGGACGAGCGAGACGCCGTCCGCAGCATCGGGCCAAAGTGCATTGCGGACATGGAGACGCGCCTCGGTATGCGAGAGGGCATCCCCCATTCGGGCGGTGTTGATTGGAACGATTTCGAATTCGTTGAGGACGGTATCGGTTTGGACGAGGTCAACTTGGTTCCTGAAAACCATCCCGACGCTCGTTCATGCACCAACTTCGGTGCGGCAGCCGATTGCAAAGAAGTTCCAACTTCAACCACCGACGACATGGAAATCGCCCTCGAAGTGGCGGATGGCAAATCCAACAATGTTCGGTGGGACCAATTGCCCAACAGCGGCGTTTCAAACTTCACCCTCGCCATGAACATCACCAACATGAGCAATGCTGCCCTCCGGGTGACCTTCCCTGTGCTTCAAGGGCTGCGCATGTATGATTTCCGTGTAACGGACAATGCACCCGACAGCGGTCAAACCTGCGACCACATCAACCCACCTTCGTCCACCTACCTGGGCGACGGTTCGCTTCAGGTGACCCAGCTCGTCGCCTTTGACCGAACACAGTGGGACCTTCAGTGCAACATGTTCATGGATTTCACAACCGAGGAACCGGCGACCAACGACGTCCCCGCTTGGACAGCCACGGTACCTTCCAACGGAACGAAGATACCAACTTCCGGTGAAGGAACTTGGCCGTTTGCCACCGCTGCGGTCGGCAACGCCTGGGCGACCGATGAGAACGGTTGGGCTCTGCAGTGCACCTTTGACGAAGCAGGTTGGAGCGTCACGAACAACGTGTTGGGCGACTTTTTCGTCACCCAGCCCGCAAGCTCAACGATGGTAACAGCCACCTGCCACGCCGTTGACCCCTTGGGCGCAACCGATGAAAACGATTCTCGCACATGGGTCTTTGGAACGCTGTTCACCTCAACGGCAACCCTGAGCGAAGACGGCAGTAGCGTGGTGATGAGCGTTACCTCCGCTGGACTCGTTGATGAATTCATCTTCTCAGCTCGTGCGCTGCAAGGCGAGGCGATGGGCGCCCCCGGCGAGACCGTCACCGTCAGCGGCACGATGGCGACCGAAGTCAGCGTTTCTCTTGACAACATCCGCCCTGGCGCCTTTGGATTCAAAACCGAGGCGCAGGCCACGAGCATGCTCGCCTTTTCCTCTGAATATGACCTCGGCTTGGTGAAGCCCAACACGCCGCCAGTGGTGCAAATAGCCACAAATTTCAACGGGGAAAACGCAACTTGGGACGAAGGGCAACTGCAATTCTCCATGAACGGTTTGGTTTCGGACCCTGATCTCGAAGCGGTCACCATGCGATTGACGATTTGCGGAAGCGATTACCAAGGTTTCACCATCGACGGCATCAACTGGAACGTTGATGTTTCCACCGCCGTTTGCATGGCGTATGGCCTCACAGATTACGATGTGGTGATCACCGCAACGGACGAATCTGGGGGCACGACCCAAGTGATGGTCGGGATCAACTCGCCCGTGGTCGACGATACGCCGGTCGCTCCCGCTCCGAGTGAACCTGAAACCGCTCTGCCTGCTGCAAGCCTGCTCTCGGTGCTCGGGGTCCTCGGTGCCGCCGTGCTGGTCCGCCGCAAACCCGATGCTTAAACCGACACAACCAAAAGGCAATGGTAGCAGGAATCAGCAGGCCTCACCATGTTTTCAGGTACCGTTGAATCAAAAAGCCACGAAGGGGGCTTGCTGGTTCACTTTGAGGGCTCTTCTCCTTCGTTGAACGCCATCATGGTTCGCAGCGACGATGGCACCTACATCGGCAAGGTGGACGGGGTGCTCGGAAGCACGGAACACGCTTTGGCTCATATCGCTCACATTGACCGTTCGCTTGACATGGAGGAACTCATTGGCGTCCAGGTGACGGTCCGGGCAAAAAAACAGCGGGAAGACCGTTCACGAAACGAAGGACGTTTTAGCGACCGAAACCGAAACGACCGAAGTTCGGGCGGTCGTTGGGAGCGAAACGATGGAGGTTCCGACCACCAGCGGCACAACGGAAGGTCCAGCGACCGAAACCATCGCAGCGGGCGTTCAGACCAACAACCATTCAACGATGATTGGGATTGCCCCAAATGCAACAACTCGAACTTCGCTCGGCGGACGGAGTGCAATCGCTGTCAGGCGACTCGCCCTCAAGGCGACGGGAGACAGCAAGGTGGATTCCAACGCCGAGACGACCGCCGAGACGACCGAAGAGGCGGATTCCAACGCCGCGATGACCGCCGAGACGGACGGTCCCAAGGGGGTAACAACAACTCGAACGACTGGACATGCCCTGCATGCAACAACTCAAATTTCTCGTTCAGAAACACCTGCAACCGGTGCGAAGCAGCTCGCCCTGCGGGCGGTGTCGATAGAGGGGGTCGCAACGACCGAGGCGGTTACCAACGTCGAAATGACCGTCGTGAAGGGGGATATCGCAACAACCAACGAAACGACCAATCCAGAGACGGGCGTCAGCAGAACGGCAATTTCAACACCAACGATTGGACCTGTGCTGCATGCAACAACTCAAATTTCTCGTTTAGAAACGCCTGCAACCGATGTGAGGCACCTCGCCCTGGAGGCGGTGGTGGCGGCGGTCGCAGCGACGGAAGAAGCCGAGGTCGCAGCGACGGAGACCGACGAGACTTCCGTAGAAACGATCGAGATGGTGGCTTCCAACGCCGAGACGACCGTTCCAACGGTGGTGATGACCGGCCACAGCGAAGAAACGACCGAGGTGGTGGCTTCCAACGCCGAGACGACCGACGCTCGTCTTCCGACGGGGCTTACCGGCGGTCAAGGGGAAAACGCTCTGGCCACACACACAACCAACCTCCCCGTGACTTCCGGGACGGCGCCCCACCACGGAGATATGAGCGAAAAACAGACGAATGAGGCGGTACCATGACTGCGGAGTCGCATTACCTCAACGCTCTCGAGGCTTTGGAAAACGGCGACCGTGTTCAAGCAAAAGCCGAGGCAAAAAAAGCAACACAACTCGATGAAGACCACCTTGAAGCGTGGTCGGTCTACGTTGAGGCTTGCCTACCACCAGGTGGCGTCTCCCCGACGATGAACGAGGCAGCAAGCGCCCTCTCCGGAACCAAACGCATCGTCGCTGCAGACCCCAGTCGTCTTGACATGTGGATGCGTGGGGGGCGTCTGCTCGCTGATGATTTAGGAATGCTTCACGACGCACTTCATTGGTGGCAGCGATGCCGAGACCATCTCCCCGATGAGGTGACGCCGGTGGTTGAAATGGCTTCCATTCTCGCCGATATGGGAGAATACGCTCTGGCTCAAGAGCGCCTGCAAGCCATCCTCAACGACAACATGGATGTCGGCATCACCCAATTTCGAAAAATTAACGGCCTGCTCCAGCTGGTCAAAACGGCTGCAACTCAGGACCGAACCGAAATCTTCCGCCCCTACGAGAAGCATCACGACGGATGGGCCGCTATTCGGCTCAAAATGCGGAAACCACCGCTTTCGGAGTCCTTCATTTTCCTCGTTACGGCCGTTCCCGTGCTTCTTTTGCTCGTTCTCCTCTTGGGCCGTTACAGCGCACCGACTTGGTCGGCCGTCTGTTTGAACACGCTCGTCATTCTGATCGTCATCATGGTGCTCATGCGAAACGCCAAGCGTTGGTTCCAAGTGTTCAACCGACCCGCATTTAATCTGTTAAGGGCCATGAATTTCGAGGCCGCCACGGGCTTTGTGGTGATGGACGAAGACATCCGAACATCGGTGCTTTACATGTACATCATGCAAAGAAAACCTCGTTCGTGGCAGGAACGCATGCTCAAAATCATTGACAAAGGGAAGCCTCTGCCCAACAATTGGCGACTTCGCATGCCCGATTTCACCTCGCATCTTGACGGGGACGACGGTGAAACAGCAAGCCACGAAACCTTCTGGTCAGAAGAAGAGTGAACCGTTGTTCTTGGGTCCTTTCCAACATCGATGGGCCTTCCCCAATGAACGGGAGCCATCTGTTGAAACTGATGGTACAAGGCGGTCAGAGGCAGAGGAAGGATACGCTGGGTCTTCAGACCCCGCCCCTTTGCTGCGAGGCAGACGCTCGCTGCGTCGCGCAAACATCCAAGGTTCTCCTCCGGTGACCATCCACCGAGGCTTGGTGCGAAGCAACGTCGTCTGGCAACCTTACAACATGGGCACGCTACGCGGTCGCCCGGGGGCGTTCAGGGTCAAACCCTTCTCGACCGGTCCTATTGCAGGGATTGCGCGTACTGAATCGCATATTGCTGCGCATAAGCCGCTGCCGTTGCAGCATCGTAACCCTGCCCCACAAACTGGTTGTAGTATTGCTCGTAAACCGCTTGATCGTAACCAGCGGCTGGTTGTGCTGCGGCTGGTTGTGCTGCGGCTGGTTGTGCTGCGGCTTGGCCGACGTACTGTGCGGCGAACGCACGAGCCGTTTCTTCGGGGTAACCCTGTGCAATCAGTTGCTGGACGTATTGTTCGGTCGGATCAAGGGCGTCAGCGCCGAAGGCACCTTCCATGCCGGAGAAGACGTCTTCCTTTTCACCGCCCTTTCGCATGAACATCACCGATCCACCGATAATCACGAGCAGGAGGACGATGCCCCCGATGAGAATCATCGGGTCAAGGCCGGATTCCGTTGCGTCTCCACCATCGTTCGTCTTGGTGTTGTCCTTCCATTCGCCGGTGACGGGGTCGTATTCCCACGCACCGCTCCACTGGCAGTCGCCGTTTTCATCGAGGATGAACTCGCCTCCGGCAGCTTCCGCTTCTGGGTTTGGTTCAAGGCCTTGACAAGCAGGCAAATTCAACTCGATCCACTTGATTGTCACCCAGCGTTCGTTGGGGGAGGATCCTTCGTAGTACTTGATGTACACACGCTGTGTTGTGGACTTGTTCGTATAGAAGCCTTCAATGTTCAGTGTGATCTCAAAGCGGTCGTTGTCGCCCATGGCGTCGCTCTTCCCGTACAATCCTCGGGTGCTCATGTTAAACTTCATGACCGGGGAAGCGGAGAAATCCTCCTCAAAGAAGGCTGCTTCCACATACACTTCACTCGTTTCTGCACCGGAGAGGACCGTTCCAGCGATGGTGATGGTGTCCTGGTCGTACTTGGACTCGTTCACTGCGGTGTCCCACTGAATCACGGGTTCCTCATCTCCGAAGCCCTCGGGAACAACCACGAAGTACATCCGGTGTTTTTCCGAGAACTTACCGGCGCTGTCGTAAACGACCAATTCCATACGGATTTGGTTCTTGGTGGTGCCCGTTGAATCCACAGTCACGTTCTGGAACTTGTACGACCACAAGCCGCCGCTCGCAGCACTTTGGGTGAAGGTGTGCCCGTCGAGATCGAAGGTGTCGTCGCCGTAGGGAGCGTCGAACAGAACCTTCCACTCATAGGTCTCAATGCCGTTGCCGTCAAGTGCATCAGCGTCGGAGGAATTGCTGGCGTCAAAGTGGATGACCAATTCTGCATCCTCGCCTTCACCCTGTAAGGTGATTTGGTAAACGTCCCATTCGGCGTTCGACACCGTCTTCGTGCCGGTGAACTCAACGTTTTCTTCGTAATCCGTACGGATGTCAATCGTGGCGTCGGCCTCAGGACGGAACTCATCGGCGTAGACATCGTTGGTCTCAACGGTCACGTCGATGATACGAGCATGGCCAGCATCGTCATGGAGCATCAGCGTGATGTCCCACTGTTCACCTTGAGCACAGCCGGTCTGAGAAGCCAAATCCGCCTTACAGAAGGTCATGCTTGGTGCTGCATCGGTGCTGTGACCGGTCACACCGTTAGCGAGACTGGAGCCGTCCCAGTTGGTCGGACCGTCGATGATCCAATCCGTGTGGAGGGTTTCGGTGGTCGTCGTGGTGAAACCGAACTCAAGCGTAGCATCGCTCTTCATGTAGCGCAATGCGTAGTTACCGGTACTCGGGTCAATGCTGGGCACTTCACCGTTGATGGTGAGGTCAAGCCCGTTGCCCAAGGTGCCGAAACCGTCAGGGTACGGCGTGACTTGGTGCTGAAGCAGGTTGCCCAGCAGCGGGAAGGTCGTGCTGTCAGCGCGCTCAGAGTGCGTAGCGACGTCGATGGTGGAGATGATCATGCCGCCGGAGAAGTAACTACACACTCCAAGAACCGTGTCTTGGATGTCTTCTGAAGAACGGATGAGACGCTGGAAGTAACCGCCGTCTTCCATGTAACCGTCGCAGGTCTCAGGGACATTGTTGGTGCTCACGGATTTCGTGTTCAAGACGGCCTGTGCGACACCGGAACTCGCATCAAAGCCCTGGAAGGCGTTGACATCGATGTTGTCCATGATGGGGTGGTACGGGTCGGCCAAGTCCATGGTCGAGTACGTCACCTGAGTCTCTGCCGTGTCTCGGCTTTGGACGTCCAAGCCAAAGGGCAGACGACCGGAGAGGCCTTGGTCAAGTCCGTAGATTTGGCTTCCAAGTGGGCCGAGGTGAGCCTGAACCGTGCCTCCAGCGGACATGAAGTTCTCGAGAACCGTTCGTCGGGCGGGTTCGCCAAGATACTGGTAGTATCCGTCACCGCCAAATTGCGTGTCCTTGGCGACGAGTTGTTCCTGCCAAGGGAGGACGATCTTGTCGTAGTGGGTGAACCATCCTGCGTCAAAGTAGGTGCTCCAGTCGTTGATTTCGTACTGGGTGTAGGTCATGTTGAGAATGGCCAGGTCTTCTTTGATGGCCGAGGTGCGCGAAGAGGTGTCCGAAAGGATAGCGACGTCAACGCGATCGGCGAAGGAAGCGTGGAAGTAGCGAACGTTGCCCGTTTCACTGCCGTCGGAAAGACGGCCGTAGAAGCTGATGTTGTAGGTGTGTCCGTCAAGCCAGCCATTCCAGGGAGTGAAGGTCACGTCGGTGCGCTCTTGGCTTTGAAGGGACACCGCTGGTCCAGAGTCAACCAAGTGGGCTTGGCTGCCATCGGCCATGTCGGTGACTTCCATGTAGAAGATGTAGTCACCTCCCAGCACACCGTTTGTCGCCTGGATGTCCCACGAGTGGGTCAAGGCGGCGTCAATGGGCAAGACGCACTCCAGCGTTTGGTCAGAGTGGCAGGTCAAGGTGTTCGGTTTCCCGATGGAGATGTCAACGGATTCCACGTTGAAGATCACGCGCTCAATGTTATTTGCTGTGGACAATTCGTTGTCGTTAAACCAAGGCTTTCCGACCGTGGTGTTATCGAAGACCGTCTTGATGTCCAATCGATAGACACCTGAGACGAACTCGTGGCTGGCGATGGTGGTCAAGGCTGCTTCCTCGGCGTCAACGTTCGTTCGAGAAGTGGAGTAGGTGGCGTCCTGGACGAAGGTGTATTCTTGGAGTGAGATGTTGTTGAAGCCAACACCCTTGAATCCATCGTTGATGCCGTTGCGTCCGTCATCGTCGGATTGGAATTCAAAGTGAACATCAACCATCGAGCCTTGCAGAGACATGCATTCTGCGCGCCACTGCGTGGAGTCGGAGGACGAGCGGTTGAGGACGTACAGGTGCGTGAGGTCAATGCTCGTGGTCTTGACCAATTCTTCAGAGTTGAAGAAGACGTTGTAGTTGCCCGAGCCGTCGGTGTTGGCAGGATCGCCAATAAATTGCAATTCGGTTCGGTCAATGGATTCGGTGGCGTTCACGATACCGTTGCCGTCGTCGTCGTTCTGGCAGGTTCCATCTTCGTTGTAGTCGTTCCATTGGGCGTAGACAAGACCGGTGTAGTTTGTGCCGTCTTTGTCGTAATCAACGGTCATGACAGCGTAGTCGCTGGGGTCAATGTTCCCGTTCTGGTCGATGGTGTAGAAGGTGTCAGCGTAGTACTCAAAGTTCAGGGAGACGAAGTCACCGCCCATGTTCGTCAGGTCGATGTTGGGGATGGTGAGGGTCTCGTTTGCCCAAGCGTCGTCGTATCCGTTGGTGCCGGTGTCACAGGGGTGGCCGAACCAGTAGGCGTTGTTGTTGAAGATCTTGGTCGAACACGAGTTTTCGTTGTAAATAGCACCCTTTGGTTGCTGGTTTTCTTCGTATCGGTAACCCTGCGTACCACCCTCAAAACTCTCCACGCAGATGGCGGAAGGCGTTCCGCAGTACACATCGGAGGGCGTAGCGGAGTACACCGTCGCTTCAATGTCAAAGTCAACGGGGGTGTTGCCGAAATTGTTGGTGGTCACGCCGATATCAAAGATGCCCTCGGCGTAAAGGCCGCCGGGCTTGAAGAACTCAATCGATTCAACCGTCGGGTCGTAGAGATTGAACGGTGTCACATAACCAACGGCGTCGTCGTTGATGGCCTGTTGGTCCCAAGCATTGTTGGAGATGGTTGCGGAAATTCGGTAGGTGGTGTCGTTCAGCAGGTTTGCCGTGATTGAGGTGGTGTATTCCTGGCCGGGCTGAAGGTTACTCAGCGGGCCGATGGTGGTGGTTTGGGTTTGAGGGTTGGGCAAGAAGGCCGTGTTTTGCTTCCAGATGGTCAAGTTGTCCACAGCAAATCCGTCACGTCCGCTCCAACGACTCTCGTTGTCGTTGGCGGTTGAACCCTCAAAGCCGGTTCGGAAGCGGAAGCGGATGTCAACGGTCTGGTCGGCCCATGGCGAGAGGTCAAACGCACCAAGATCCTCCTCGGTGAAGTTGTCCCAGCCGTAGTAGGTGCCGGGGGAGAAGAGACCGTAGTAGACGATGTTCTCTGGAGCAGCCCCCCAAGAGTTGATCTTGAACATGCGGTCGTTGTCAAACCCGCCCCACATCGATGCGCCCGAGGCACATGCGCCCTGCACGGCGGCGAGTTGCGGACAGCCGATGAGGCTCCAGCCTGTTTCGTCGCTTCCGACCTCGATGATGGCAAGATCGTCCCAGACATCGCCGACAATAAAGCCGGTTCCGTCGGAGTTTCCGAGGGCACCAAGTCCCAGATGACGGAAGAGTTCGACGCTCATGAAGGCGCGGTCGGCACCCGTGAGGTCAACATCGGTGAGCACCATGGCATCGTCCCAGTTTTTGCCGTAACCCGTCCAAGTATCACCGCTGCCGTTGGTCTTGGTTTCACCGGCCCACATGAAGTCGGTTGGGTTGATGTAATTGGCTGAAACATTTGGGTCGTTGTTTCCGGTCGAAGCCCCCACGGATTGGTTGGTTTGGAGGTGCCACTTGGTGAGGCCGTCAACGTATTCTTCGTAGGCCCATGAACAGCCGGTTCCGCAACCGGTCTTCACTTCGGGAGAATCCCAGTCGTTGGCGTACACCGTGGTGTTCGTGGAATTGGCTTCGTCTACGATTTTCAAAACGACGTCAAGGTCGGCCGTTTGTCCGTTGAGCGTGTCCATTCCGGTGTTGGTGACCGTCACGTTGACGGTACGGGTTCCTTCACCGACGACACCAAAGAATCGGTCGGTGGGGCTGATCTCCAAATCCGTCACGGCCAAATCTTTGTTGTCCATTTCGACCACGGTGAGGGTGTCGTATTGACCCGCCCAGCCGAAGTTGTCTCGCCATCCGCCAAAGGCGTAGTTCGTGTGGCCCACGACCAAATCTGGAGCTGACGACGGACCGCCTTGGAGCTGTCCAATCGCCACGGCTGACGGGCGTCGGCCGGCTGGATAAGAAAGCGGACTCACGTGGTTTCCGTTGCCGTCGGAAAGGGTCACCTGAACGGTGGTTGGGAAAGAGAGGAAGAAGCTCGAGGTGCTTCCACCAGCGGAGTCGGTGGTGTTGAGTTGGTAAGCAATGGTGGGGTTCACGAAGTCGGGTTCGCCGTCGCCGTTGAGATCTTCAACCTCAATGGCCCACGAAATGTAGGGGCCGAAATAGGCCATCTTGGCATTTCCAAAGGCCCCCTGAGCCGTAGTTTGCTTGTACGACACGTTTTCGAGGTTGCCGTCCATCACAGCGATGGTGTCGATGTAGCCGCTTGAGCCAACATCGGCAATGGCGAAATCCTCGGTGGAGGGGACGCCCATGTTGACCACGTGCGTGTTGGCTTGGTTGGTTCCGTAGGCGTACGTTGCTGGGTAGTTTTGGGTGAGACAGTCGAATTCAATGATCGTGATGTTGTCGTCGTTACCGGGGTTGGTGACTTGGCCGGTGGCATAATCCAGACCTTCGCTTCGCAGAAGGAAGATATCGTCGTCGGTTGTTGATGCAGCCCCGTTGCACCCAAAGGCAGGGTTGGTCTCTCCCCAATCACCGACTTCGATGCTTCGGTAGGTGTTTTGTTGTGCCGAGCCAAGGTTCGTGACGAAACCTTGCGTGGAGGAGGAGATGGGTCCCTTGTAGGTCACCACTCGCTGGGTGGTAATATCAGCGAGCAAATCAAGGACATACACGTCGTCGTCTCCGTCTTGGTCTGCATCGCCGACAGCGAGGTCCCAGACCCAAAAGTGAGTGAATCGTGCTCCGATGGACCAGTCACGGTTTGAACATCCACCGTTCTCGAGGATCGTGACGTTGCCAGGTTCGCCAGCGGGTTGCCCTTGGTCGTTGGTTTTGAAGGGGTTATTTTTCTGGTAGATGACGATGTCAACCGCATTGTCGCCGGTGAATTCACCAACTTCCACGAATTCAACGTTGGCAAACTCATCCCAGTCTGCGTTGCGGCTTTGGTTGCCTGCCACCCAAATGTCTTGACGGTCGTTGAAATTGCCCAGGCCGTCGTTGTACAGGATGGTCATGGTGTGGGTTCCGTCGGTAGCAACAGCCATGTCGTTGTGCCCATCGCAATCAAAATCGCCGATAGCGACGTCCATGGGGTCGCGGTTGGTGGTGTATGTTCGTGCGACGGAGGCACTTGCGGTGGTTGCGAGCGCAGCCGTGGTGCTGAGCACCATCAAGACGGTGAGGAAAAGACTGCGCATTCGGGCTTTAGAGAGGTCGTTTTGGGCAAGCATAGACATCACTTGTCTCGGCGAGGCCTTGTTGCAATATAATGCCTTTGCAAAGCAGTTCATGATTTGGCATCCAGCGTCCCGTTTTTTGTAAAAAGGGAGGCGTTTTTCGCCCAAATTGAACCCCAGGTTCAGAATCGTCCAACGAGCCATTTTGGAGCAGGGCCCCATCCAACGGCATCGCCGCCATGGATTTTCACAAGCTTCCCAGCAGCAAAAAGGGACTGAAGCCAGACCTCAAGCGATGTGCCCTCCCGGCCACCCAGTTTACTGCTGGCGATTTCTTCGATATCTTCGGTGCTGAGCCCGCTCATTCCGTGGTCGCGAACCACAAGTTGGAGAAGTTCCCTCAACCAGGCCTCAGCAAGCGGATCAACGCTGGTTGCGCTTGAGACGGGTTGTGGGGGTTCGATATCTTCGAGCATGGCCATGAGTTCAACCGCATCAGGTCGTTCAGCTGGTTCAAGCCCGACCTCCGCCAGTTTGACTTTCAAATCCAGTTCCCCGATGGGGCGGCGGACGACAGGAATTCGTCCGGGGTCCGGCTCTGGACCCATATCAAGCGGTTTGGAAGATTCTGGGGCATCGTCCTCTTGGGGCCCCGGCTCCTCTTTCTGGCGCTTCCGGGTCACGCTCGAGAGGTTGGTTGCCTTGACTTCAGTTCCTACAGGCATGGTCCATCCAACGCCGGAGAGACCGAGTTCGGAGATGTGCTCTTCAACCCAAGATGCCTCGCCTTCGATGACAACGTTGAGGTCATGGTCGTCCGAGCGGAATCGGTAACGTACCTTTCCACGGAACTCCGCCATCAGTCTCTCGGCAGAACACATGGACTTGAATCTGCTGGCATCATGCAACGGGCTTGGCAAGTTCACGGAGAACGGTGTGGAGAATGCCTCCGTTTCGATAGTATTCAACCTCGACCGGCGTGTCCAACCTGACTTGAGCCTCAAAGGTGGTCTCCGTTCCGTCGGGTGCGGTTGCGGCCACGGTTACCCACTCAAGCGGCTTGACCCCGTCGGAGAGCGGGATGCTGAAGGATTCGCTTCCGGACAGGCCAAGCGTTTCATGAGTTGTGCCCTCCTTGAACGTTAAGGGCAGCACGCCCATGCCGACGAGGTTGGAGCGGTGAATGCGTTCAAACGAGGTCGCGATGACGGCTTTCACACCCAAGAGATAGGTGCCTTTCGCGGCCCAGTCCCGCGACGATCCCGTGCCGTATTGGCTTCCTGCGAGAACGATCTTCGGTGCTTTGATTTGGGCTGCATCGTATACGGACATCACCTCGCCGGACTCGTGGTTCAGGGCAAAACCACCCTCCGTTCCCGGCGCCATTTGATTTCGAATACGGACGTTGGCGAACGTTCCTCGCATCATGATTTCGTGATTCCCACGACGACTCCCAAAGGAGTTGAAGTCACCGGGCTGGACGCCCCGCTCGGTAAGCCATCCACCCGCAGGCCCGTCGGCAGGGAAAGACCCAGCAGGCGAGATGTGGTCGGTGGTGATGGAATCGCCGAGTTTCAACAAGACTTTAGCGCCCTCAATGGCTTGGATGGGAGCGGGTTGGGCAGACAATCCCGAAAAGAAAGTAGGCAAGCGGATGTAGGTGGAGGCTTCGTCCCAAGGATATAGCGGAGAGGCTTCTGCAGGGATGCTGTTCCATCGAGGTTCATTCATGGCGTCTGCGTAACGTTGCCGGAACATGTCAGGCGTGATCACTTGCATGGCCTCATGAAGCTCCTCATCCGTTGGCCACACATCGGCGAGCATGACGGGCTGGCCTTCGCTGTCATGGCCCAAAGGCTCTGAGGTCAAATCCATGTCGAGATTGCCGGCGATGGCGTAAGCGACCACCAGAGGAGGGCTCGCCAAGTACGATGCCTTGACTTTCCCGTGGACGCGACCCTCAAAGTTCCGATTGCCTGAGAGAACGGAGCCGACGATGAGCCCAGCTTCGTCGATGGCGGCTTCAATCGGTGCATCAAGAGGGCCCGAGTTCCCGATGCACGTTGTGCAGCCGTAACCAACCGTATGGAAGCCCATGGCGTTCAAGTCATCTTGCAGACCCGTGGCTTCGTAGTATTCCGTCACCACACGGCTGCCCGGAGCGAGGGAGGTGCGCACCCAAGGTTTGACCTTGAGACCACGCTGGCGGGCCTTTCGAGCCAGCAAACCTGCGGTAAGCATCACGCCGGGATTGGAGGTGTTTGTGCAGGAGGTGATGGCAGCGATGACCACATCGCCGTGATTGAGATCAAACATTTCCCCGTTCATTTCGACGATGGCGCCTTTGGAAAGGTCCTCCTTGGCGAGCCCGTGGCCATGGTGGCCGAGTTCGTGCGTGAGGCTCTCAACAAAATGGGATTTCATGTTGTGAAGGTCAACGCGGTCTTGCGGTCGCTTCGGACCTGCAAGGGCGGGAACGACCTCGTCGAGATTCAACTCAAGGACAGTGGTGTAGGCTTTTTCTTCCGCTCCTTCAGCGTACCAAAGTCCCTGGGCTTTGGCGTAGGCCTCGACACCGGCAATCGCCCCTTCGTCACGCCCTGTGAGCCTGAGGTATTCAACGGTGCGTTCATCGACGGGGAAGAATCCACACGTGGCGCCATACTCCGGCGCCATGTTGGCGATGGTGGCACGGTCAGCAAGGGACAACGCCTTCATCCCGGGTCCGAAGAATTCAACGAATTTTCCGACCACACCGTGATGCCGCAGCATCTCAACGATGCGCAAAGTCATGTCCGTGGCCGTAACGCTGGGGTTGAGGGCCCCTGTCAAGCGGACACCAACAACATCAGGGGCCAGCATGTAGATGGGTTGACCGAGCATGACCGCTTCGGCCTCAATTCCACCAACCCCCCAGCCGAGCACGCCCAACCCGTTGACCATCGTCGTGTGGGAATCGGTTCCGACCAGCGTGTCGGCGAGCCAGACGCCTTCTTCTTGACGCGCCACGGTGGCCAAAAATTCGAGGTTCACTTGGTGGACGATGCCGCGTGAAGGAGGGACGGCTTGGAAGTTTGCAAGCGATTGTTGGCCCCACTTGAGGAAAGTGTAGCGCTCCATGTTGCGATGGTATTCAATATCGAGGTTCATGTCGAGCGCATCGCTGTGGGCTCCTGAAATGTCGACTTGAACGGAGTGGTCAATGACCAGATCGACGGGCACTTGGGGGTTGACCTTCTTAGGGTCGCCACCCATTTCCACCATTGCGTCCCTCAAAGCGGCCAAGTCAACCACGGCAGGCACACCGGTGAAGTCTTGCAAAATCACGCGAGACGGGCGGAAAGGAATCTCGGTGCGCTCGCCGTCGGGTGTCCACGCAGCAATCCGTTTGATGTCGTCTTCGGTGATCAGAAAGCCGTCGTTGCCCCGAAGCGCACCCTCAAGCAAAATCCGAACGGAGTATGGGAGGTGGTCGATGTGTATGCCGGCGGCATCCAGAGCATCAAGCGCAAAATAGTCGCCACCAACATCGAGGGTTCGTCGGGCTTGAAAGGGGTCCAGCGTCGCCATGATTCGTGGGAAAACCCACCCGTCTATGAAGAAAACCCCCTTGCCGTTTCACCCCAACCGGGCGAAGTCGCTTCACCTTCACCAGAATTGGTACCAAGGCGTTGTTTCTGAGCCCACGAAGGTGGCCTTCACCAGCTTGACGTCCTGCACCGGCTTGTCGTTGGCGCCGGTATCGGTGTGGGAGATCGCGGTGACGAGGTCGCAGCCTTCGGTCACCTTACCGAACACCGTGTGGACACCGTCAAGCCAGTTTGGACCGTTTCCGTTGTTGCTGTCTTCTGGAATCAGGAAGAATTGGCTGCCACCGGTGTTGGGGGCGCTGGTTTTCGCCATGGAGATGGTGCACACTTCGTGAAGCAGGCCGTTGCCGGCTTCGTCCGGAACGGTGTAGAGGGTCTGGTCGCAATCCGCCTCTGCTGCACTGTTCCCGTTGCAGTAGCCAAACCACTTGGCTGCATGGCCGCCGGTCCCGTCTCCTTTGGTGAAATCGCCGCCTTGTATCATGAAGTCATCGATGACCCGGTGAAAGATGGTGTCGTCGTAACGACCCTGTTCAACGAGGAGTTTGAAGTTCTCAACGTGAACGGGGGCGTCGTCAGGATACAGTTCAATGGTGATGACGCCCGTTGAACCGCTGCCCCACGACATCTCAAGTTGCACGATGTCGGTGGTCGTGTCGGTTTGGTTGGCGAGGTTGATGCCAGCGAGCACCAAAACGCCAGCGAGGAAGATGGCGACGATACCGGCGGGCGTTGGCGTGCCATCGTTGAGCAAACGAGGGAAGTTGGTCTCGCTGATGCGCTTGTCCTGCATCTCGTTGAGCAGGTCGTTGTAGAGGCTGCCCGCCTTTTTGTCCCGAGGGTTCTTTTTGGTCGCTTCGCGAAGCAAGGAGGCGGCCTTTCTGTACGTGCCTCGGTTGTGTCCGTTCTTTGCTTCAACCCATGTGGCATGACCGGCCAAGCGTAGCGTGGTGGCCTCCGAACCATCGGGGTCGGTCTCTCGAAGAATCTTGAGCGCCGCATCGCCTTTTCCTTTGGCGATGGCCTTCTCGGCTTTGTCCCAAGCCGTTGACAATTTGTCGTCCGCCATGAAAAGCCCAAGCAAAGTTTGGTTTTGAGCCCTGCCCTTCCAACCTCAGCCGGAGGCACCAGCAGAACGAAGTGGAGTGAATGGGGGGGCAACATGTTGAAAGGGTGCATGCGAACCCCAACCGGTAAGGACGCACCTACCGTTCCTGAAAAGAGGATGTTTTGTATGGGCACCATCATCAACGACTTCACCATCAACATCGCTACTGCGAACGGAACGGGGTCGCAATCCGCCAACCTCATTCTCTTGCAATCGCTCTTTGAAATGGGCGTCCCCGTGAGCGGGAAGAACCTCTTTCCGTCCAACATTTCTGGCCTCCCAACATGGTACATCGTTCGCCTCTCGGACAAAGGCTACCAAGCACCCGGCGACCGAACCCACATCCAAGTTCTCGTCAATCCAGCAACATGGGACGAGGACCTCGCAGCCCTTGAGCCGGGTTCCGTCGTCATCTGGAACAGCGACACGAAAGGGATGACCGTGGAACGAGACGATGTTGTGTCCTACCCGGTTCCAATGAGCACCTTGGCCCGGAAGATCAACCCCAAAATCGCAAAACTCGTCACCAACATCATCTACGTGGGTGTTCTTGCTGAATTGCTCGGCATCGACCAAACCTGTTTGGAGGCGGCGGTCTCCAAGCAGTTCAAAGGCAAGGCATCGGCTGTTGAACTCAACATCACGGCGCTCGGTCTTGGAAGGGAACACTGCAGGGAGGAGTTGACCAAGGAGGACCCCTATGCGGTCGAGGCAAGGGAAGTCAAGAAGCCTCAGTTTTTCATCGAAGGCAATGAAGCAGCCGCTCTTGGCGCTCATTACGGCGGTGTGCAACTTTTGGCTTGGTACCCCATCACGCCCTCCTCTTCGCTTGCTGAAGGCATCATCAACTACATTCCACGCCTGCGAACCGACGATGATGGAAAGGCCACGATGGCCGTCATCCAAGCCGAGGACGAACTCGCTGCTGCCGGCATGGTGCTCGGTGCAGGTTGGGCCGGCGGACGAGGCATGACCGCAACCTCCGGTCCGGGCATCTCCCTGATGCAGGAATTCATCGGGTTGGCGTATTTCGCCGAAGTCCCCTCGGTCTTTTGGGATGTGACTCGGGTCGGGCCCTCAACGGGGCTACCAACCCGAACCCAACAATCCGACATCGCCATGCTCTACGAGGGCAGTCACGGCGACACCCAACACATCGTGCTCATTCCAGGAACGGTTGAAGAGTGCTTTGAATTCGGCTGGCGTGCATTTGACTACGCTGAGCGCTTCCAAACGCCCGTTTTCGGCATGAGCGACCTCGATTTGGGGATGAACCGCTGGGCGTGCGGCGGCTTCACCTATCCGGACGTTCCCATGGACCGCGGAAAAGTTGTTCGTGAACAAGACGTGTTTGATGCCTTCGAAACCTTCGGACGCTACCTTGATGTGGACGGCGATGGCATTCCATACCGCACCCTTCCGGGTTCAGGCATGGCCCCGATTCTCTATCGAGGTACCGGTCACAACCCCATGGGCGTGTATTCGGAAAAGCCAGAGGACTACTACAACCTCATGCAACGCCTGCGAATGAAGATTGACGGCGCTCGTGACGCCCTCCCCGCACCGGTATTGCGTGAGGAGGCTGAATGCGAAGTGGGCATCGTCTTCTTGGGAAGCATGGAAAATTCCATCCAAGAAATCGACGACATCCTCGAAGAAACCGGCTTGAAGGTCAGCCAGTGCCGTGTTCGTGCTCTGCCCTTCCATTCAGAAGTTGAATCCTTCATTCGCCGTCATGAAACCGTCATCGTTCTTGAGATCAACCGAGATGGACAACTCTACGGCATTCTGCGCCGAGAGCTCCCCAACGATTTGGTCACCAAGGTTCATTCCGTAGCGTACTCCGACGGTATGCCACCTCGCGCTCGCATCTACGCCGAACGCATCAAGGCAACCCTTGAGGAGGTGAAACAATGAGCGAAGAGCCTGCACGAGCCATCAAGCTCAACGTCATCAACGAACCAAAGGACAGTTACACCGGCGGTCCATCCTCGCTCTGCCCTGGCTGCGGCCACGACCAGATTTCAACCGTCATCATCAACGCTGCTTGGGAGAACGGCATCGAGCCTCACCGCATCGCAAAGATGTCGGGCATCGGGTGTTCTTCGAAAACACCGGCATACTACCTCGGGCAATCGCACGGTTTCAACACCGTCCACGGCCGAATGCCCTCCGTCACCACCGGGGCCTACGCTGTGAACAAGGACCTCCTCTACCTCGGAGTTTCCGGTGATGGTGATTCAGCATCCATCGGCATCGGCCAATTGATTCACGCCATCCGCCGAAACGTGGACATGGTCTACATCATCGAAAACAACGGCGTGTACGGGTTGACCAAGGGCCAGTATTCGGCGACCGCTGACATCGGCTCGAAGAAAAAGAAGGGCCCTACAAACGAAACCCAGCCCATCGATCTCTGTGCGTTGGCCATCAACTTGGGATGCACCTTTGTCGCCCGCTCTTTCTCGGGTTCAAAGAAACAACTCACCTCGTTGATCAAAGCGGCGATGTCGCACAAAGGCTTCGCCCTGATCGACGTCATTTCACCGTGCGTGACCTTCAACAACAACGATGAATCCATGCGTTCTTACAGTTATGTCAAGGAAAACGAGGTCACCTTGCACATGGCAGATTACATCCCCCACTTCAACCCGGTCGAAGAAATCGAAGTTCCTGAAGGTCACTTCAAGGACATCACGCTGCACGACGGGTCTACGATTCGTCTCGAAACCATCTCGGAAGAACACGACCCGGGCGATGCCATGGCGGCCCTCAGCGCACTCCACGCTGCAGAGTCCGACGGGAAGCACGTGACCGGGTTGCTCTATTTCGACGCTTCAAAGCCATCGCTCGTCGAAGACCTGGGGTTGGTGGACGAGGCTCTGCTCGACGTTCCCGATGAGGTTTTGCGTCCGAATCAAGCCTCTCTTGACGCCTTGAATGCCGAATTTTTGTCCTGATGGGGGGGTTCTTACCATCCCCTTATAGGGGAGCAGGTCAAGAAGGAAAGGTATGGTTGAACCCGTGACCACAGTAACCAGCGTTGGTCTCGGCTCCGCAGGTTTGTACATTTTCGGGCGTTATTGGAAACGACGGAACACCCGGCTAAGAGCTCTTGCACTCGCTGAAAAATACAGCACCAAGACACGCATTGGCGCCCATCAAGGTCGAATGCGTCTGCTGGTCAATTTGCCGCAGGTAGGAGAAGTACCGACAAACGAGCAAACTGCGTGGCGAGAGCGTGAAGAGCGACGGAACCGGAACATCATGGAACTTGATCTCATCCACCCCGTTTCCGAAATCGACGCACCTGGGGACGAGGAGGACCAAGCGCCAAACGACGAGGAACGCCTTTTGGAACTGGACGCGCGTTCATCTTGGATCGAATCCAACGAACCGCCGATGAATCAACACGCTGCCTTGGTCGCAGAAGAACAACTCGGCAGCGGTGTCGTCGTTGCAGAAAATAGCGATGAAGAACTCGAGGTGAACATCGACGAGCGCCTTGAGCGTGAAGGCGGGTCATCAGGGGTGGTTCAAATCTCGCTGGCATGGGACGATTACAACGATTTGGACTTGCACGTGTTTTGTCCATCGGGTGAGCGCATCTACTTCAACAACAAAAAAAGCGATTGCGGCGGTGATTTGGATGTTGATATGAACGTTCGACCGGTCTCGAACACGCCGGTGGAAAACGTCGTTTGGAAGGAACAAGCCCCGTTGGGTCCATACAAAATCGGCGTCCACTTCTACAAACATCACAAAAAGGGACGAACGAAGCGAACCTGCTCCTACCGTCTTCGCGTCGTCACGCACGGACGCAGCAGGGAATACATTGGGAAAATCAAGTACGGCGAGGCCATGCAAATGGTCACGTCTTTCTCCCTAGAAGAGGCTCCCTAATCGAGATGGTTTGAAGCCACCCAAAGGGCGGCTCCGAGGGGCCCGGCATCGTTCGCCAGCGTGGCCCTCACGAGTCCGGCCCGGGTGGTCAACAGAGGGGTGAGGGTGGACCAGTGTTCGGTGATCCCTCCGCTGACTACAACGAGGTCGGGACGAATTCGGCCCTCGAGGAAAGAAAGTCCCTCCTGAAAGCGTTCTGACCACGCCTGAAGCGTGAGGTTTTCGGCTTGACGAACTTGCCCGGACAGATGCTCTTCGAGCACCCCCTCACGGGAGGGATGAGGCAGCCGTCCGTATTCTAAATTGGGCACCAAAACCCCGTTCTGATGGACGGTGGTTCCAAGCCCCGTACCCACCGTGAGGGTCAACACGCAAGCATGATCGCCGTGGCTTGCACCAAAGCGTCGCTCACCCTCGGCGGCAGCGTCGGCGTCGTTCAGCATGGAAAACTGACCGCCGTGAAAAGGCGAAAGAGCCGCTTCCACATCCACCTCGCACCAAGCCCTTCCGAGGTTGGGGGCCGTTTGGATGAGGTTGTTCACAACCGCACCCGGAAATCCAAGACCGATTGGCCCGTTCCAACCCAGGCCCTCCAGCGCTTCACCGATCTGAAGAAGCACATCGTCAGGGTGAAGGGAAGCACGGTGTTGAAAGGACAGAAGAGGACCTGTCCGCTGTCCCGTAGCGATGTCGTACACCCCGACGCGGAACCCGCTTCCGCCGAGGTCAATCCCCACCGCTTTCACGGCATCACCTCTTGGCGGCGATTGCCTGCAAAATGGCCTCCACCAGCGGAGGAAAGGTCTCACCGTGATGATGGGGGGAGACGACGTCGGCTGCTGCCTGTACCTCCTCGAACGCCCCCCCAACCGCAACGGACCAACCCGCCGAGGCGAACATGGAAAGATCGTTGGGTGCATCGCCCACAGCCAAGGCATCGCTAAGCACCCACCCCATGCGTCCGAACAACGCCTCCAGCCCTTGCCCTTTGCTCAAACAGGGGTCCATGAGGTGGATGGCAAAACCGGTCCGGACAACGCTCAAATCAACCCATGCGCTGGTTGCAAGCTCGCTTTCAATGGCATGAAGGTCTTCGTCTGGGTGCAAACACCACTCGCTTTCTCTCCACGTATTGGTGGCGATGCCCGAGCTGTCAAGTCCCGGTATTCGCGAAGCCAGCCATTCCGCTGCTTCTTTGGCTGACCGGCCAGATGCTCGAATCACCGGCTCGTTCCATTCGGGGTGCCAGAGAACCCCGCCGTTTTCGCAACACATCGGTCCGCTCAAACCGATGAAGCGCCACAGCCCGTAGGCCACCGGGCGCACGTTTCCGGTAGCGAGAACCACCGGCACCCCGTGCGCTTCAAGGGAACGCAAGGCCTCGACTGCGGCGAGGGAGAGGACCTTGTTGCCGTCGGTTACGGTTCCGTCAATGTCGATGACGACCACCTTGGGCATCCATCCATCGGGGAGCCACTGCATAACGCGGGTGAGTTGACGGACGAGGATGAACATTCGCCTTCAGGTGATTTGAACCGATAAAGTGCGAGGATTGATGAACACCCAACATCACCCCGAGGCATGGGAAGGGGCAATGAGGACGAGTTCTTCCTCTCCCTTGAAGACGATGTCATCGTTGACATTCCTGCACACGAGCCATCCCCTGCACTCGCCCCTGTGGTCCTCAATGAAGAGGATCCCCTCGAGGTCTTCGTGGCAGAACGAGTGGACACCACCGTCCTCACCGAACCCACCGGCACCTACAACGTCAGTTGGCCGTTGTTGGGCATGGATTGCCCCGATTGTGCCTCCAAAGCCATGGGGGCTTTGCGGCACATGAAACAGGTCACAACATCCAACGTATCGGCCACATCGGCCGAAGTGAGTTTGGAAGTAAATCTCGAAGAAGGTCCCCTCTCCGAGGTTTCTTCGGTGCTTCGCTCCCTCGGTCATGCGCCCGATGTGGAGCATCACGAACTCGTGGGTGTTCGCGCCAAAGCCGTGGCCGAACGAAACGGGGTACCTCTTGCACAGTTGGAGCGGGTCGTTCGGAGGCAGCCCGGCATTCTCGATGCTGAAGTTTCGGACGACGACCGTATTCTCGTTCAGTTGGTCGCCAGTTCAGAGCAAGACCTGATTGAGGCACGAAACCGAGCACTGGAGCACATGATTGGATCAAAGCCGTCCTTCGCTGCTGCGACCTCGAATCGACTCCGTCCCGACCAATGGCGGCTTATCGGAGGCGGTATCGCCCTTCCCGTGCTTGCGCTGGTGATGCTCGCCGAACTGCTCGGATACCACGGTTGGTTGATTCCGGTTTTGGCTTTGCCCGGCGTTTTGATCGGTGGACTTCAAATGTTCAAAGAGGCGATCGCCTCGCTTCGAAACCTGCAAATGGGCTTCCAAGTCTTGACCAGTCTTGCCGTCCTTGGTGCTGGAATCTTGGGGATGTGGGAAGAAGCCCTCATCGTCACCATTCTGGTTGCTTTCACCGCCCACCTTGAAGGCGACGCCCTGCTCAAAGCGCGAGAGGCGATGCAAGGCGGACTTGACCGCCTGCCCCGAACTGCGAGGAAAATCAACGACCCTCAAGCGAAATGCCTTACCCCCGAGATGACGATTTCTACGCCCGGAGCGGGCATCAAACTCCCCATGGCCGGTGGCCTCCTGATGGCCTCGCCGGTGCAAACTGGACCCGAAACCGAAACCGTTCCCATCGATTTAATTCGCCCGGGGGACCGAATCGAAATCCGTAGCGGAGAACTCATCCCCGCCGATGGGCGCATCCTCGAAGGGAAAGGTGCCCTCAACAAAGCCCCCCTCACCGGTGAATCTGTACCCGTGGATGTTCAGCCCGGCGATGTCATCGAAGCGGGTTTGGTGTTGGCCAGAGGCCCGGTGATTTGCGAGGTTTTGGCCGTTGGCGATGCAACCCGGCTCTCCGGCCTCATCGACGCGGTTCACGCCTTCCGAGAGGCGCCGCCTCGCCTTCACAGCGGCATTGAAAAATTCACGGCGGTTTGGGTTCCGATGGTGCTTTTCGGAGCGTTTGCCGTGTGGTATTTCATGTTCCCCGACAATTGGAAAATCATTCTCCTTCTCTGGGTGGTTTCGTGCCCCTGCGCTCTTCTTTTAGCCACCCCTGTCCCTCACGCAGCGGCCCTGTCGAACGCAGCACAGCGCGGTGTTATCGTTCGAGGAGGTGACGCTCTCGAGCGCATGGCCCGCGTGAATCATGTTCTCTTGGACAAAACCGGCACCTTGACATCTGGACGGCCAACGGTGGGCGAAGTCGTTCTTGGGAAAAACCGCCGAATGGAGGCTGCGCTCAAGCTGATGATGGGGCTTGAGGCCCGTTCCTCTCACCCATACGCCTTGGCCGTGATGGACCACTGTGCTGATCACAACCTCACCGCCTCGAGCATCACCAACCTCCAAGACGTCGATGCAGGGATTCAAGGCACCCACGCTGGAAGTCATGTGGCGTTTCTCCGCCCAGACAAAGCCGCCTCAATGGGCATCGAGGTGGAAAAGAAACTTCAGGACGCGTTTTCACACGCCACCAAAGAAGGTCACGGCGCCAGCCTTTTGGCCAAAGACGGGCAAGCGGTGGCGCTTGTCACCTTCATCCACGACGACACACGAGACGGCTCTGCTGCGCTCATTCAATCCCTCAATCAACGCTCCATCAACGTCGAAATCTTGTCGGGTGACCACCAAAACGCGGTCTCAGAATTCGCTCGCTCGGTGGGCTTGGCAGAGAGCGCCGCCCACGGAGGTCTGAGTCCTGAAGACAAGGTCAAGTGGGTTAAAGCACGCTCTTCATCGCACGTCACGATGATGGTCGGGGACGGGTTCAACGATGCTGCAGCCCTTGCCGTTGCAGACGTTGGGGTTGCTGTTGGGACGGGGGAAACGGTCAACTTGGAAGCGGCCGACATCTTGATTCCTGGCGACGACCCGAGAATGCTCACCGAAATGATCGACCTTGCAAGGCAGGCTCAGCGAACCTTGATGCAAAATCTGTTTTTCTCCGTGGCGATCACCGTCACGCTCGTCATCGCCGTCATCCAGCAATGGTACGACCAACTTTGGGTCGGCGTCCTGATTCATGAAGCATCGGTCATCTTGGTGATTCTGAACGGAGCAAGATTGGCGCAAAACGGTCAAGCAATCTCGCTTTTGAAAGAAACCCTTCGCACGATGGTCAGTGACACAAGAACCGCATTTGCTTCGTTCCGTGCACGATATTTACCGACCAAGGCGTGAGCCTCCACAATTCGGACAAAGGGACATCTTCAAACCCTAAGCACCCCTCATCAACATTGGTGGGCGAATGGGACGAGTACGAGGCGACCCCATCACCACGGCACTCGCCCACCCGACGCGACGCAAAGCCTACATCGCCTTGTCGGGTACCGAGGAAATGAGCACCGTTCAACTTCAAGAGGCGGTGGGTGTCGACCGGTACAACCTCTACCACCATCTGAAGAAACTCGCTTCGCTCGAGCTCGTTGAAAACCACCGTGATGAAGGGCGAGCCCGATGGTGGTGCGTCAACAAGCGGGTTGATTTGCCCGAACTGCTCAACGTCACCACGCATCACCCTGCTCCAGGACCCGCTCCACAAGCCACTTCGCCTAGCGTGACGGCAACCCTTGCAACCTTGGCGGTTGACGAGCAGGGACGAGATGTGATCGTGTTGAACCTCGAAGGTTCACGGGACCAGGTCAGCGCCAAGCAACTCATCGTACGCCTTTCCGAGGAGTTTGGACTCACGCTCGCCGTGCCTTGGAATTTCATTCCCGAACAACTTGTCCTCTATTCCAAAAAGAAGTGATGCCCGATGACGGAAGAGTTGTCTGTGGAGTCAAAGGTTGCGCCGCCGGTGCTGTCCTGTCCCAAATGTCAGGGCATGCTCCCGTTGGGCCTGGGCGAATTGACCTGCCAACTTTGCGAGGCTCGGGTTCGCGTTGATCACCCTGTCACGCGCCGCAAATGGAAGGAGGAGAAGCTCTCCTGTCCGTCATGTTCGAAGGTTTTGGTCGCTGGGGTGGACGAACGTCCCGCTCAACTCAAGTGCGGCATGTGTGAATGCTTTTTCACGCTCGAAGCCCAAACGCCTCGAGTGGAACTGTCCTGCCCGGGGTGCGAGCGCAACCTTCGCATGAAGCGCCGACCCGGAAAAAGGGACATCACCTGTCCGGCTTGCGAAACCGAATTCGTGGTTCGGTTTTGACCCGTTCCGAGGCTCAGAGAAGGGTGAAAAAGCGCCCGATTCGGCCGATTGTTCGTCGCGCTCCTTATCTATGAAGAGAAGCCCATGAAGAAGTGGATGGGATTCCGATGAGCACGAGCGAAAGCCATGACGGTGATGGTCCAAATGCCCCCCGGGAGGGTATGGACATCGGCGACAGGGTGACCTTGGCATCCCTACGCTCTCAGTTCACCTCAGCCGGCACGACGACGCTTGATGAGGCCGTTGGAACACAAGCCCGATTCCGACAGGAAGAGCGACTCCGAGCCGATTTGAGGCGGGAACGCCGGCTCCGTCAGCAGGCCATCACCGAAAGAGTGAACGCCATGAAAGCAAACATCGCCAAGGATTTGGCGACGCAGCACGAACTTACGCTCGATGCGCTTGAACGAGATTTGCGCACCGCCATGGAAGCAGAACTCGAAACCATGGAACGAGACGCCCTCGCTCAGGAGGAGGACCGGGTTCGCCACGAACTGGACCTTCGACTACAACGCCAGGTGAGTACGCTTCACGAACAACATGGCGTTGAGCAACACCGTCGGATCGAAGAACGAAAGGAGGAAATCAAAGCCTCCATCGAGACCCAACTTCACGAGGAATACGAACGTCGTCTCACCATTCAGCAAGAACGCTTGCGGCTGGAGTACAATCGTGAACTCCAGGAACGGCTCCGGAGCATTGAAGCAAACCTCGAGCAGGAGATGGAGCAGCGATTTGAGGAAATGGAGCGTCATGAAATTTCTCGCCTTGAGGAAGGCCACCAAGCCTTGTTGGCCGAGCGCGAGGAACAACTTCGCCGAGGCATCCGCACCCGTCTTGAACAGCAACTGCGTCAGCGACTCAAGCAACGGGAAGCACGCTTGAAGGTGGAGTTTGAACGTCGTAGCCTTCGCCTTGAAGAGGACATCGCTCAGCAGTTGCAAGAGGAAATCGAATCTCAATTGCGACGCGAAACCGACCACATGGAAGACCGTATGCGGGAAGATGTGGAACTGGCCATCGCCAAGCGAAGGGATGAACTCCGGATTCAAATTGAACAGCAACTCAACGAACAACAGGCCGATCGGCTTGCCGAACGAAAAGGACGCTTGAAGGCGCGTTACGACCTAACGTTCAACAAGGCCATCGACGACATCTCGCGAAGTCTGCAGGCGGAAATCGAAACCGAGCTTGAGCACCGGATGGAACATGATTTCAACGCGTACCGTCATGCCAGGGAAGCCGAGATGCAGAACCGCCTTTCCCGCTACCGCTACGAACGTGAGGCCGAATTGCGAGAGCAACTCGAAGCCCAATATTCAGCCAACAAAGCCGATTGGAGTGAACGCCTTGACCTCGAGTTCCAATCCCGCGAGGCCGCTGCCCGGAAAGCCATCATGTCGGAGGTTGATGCTCAACTTCGAAACGAACGCCTCACGCACGAAACCGACCTCGATCTGCTCAAGGAAGAAACAACCCTTGAACTCGAAGTGGAGATGGAAGAACGCCTCCAAGAATTCAAAACTCGCAAGGAAAACGAGGTGGCGACTCAACTGGAGCGCCAACTCGACAAGCGAGAAGAGATCATGCGCAACAAGGCGCTCATCGATGTGCGCAAACGAGAGGCCCAGATTCGGGCGGAAATCGAAGCCCAACTTGGCCTGAAGCGTGCTGAAATCCGTGACCGGTTGAAAGGGCTCGCCGAAAAAATGGAATCCTTCAAGGAAATGGCCGAGGAAAAGATGCGCGAGGCCGTCACCTCACAGATTCAAGGCGAAATCGAGGCCGACGAAGGCGAATTGCGGGCACGAGAACAGGAGTATTCGACCCTTCAATCCACCGACACCCGAGCCGAAAAGCGTCAGAAGTGGATGCAGTCCATCTCCGGTCAAACCCCCGCAGCCTTTGGTGCAGGCGCCATGGACCCGACAGCACTTGGTGCACGGCCAGATGGGCTCGGAGCAGCTGCTGGTCGCCCACTACGTGGCTTGATGGGGCAACAAGCGCAAGAGGAACCGCGCCTCGGACTCGGCGGTATGCGAGCCCCGATGACCACAGCAAAGCCCCTCATCGGCCAAACAGTCGCGCCCCCAATGCGAAACGTTCGACAACCTCTGGCCCAACCGGTTTTGCCGGAACCCGTTCGGACCGTTCGGCAACCCATCGGTGCCCCAGGATTGGTCCCTCAAGAAGACCAAGCGATGGAGGAAGCTGTTGAAGAAGAGCTCCCTGTGGAGGAAGAAACGAGCGACCTGTCGGCCTCGGCGCCCCTTGATTCCGAAACCCTCGAAGCACAAGTCTTTGACGAAGCGGAACTCGTTGAAACCGAGATCCAAGCCTCCGAAGAAGGTGCAGAAGATCTGGCCGAAGTCGTCCAAGAGACGATCCTCGAAACCGAAACGGAGGATCTCGACCTTGAGATGGAAGAACTCGCCTCCGAAGCCGTGCTTGAAGAAATGGACGCTGAACCAAGCGAGACAGAAACGAAAGCGATGGCACGACCCGCAGCCTTGCTCAAGCCCATTCGAGGCGTCATGAAGCCGCTTGTTGAGGAGGAAGTCCGAACCGCCGTCTTGACACCTGTCGGCCACATGCTCATGCCCGCCACGGAACGTGGCTCGCCGCCGCCAGCGACGGCAGGTCGGCCAGCCACGGCCACCTTGCGGCCCGTCCGAGGAAAACTCACGCCCGTGACCAAGCCGGCAGCCAAAGTGCTCAAGCCGGAAAACGAAGGCGACGAGGACGAGTGACATCACAGGAAAGCGTCTTCTTCATATCTACCGAAGACCTCGCTGGACCCATGAACCGTCTTCTCACGTTGTCGGTTGTTTTTCTGCTCACAGCGCAAGTCACGGTGGCCGTTTCAGCAACACCGGACATCTCAACCCTTACGGATGCGGGTCAAACCGATGAATTGGGCGCCCCTATGGTGCTCTGGACGAAGTTGAACGACGGGAGTATTCTCACGGTCACCGACCAAGGAAACGTCAGCAAGAACACCTTGAGCAACAACGGCACCCTTTCCCTTCAGTGGTCGGTCTTGCTCGATGTAGATGCCAACAAGGCTCGGATTGACGGCGCTCAAGAACTTGTCACCGTCGCCCACCAAACCGGCGTTATCGTGGTCCAGATGACCACCCAATCCGTGTACCGTAACCTCTCAACACCTGACCCCGTCAACGACGCCGTCTACGACCAAGAGGGATACCTCTGGCTCATGTACTCTGCCGGAAAACGTCGTGCTGACCGTTACGACGCCGTCGGTTTCACGGGCATCAGCAGCACCACCGTGCAGGCGGGCATTTCCGCTTTTGAAATCCTGCACGACGGTCGCATCGCCATCGCTTCCTACGACAAGAAAATCTACGTCCATGCCACTGACGGAACGCTCACCAACACCCTCACGGAACCGAGCGCCATCGTCTCGACCCTGTTCTCGGTCGACAACGAGACCATGCTCGCAGGGACGACCGGCGGTACGGCCTACAAGTACAGCACGGAATCATGGAACGTTGCGACCCAATCCCTTGGGCACACCAAGCAAACCACCTACCTCGCCTACGCCAACGCTTACTACATCGTTGGAGCAAAGCAAGGGAAGGTCACTTTCCTCGATGAAACCAACTTCAGCGTCGTTGAAAATTTTGAAGCATCCGGCGAAATCGTGGGCCTTTCGATGGCTTTCAACGGTCCCTTTTACGCTGCTGGAAACACGCTCAGCAGCACCAAAATCACGTATTTTGACCTCGACTCCGACGGGGACCTTGTCAACGACCGGAACGATCCATTTCCCAACGACGCAACGCAAAATGCCGACGCCGACGGGGACGGGTACGGAGACAACCCTGACGGCAACCAGCCGGACGCCTTCCCAAACGACGAAACACAGTGGAAAGACACCGACGAGGACGGGTACGGAGACAACGTCGCAGGCAACAACCCCGATGTGTTTCCCAACAACCCAGATCAATGGTCCGATGCTGACGGCGACGGATACGGAGACAACAGCAACGGCCAAGACGGGGATGTGTTTCCTTCAGAATCCAGCCAATGGTCCGATACAGACCGCGACGGCTACGGCGACAATCCAGACGGGTACAAGCCCGATGCTTGCCCAACCGTGAACGCCTTCTCCACCGCCGACCGGTACGGCTGCCCCGACAGCGACCTCGACGGTTATTCCAACCCGGATGAAAACTGGTCCGTTGAGGACGGAGCGGATGCATTGCCCTCGAACCCGAGCCAATGGTTGGACGGGGATGGAGATGGGTACGGAGACGCTGCTGACGGCGAAGAACCGGACGCCTGCCCTTGGGAATTTGGAACTTCACGAAAAGCCGTGAGCATTGACGCCAACGCTACCATGGGTTACGTAGCCGTGCCCTCCTTTGGCTGCAAAGATGATGACGGCGACGGATGGGTCGATCGAACCGAATCGCCGCTGATGGACATTGACCCCGACGAACATTTTGATGGCGACGGGGACGGCGTCGGCTCAAACGAAGATTATGACGATACCCGTCCGTTTATTCAAACCGAACAAGACCATTGTTTGAACGATAAGAACGACACCTCCGAAGGCTGTCTCGGTTGGAACAACCCCGCCTACCAAGCCTACCTCAAGACCCTTGATGAAGGAGAGACCGTCTTGGGTTTCTTCGCTTGGAACACCTCCTTGCAAGACGCCCCACAGGGCGATACGCCCTTGAACGTGGATGGCGAAGTTTTGAGTCAAGTGGTGACGGTCGGTTTGGTCGCCTTCATCGGACTCACGGCGGTGATTTTGGTCGTCGCTTACCTCATCAACAAGCGAAAAATTACAACCACCTCGAAGGAATACGGTGGAATCAACCCAGCCCTCTCCTCCAACGCCTCAAAAGAAGCCCTCGAGGGGCGAGGTGGGTTATCAGCCGCCGGCGGCGTCATCTCCGACGCCTCATGGGACGACGATGTCGCCCAACTCAACTTTGATGAAAACGAAGCGGACGGTTTCGCCGACATGGACCTCAAGTCGACAGTCGAGGTGACGAACACCGCGAGCATAACTTATGAGGAAGAGAGCATGGAAGCCATCGCAGGCTTGCCCACACCCGCTCAATCAACGGAGGCGAAAGAAGAATCTCCATCTCAAGCCATGCCTGCCGAAGCACCTCCGCTGCCCGAAGGCGGCTTGCCTGACGGTTGGACGATGGATCAGTGGCGCTGGTACGGGCACGAATGGTTGGCCAAGTACGGGAAAAATTAGACCCAAACGATTGGAAGGCTTGCCTTGAGCGCTCCAAGCTCCACGCCGCTGTAGAGCGGTTGACCGTCGACTTTGCAGGTGTTCATGACCAACCAAAGAAAACTGTTCCAAGCGGTGGCATCGGCGAACAATTCGACCTTGCCTTGGATGGCCGCCAACAGGAGCACGGCCTGCTCGGTTTCATCGCTGCACAAGGCCTTGACCAGGTCCTTGGCGTTCAAACGGTAACCGGGTGGTCGCCACGACATCATGGGGCATCAAACCTGGAAGGGGGAGAGATTCAAGCGTTCCGCAAGGTGTTCTACATCCACGTCGACGGCCAGCTTCATTCGTTCACGCAGCGTGTCGATTTCACCCTTCATTTTGAGCATCTTGTGCGTGCGTACCATTTCGGCCAACAGGTCGTTCACGGACTTGTGCCCGCTTGTTGTTCGCAAGGTGTTCAATTGCCTGCGAATCTCGTAACTCACGCTCACGGAGGTCATTCCTTCTGCGGTCATGGTTCTACCCGGTCAGCGTTTGAATTGGGCCCATACTTAACCCATGCGAACAGAAGGGGCTCTCGTAGAGCGGTTTTGGAAGGTGAAAAAAAAGGCCAAGCGGTGTTCAGCGAATGTTGCGTTCCATGCGCAAACGAGACTCTTCGGTAACACCGAACTCCCTGCGAATCTCCTGAACACGCTGATGCACTTCCTTCGCCAGAGTCCAATATTCAAGACTGCCCGCACCTGCACCTGAATTTGTGGGCTTGTTGAGAAGGACCGTGGGTGCTCCGCTCCAAGGTGCTTCGGCTACCTTGGCCAATCGTCGGACGGTGGTGTTGAACAATTTGTTCGGCATTTTCTTGTTGACTTGATCGCACACGTAGGTGCTCAACTTCGAACGCCCGTCGACCATGGTCATGACGATCCCGAAGATTTTCAAATTCCGGTTGATGCGTCGCTGAATCATCTTGATGGAGTTCATCAGCATGCTGAAGCCTTCCAAGGCGTAGTATTCTGCTTGGACGGGCACCATCACCCAATTTGCAGCACACATGGCATTGATGGACAACAAACCCAACGAAGGGGGCGTATCGATGATGATGTAGTCAAATTCATCGACAATGGGCATCAGCGCTTCTTGGAGTCGGGTTTCACGCCCGATTTTATGGCTGAGTTCAATCTCAGCACCCGAGAGGTGGATATCGCTAGGAAGAATCCAGAGGTGGCCTGCGTCAATGGATTCGGGAACTTTCTTGCCTCCGTTCCGATTGCTCCAAGCGTCCTGCATGGCCTTCGTGATCTCCTCGGGAGGGATGAGGTACTCCTCCATCAACGGAAGGTCTTCACCGGTATCGTTTGTGAGCAAATCGTACACGGTTTTTTTGATTTTTTTCTTCTCAAGACCGAACGATGTGGCGCAGTTTCCTTGCGGGTCCAAGTCCACCAGCAACACCTTTGCGGGGGGCAGCCCTTGTCGGCGCGAACCTTTCGCAAGGGCAGCGGCCATGTTGACGGCCGTTGTCGTCTTCGCACAACCGCCCTTTTGATTGGCAACGGCGATGACCATCTTGTATGGATTCATCTTGGTTCACCCCCTGCATACAGCCCACGGAGGACCTCCCCTTTCAATGCGAGCCTTGGGGGCCATGACATCAGGCGGGTTGAATCACAGGAACGGGAACTTCAGAGAGGATTTTCCGGACGATGTGCATGCCCGTGATGCCTCGAATCTTGGCTTCGGGCTTCATGTTGATGCGGTGGGAGATGATCTGCAAGGCGATGCCTTTGATGTCGTCTGGAATCACGTAATTTCGACCGGCGACGGCGGCGGCGGCTCGGCCGGTCTTGAACAAAGCCTGGCTGGCACGAGGCGATGCCCCGTTGATGACGCGGTGATCTTCCCGGGTTCGCTGAACGATTTCGATGATGTAGGAAAGAATCGCAGGATCGACATGAACCGTCTCAAGCGCTTTTTGCATGGCGACGACTTTCTTAGGAGAGGTGACTTGTTCCACGATGTGTTCATCTTGGCCCCGCAACTTTCGACGGGCCAAGATGGCCTTCTCCTCAGCACGGTCGGGATAGCCCATGCTCATTTTCATCAGGAAACGGTCCATTTGTGCTTCGGGGAGCGGGTACGTTCCTTCCTGTTCGATAGGGTTCTGCGTGGCCAAAACGACGAAGGGAGCCGGAAGTTTGTGCGTGATACCTTCAATGGTCACCTGCTTTTCTTCCATGGCCTCAAGCAGAGCGGCTTGGGTCTTGGGCGGGGCACGGTTGATCTCGTCAGCGAGCAAAATGTTGGAGAACAACGGACCTGCACGGAGCTTGAACTCCCCTGACTTTTGGTCGTACATGTAGGTCCCCATGATGTCTGAAGGCAGAAGGTCTGGGGTGAATTGGACGCGCTTGAATTTGCAGCCCAAGGCCCGAGCGAAGGTGTTGGCAAGGAGGGTTTTCGCCAAACCAGGGAAATCCTCAAGCAACATGTTTCCGTTCGAGAGAATCCCGACCGTCACGCGGCGAAGGTTCTCGTTCTTCCCGATGATGACTTTGCTCACCTCGTTCATGAGGCTGTTGGAGATTGCAGAAACGGTCGCAATCAAATCTTGGGTGCGGGCACCCCCTGCTCCACCTTGCATGCTTGCTTCCATGACAAACCCTCGTTCTTAAATCAAGACTTTTTCCTTTCTTATATCAATGTGCGCGCTTCATCCTTCATGAAATGCTCAAGGAAAAGGAACTGTGGGCCTCGATTATCGGCCCCAAAAATGGTTTTCTTTTCGGTGGAGAGCAACGATATCGTCGAGAATTTCTTCCTCGATCGGTGAAAGGTCGAGTTTTCTTAGACGCTTGACATGTCGCTCAGGAACATCGACATAGAATTCGTCCAGTTCTTCGATGTGGCGTCCGACCGTTGGGCCTTGGACCGCCACCGCCACCTCGTCGCCCTGCATGGCTTCCTTGACGTCTTCAGACGCCCGAGTTCGAAGGCTCTTGATCTGCCCAACCGGCGTCCCGTCCAGTTTCATCAGGCGTTGGCCAACATGGACCCGCCCGCCGAGGACGCGCATGCCAACGATGGCAGGGCCTTTTGCTCTGAACGTGTGGTCTTTGAGGTAGAGAACGCGCCCGGGGTAGACCAACGATTCACGCTGCTCCTCTTCGATGGCCGCTTTGGTTTCCTCCTGCCATGCCTCAAAGGCATCCATGATGTGGTAGATGATGGGCCCGGAGATGAATTTCACCTCGGCGTCATCGTCATCCAAGCGTTCAGCAACATCGGTGGTGATGGCCTTGGTGGAAAAACCAAGGATGACTTTCTGGAGTGGATCCGTGGCCGTACTCGCCATCAAGAGGTCCTTTTTGTTCACGGGTCCGACGGTGGCTTGCCGGACGGGAATGTTGCGCTGATGCAACTCAAAGGCCAGCGCCTCCAGTCCCCCGACCGTATCGGCCTTGATCACCACGCCGTTCCGGTCTTCTTCTGCTCCACGGCACGCCCCTTGAGCGGTGTGCTGAAGGAATGCGGACCGAGCAAAGATCTCGTTGCATGACGAACACATCACGGGCATGCTGTTGAAAATATCCCTCCATTCTTCGCGGATGGATTCCTCGGCAGCAGCGGCCTCTTCGGGGGTGTTGGCAAGGTGCAACGTTGTTCCGGCAATGGTTTGCTCGAGGTTGGGTGCGACGACCTTGACCCCACATGCTGCCTCAACATTGGTGAAGTTGACCCAACGCTTCCCGGCGTCACGCATTTCGGCCATGCCTTGCGGACGCTTGAGCCCCTTGATGTGGGTCGTAAACGGACCGTCTTGACCGGCGAGCATGACGGTGTCGCCCACTTTGAGTTCGCCACGGTACAGAATAACGTCAACGGTTTTCCCCATACCAACTTCATCCCGCATCTCGAGAACCGTTCCTTGAGCCGAACCGAGGGTGTCGGTCAACCGGTCTTCGAGGAAGCGTTCTGCAAGACCGACGGTGACGGCAAGAAGGTCCTGAAGACCCTCGCCATGCTTGGCCGACATGGGGACCAGCGCTACGTTTTGACGAAAGTCACGGATTCGGTCGTAGCGTTCGAGGTTGAACCCGTGCTCGGAAAACTGGCCGATGATTTTCCAATAGCGGTCCTCAAACAAAGCACGCACGTCTTCCCGCTGCTCGCGAAACGATTCAACGAACGAGCGCCCTCGCTCGCACCGCCAGCCGTGAAGCCGGTCGACCTTGTTTCCAGCGATGACAAAGGGCGTGCGGGTTTCTTTGAGGATGTTCAACGACTCAACGGTTTGCGGCTGCAAGCCCTCCATGATGTCAATGACAAGAACGGCGATATCTGCCACCGAACCGCCTCGATTTCGCAGCGATGCGAAGGAATGGTGACCGGGCGTATCAATAAACAACAGACCTGGCGATTTGAATTGCTTCCCACCCATCATGGCCGCACAGGTTTCGTTGAGTACATCCGCTGGCACCTCGGTGGCGCCGATATGTTGGGTGATGCCACCGGCTTCTCGGTCCATGACACTGGCTTGACGTTGGCTCCCAATGGAGCGAACCATATCGAGAAGACTCGTTTTTCCATGGTCAACGTGCCCGAGCACGGAGACGATGGGTTGCCGGTTGTGGCCCCGCGCAACAACCTCTTCGCTGTCTTCATCAGCAGCCGGGAGGGGGTCTTCTTCGGACATGGTTTCACCTCAAGGTCGAGGTGGCGAAGATTTCACTCGTACACCCACGCGCCCAAGGTGTTTTCCCAGGACATCAAGCCCTCTGGGAACCAGAGGCCGAGTTCAAATTCTGCAGTTTCGGGTGCGTCCGAGCCGTGAATCATGTTGAATCCCATGTCCATGCCGAAATCGCCACGGATGGTACCGGGTTCTGCCTGACGTCCGTTGGTTGCGCCGATGAGTTTTCGGGCAACTGAAATCGCTTCAACACCCTCCCAAGCCATGCAAACGACGGGCCCGGAGGTGACGAATTTGATCAAGCCGGGGAAGAAGGGTCGTTCCTTGTGAACATCGTAGTGTGCTCGGGCGATTTCTTCGCTGGGCACCATGGATTTGAGGCCAACCAGTTTCAAGCCTTTTCGCTCAAAACGGCCAAGAATTTCGCTTACAAGTCCTCGTTGGACGCCATCAGGTTTAATCATCACGTAGGTCGTTTCCATGGTGTTCACCACGTTGACCCAAAAGTGACCCGTTTAAGGGGGTTGCTATGTGTTTGGCGTGAACCGAATTCACTGAATGCCGCCCTTCACGTAATGACGGGTCCACTTGACCTTGCGTGCATTTCGCTTGAGCTGGAGCTGGTTCTTGCGAGCCTTGCTGTTCTTGAACCACAAGACGCTGCCGTCTTTTCGCACGAACATCATGCCGGTACCGGGTTCAATTTCTTCGCCTGTGAAGTTGCAAATACGTCGTTCTGGCATAAGGCATCACCGTGCGTTGAGTTTGCGGGCTTCTCGACCCGTGTCCTTGAGCATCAAAATATCACCGACTCGAACGGGACCGACCACGTTTCGGCTGATGATTCGACCAACGTCACGGGGGTTAGGAGCGTCGTTGACACGGACCTTGACCTGTGTGGCCTCGCCCGTCATTCCGGTTCGCCCGACGATTTCGACCACTTCTGCTGGCCATCCACCAAGTTCTTCGCTCATTGTTCATCAACTCGGATTCACTTCTTGAGGCCCTTGATGGCCTCAACAACATCGTGGAATTTCTCTTGAGCGCCTTTGGTGATTTCCATCACGGCCACCGAAGCAGCGGAGGTGCCTTTTGGAAGACCTGCGCCTTGGGCGAGGAACTCTTGGCTCGGCACATAGCCGTAGGGGATGTCTTTCTCTTCACAGATCAAGGGGATGTGAGCGAGAAGTTCGGGAGGGTTCACGTCTTCAGCGAGAATGATGAACTGAGCCGTACCGCGCTCGGCGGCCTTGGTCACTTCGTTGCTGCCTTTCTTGACTCGACCGTTCTTGTTCAGGTCAAGCATGGCATAAATCTCGTTCACGACGTCTTCTGGGGTTTCAAATTGCACATGTACACTCATTGGAATCTCTCCTTCCTCATGATAGGGGCAGGCAACCGCAGGACCACGCGCATATAAACGCAACGGAACGGTTTCAGCACCAGCTCCTCTGCGATTCAGCAGACAGATGCTATGCAGTCGTCGTTTTCTCCGCCTTATAGTGAGAGTTGTTCCAGGACGTGGTGAACACCTCGAGCCAACGCCGGACCCCCCGAAATGACGTCACGTGCATTGGCCAGCGAGCCCGTTGCATGGACACCATCAACGTAACGAAGGAGACGAGCGATGGCCCCGCCGGTAAACAAGCCGTGACAACATGCAGCATGGACTTCGACTGCGCCTTGACTTCGGAGCGCGTCGGCTGCTCTGCAGATGGTGCCACCCGTTGCGATCATGTCGTCGACGATTGCCACCGACTTCCCAGCGACGTCCAAATCCTTGGCTTGGTGAACGATGGTGTGGGCATCGATCCGCGTCTTTTCTAAATACGAAAATTCGCAACCAATTTGTTGAGCAACCTGGGATGCCCGCTCAATGGCTCCTTTGTCAGGAGAGAGGATGAAGTCGGGATTGACGGTTTCCTTCAGATGGCGGGCCAGCTCGGGCATGGCTGAAGTGAACGCCACTGGAACGGACAGGTGCTCGAGCACGGCGGGCGCATGCAAGTCGAGAACCACCAGCGCATCGCAACGGGAAGTCAACATTTCCGCGATTGCACGGGCAGAAACCGACTCCCCCGGTTTGAAACGCTTGTCTTGCCGGGAATAACCAAAATATGGGACGGCCAAAATAACGCCCTTTCCGGTGTCAGGTAGGGTCTTGGGGCCGATGTTCCGCAAATTTTGCAAATCACCTTTTCGGACGTCCCGAATGGCATCCAGCATGAGAAGGGTTTCAACGATGCCCGAATCGGGAAAGGTGTTGGAAACCAAGACCACGGGTTCCGAGCGGATTGCTTCAATGACTTCGCTTGGAATGCGAATATAGCCCTCCGTATCCGGGAAACGTCGGGTTTCGAGGTCGTGGTGCGCCCAACCAAGCGTCTCGGCAAGTTGTTTGGCCAGTGGCCCCGAATTGCTTCCGGATACAACGACCATGCCATCCCCTTGGCCGAGGCTGGTGGCTGGACCTTCATGTTCTTTGCGAGCCGCTTGAGACACGAATGGTGCGCGAGGCAGGACTTGAACCTGCGACCTCCCGGTTATCAGCCGGGTGCTCTAACCGACTAAGCCACCCGCGCAAGGGTAAACCGGCCGACAAAACCCCCCGTCATAAGCATGACGGAGTTTGCGACACGTCACCGGGGTGACGCACTCACTCTTCTTCCATGCAGTTCACGGTGATGTACGAGGGCAACTGCAAGACCTTCTCAAAGGTTCGAGACAGCACAACTTCGTCCAGTCGCTCACGGGTCCGCGCCAACGCACTGATGGGAATTCGAATTTCGGATTCGACCCCAAACTGTGATTGAATGCGCATTCGGGTCGAGACAACGACGCCCTTGTAGGTCCGCTTCACTCGGAAAAGGCCGGTGATGACACCGATTTCCTCGCCTTGGTTGTCCAGGACTGCGCGATCCAACATTTCGTCGGGCGCGTACAACTTTTCATCAATGCGAACGGTGTTACGCCAGCGGCGTTGCAGTTCTCGCATGGATTTCGACAACTTGACGGTGCCGTCGCCTTGGATGCTGTGCACGAGTTCTTTGGGCAGCGGCGCCAGTTCGGCGGGCTTGCGCATGAATTCGTCAGCGACGTCTGGTACCACTTGAATTCGCATGGATTTCACACGCGCTTCGTTTGGGTGGTGCCGTTCGCCCACAATCGTCCCTACTTTCGTTCCGTTGACATACACGTCGCGCTGAAGCAACTCTTGGATGTCATAATCTGTGTTTTTCATTTCCCATCTCTCCTTGCCGTTTTGATTCGGCTTATCGACAGGTCTTCCTCGGCACCTAATATATTCTTCGCCAATAAAAATATCATTTCCAATTACATTTGACGCATAATTGTATGCTCAACTAATTGAATTATAGAAAATAATTTGTTTTTCAATGTCGCATAATGCAGAAATTTTCAATACAAATAACCAGCATTATACATCCAGTAAAAAAAGGATAACCAATTGAAACAAAGCGAAACATGATCGCTCGAGGCTTGTGATGTGGGTTTCATCTTCAGTTTCAATTTTCTTCTTTTTCCAATTGCAGAATCAACTTCTCGAGGTTTTTTCAGGCGCTCGTTTAGGTCAAGCAAAACACCATGAGGGGGCGGCTGTGCTCTTGACAGCATGGGCATTCATGCAGCCGTGGTTGATCCGTTCAACCCTCTCATGAGCGCCGTCATTGAACGAGGGATGCTCTCAGGCCATCGATTCCATGTCCCCAGAACCATGGAGGAAACCGCCCACGACCGGTTTGAAACGTCGTTGAAGGCGTGCCCAGACGGTCTTCAACCGTGGTCCGACCTCCCCCCTGATGCGGTTTGGCTTTTGGATGAGCGCGACCATGATGCCCCCGAGGGAGCGGCGATTGTCCGTTTTTATCTGGACCCTGACACGCCGAAGAGCGGTAAGAGCGGATGTGAGGTGACGATCCATGACTGTCTGCCACCAGCACGATCATCGAAAAGATGGGCCATGTTTGACGGATGGGTCAAAGGGACCGAACTGCAGAAGGCGGGTGGGTTTTGGTGCAGTCTGCACGACGTCGCTGCTGCGATTGTTCGAGCATTACCGTTTTTGAAAGCCGCCGAGGGCGAATTTGATATCGCCGGGCGCAGGTATTGGACGGCGGACGATACGCATCGAGAGTTCATGGCTCTGGCCCAGCGTTCAACAGCAGGAAAAAGTGGCGATTTCAGGTTGGACCACCTCGCTCAACCTGACGACCTCCCGGTGGCTGCCGTTGATGTCCGCACCGTTTCACCAGGGCCCGAGCGACCACCAATCGGTGCGTTTCACCGTTTCTTGGAGAAGCACACCGGCGAAGGATGGCGCCCGATCATGCCGCTACGTCAAAGCCTGATGCTCGTCTTGGCGGAACTTCTGGAAGAGAACTAAGCTGCATTGCTGAAAAGATCGGCACCGAGCAGGGGCAAAAGCAGACTTGCATCGCCTTCGACGCAAACATGAGGTGCTTCAGGCCTCATCTTACCCCACGAGATGGCTTCTCGCAAACGAGCCCCCGAAAGACTGCCATCGTGCTCGGGTGCCGTGGTGATGTAAACCGCGCTGTCCAGCCCTCCCCGATATTGGTTCCACCAAATGACGTGATGCTTTGAGATGCCACCGCCGACCATCAAGGCGTTGGACGTACCGACGTCCCAGGTCAAATCGCTCATCACCTGTTCATCGGCAAGCGTGTCAAGGTGGAAATCGCGATGCTTCTGACGGAACATGAAGAGCTGCGCCCCGATGGAGCCGTCGGTGATACCGGGAATGCAGACCGGAATCTTGTGCTTTGCTGCCCAGTAAATCAGGGTGTCAGGGGTGCCAATCCGCCGCCCCAATTCCCAAACAAGATGGATGGACCCAAAGCCGAGCCAAGCATCTGCGCCCGTTTTGTCGGTTGATGCGAGTCGATCCTTGTAGATGTCCTCAAGCACCGGCATGAGGACCGCTTCGAGGATTTCCCCGTACGAAGCGTTCGGCACGATCACGTTGCCTAGACGCATCAATGCATGCTCGCCAAGTTCGACATCGTCCAAGTCGAATGACCCGTGGTAGTAGTTCTTGTACGCCCGGGCGATGTCGTGGTCAAGCGTTCCGCAGGTGGTGGAAACGACGTTGAACATGCGGCGTTTGAGCGCTTCAACAAAGAAACCTCGTGTCCCCGTTGCGCAAAGGCAGGCCGGGAACGACAACCAGTTGGCGACTTGAGTGACATCGCCGTCCACGTTTTGGATGGCGGCGTTCATGTCGGCGAGGATGCTCCGTGCCTCGGCAAATTTGGTCGCAGTAAAACCTCCAGCTCTGCTCATTTGGTCAATGAGGGCCCGAGGCGAAGTGGCTTTCGAGAAGTCGTAATCCACCACAGGCTCATCAAAGGCATTCGGGTCCACCGCCATGCCCCAACCTCGGGGCCTTGCTTCATGAAGATGTGCCTGCAGAGGCTTCAATCGTTCCAGCGTTCCAATTCATGCAAACGGTCCCTCAAACGAGCGGCTTGCTCGAAATCAAGATCTTTCGCGGCTTCTTGCATCGCTTGGCGGAGTTCTTCCATCAGCGCGCTCCGCTCTTCAGGCGATAACGTGCTCTCGAGGTCGTCGGGTTCATCATATGTCAATTGGGATTTTGAATCTTCAATTGGTTTCTTCTCGCTTGATGCCCAGGCTCCCGCCCCCAAATGGAGTCGTTGGGCCCAATCGCCGTCTCGACGACCGCCTTTCTTTGCGATGAGGCGGCGTTTTCCATCCCCGGTTGTGGTCGTTCCTGAAATCAACGCATCCTCGGTCTCGCCCATGACCGGCAAGGCCTTGACGATGGTTGTGGGGACGATGCCCAAAGCCTCGTTATTGGCTTGCTGGCGTTGACGACGCTCGAGGGTCTGACGGATGGCCGCTTCCATGGCCGGTGAAAAGCCATCGGCGTAAAGCAAGACTTTGCCGTGTTCATTCCGTGCGGCACGTCCCATCGTTTGCAGGAGACTTCGTTCGTTGCGAAGGAAACCCTGGCGGTCCGCATCAAAAATGGCCACCAAGCTCACCTCGGGAATGTCAAGACCCTCACGAAGCAAATTGATGCCCACAATAACGTCGATGTGGCCGTGACGCAGAGCGTTGATGATTTCCGTACGCTCAATGGTGTCGATTTCGGAGTGAAGATGGTGTGCTTTGACTCCCATTCGATTGAGATAAGCAGCAACCTCTTCGGCGAACTTGATGGTCATGACCGTGACCAAAACCCGCTCCTGACGTTTGATGCGGGCATTGATCTCCGTGAGCAGGTCATTGACCTGTCCGGCCGTGGGCCGAACCTCAATTTCAGGATCCAGCAAACCCGTGGGCCGCAATTCCATTTTGGCAATCCCTTGGATGCTTTGCAGCATATCGTACATCGATTCGGCCTCAGGGTGTTTTTTCGTGAGGTCGGCCGAGCCAGCGCCACCCCCCGCCGGCACATGAAGGAGGCCGTTGGGAATGGATTGACCCGTCACCTCGCACAGGTGGCGCAACTCCCGTTCGCCGGGCGTTGCTGAAACATAGACCATTTGAGGCACCAGCGATTGGAATTCAGGGAGTTTGAGTGGACGGTTGTCAGCAGCCGTCGGCAAGCGGAAACCGTGCTCGATAAGGCTGTCTTTTCTCGCTTTATCGCCATGATACATACCACCGACCTGGGGAAGGCTGACGTGGGATTCGTCCATGATCACGAGAAATTTTGAGGGATCGCCATGGAATTGGTTGGCACAGGCTGAGAAGAAATCCAGAAGGCAGTACGGCCGCTGGCCGGGTGTGCGCCCGTCGAAGTGCAAGGAATAATTCTCCACCGATTGACAATGGCCAATTTCCCGAAGCATCTCCAAGTCGTATTCGGTCTTCTGTTCCAGACGGTACCTCTCGAGTTCCTTGCCCTGTTGAGCAAACCATTTTGAACGGGCGTTCAATTCGGTTTCAATCGATTCCAAAGCAGCTTCAAAGCGCTCCGGACTGGTCATGAAGAACTCTTTGGGATGAATCCATGCCTCTTCGAGGTTATCGAGCGCTTCCCAAGTAACGGGGTCGCAGATCTGTATGCTGATGATGCCGTCAAAGTCAAACACGATTCGCAAAGGGTCGTCTCGACTCGGCATCCAAACATCCACCACCTCGCCACGGACACGGCATTCCCCTCGCTTCAGGTCGGAGGTTGTGCGACGGTACTGGAGTTCAATGAGTTCGCGGAGCAGATCGCTCGTTTCAATGGCCTGCCCGACATGGCAGCGCAAATGGTACTCGAGGAAGGTTTCTGGAGGATTCAGCCCGTAAATGCACGAAACCGAGGACACGACCACGCAATCCGGACGGGAAACGAGCGAAGCCACGGCGGCAAAACGCTCCTGTTCAATGCGTTCGTTGATGCTCAATTCTTTGTCGATGTACAAATCCCGCTTGGCGAGGTAGGCTTCGGGCTGATAATAGTCGTAATGCGACACAAAATATTCCACCGCATTTTGCGGAAAATACCCCACCATTTCCTGGTGCAATTGGCGTGCAAGGGTCTTGTTATGGCTCATGATGAGGGTGGGGATGTTGAGGTGCTGGATAACGTGAGCCATGGCGAAGGTCTTGCCGCTTCCCGTCACACCGAGCAAAACGCACCGCTCTTGTCCATTTTCCAATTGGGAAATCAATTTTTCAATTGCTTTTGGTTGGTCTCCAGCCGGATCGAACTCGGCATGAAGCCGAAACCGTTTCACGTCGGGGCGAAGGGAATCGAGAGCCGCGCCTTCCAACGCCTTGGACAGGTCAAACGGGTTGCGTAGGCTCAAATCAACCTCGAGAAGGGCCTGGTCGGCAGCGGCCTCAAAGGTCCCTTCGTCGTCCCATTCGTTCACCATGAGGTCACCAACATCCATTGAACTTCAGGGGAGATAAAGTCCCCCGTTGACATGGAGAATGGCCCCCGTGATGTACGATGAATCGGGCCCCACCAAGAACGAAACCGTGGAGGCCATGTCTTCGGGCGACCCCACCCGTTGCAAGGGGACTTCGTTCTCTCGTTGAGCCCGCTTTTCAGGTGAATCACCGGCGAGAAGATCGGTATCGACGTAGCCGGGGGCAAGGATGTTCACGCGCTTCCCCTCGGGACCCACAGACTGGGCGAGTGAACGAGCCCACGTTGAAAGTGCGGCCTTGGAGGCTGCGTAATCTGCACCGTGTGGCGAACCTCGGGTGCCCAATTGTGAACCAACGACCACCATTCTCGCTTTCTGTGTTAAATGCGGCTGAACCGCCTTCCAAACGGCAACAGCGCCCTCAAAATTGGTTTTCATCGTCGCCGTGAGGTCTTCAAGCGTCATCGCCGAGCCCTGAACCCGGTTGTAAACGCCGTGATTGAGTATCAAAACGTCCACACCCCGCTCCATCCACGGGTGTTGGCCCAAAAGACCAACTTCTCCGCTGTCTGCACAGTCCACCTTGACTGCAAGCGCATCATCTCCCCGTTCACGAATGGCGTCGACCACCATCTCCGCCGGCTTTGAGGAGCGGTTGTACGTCAGCAGAACATCGTACCCATCGGCGGCCAACCGGTCGGCAATGGCCGCACCGATGCCGCGTCCACCACCGGTCACAAGGGCTACGGGACGGCTCATGGAACGGGGTGGTCTTCATTGTTCATGAAACCATGTGAATGCATTCACACTTCATCTCGGAGGAATTGCGCTAAGTGCGGAGGTTGCCATCCCTCGGGTTTGAGCACCTTGCCGTCATCTCGCCGGATGACCTTCCCGTCAACCAGTTTCGCCATGTTGGAGCGGTGAACTTCGTTGAAGGCATCGTCGTAAATGTCCTGCATGCCGTGGTTGATGATGGTCCCTGCCAGAATGTAGCCGATGTCGGCGAGGGCATCCAGCACCTCAACCAAATCCCCAGCACGAGCTGCCTCGGCGTATTCCTGCACTTCTTCGGTGAGGAGTTTGATTCGAAGCTCGATCAGTTCGTCAGGGCCAAGCCCCGGCGTGTCAAGTTTGGGGATCTCAAAGGCCCGGTTGAATTCAAGCAGAGAAGCGACGATGGGGTTCATGATGGCGGTTTCCCAAGTCGGCTCAAGAACCTTCCACCGCTCGACCTACGCTTCGAGGAGAGGGGTTCAATCGAGCGCTGAACCCGCCGGTTCCGTGGAGAAGCCGAGAAAAAGGGAGGCGAGGAGCACCCATCCGGTGAGCATGGAGACGCGAAACAGCACCGTTTGGAAGTCGGAAAATCGGTCCATTCCCAGCACGACAACGATGTTTGCCAGCGCCATCACGCCAGCGGCGACGAGGAACCAGATGGGGTCCATCGGATTGGCGACAGCAAAACAGGCGAACCAAAGCAACGACAGCACAACGGTGGTACGGGTTGTTGCGTCATCCCCGAATGTTGAGGGAAAGGAATGGATGCCTTGCTCACGGTCGCTCTCCACATCCATGCGGGCGTAATTGATGTCAAAGGCGGCAATCCAGAGCGCGACCCCAATGGAAATCGGCAGGATGGTCGGCGCCCACAAGAACTCGGTTCGCCCGGGAAGCAGGCCGGTGATGGCCCCCCAGCCGTGGACATCGGCCGCAATCGCCACCCAAGCACCGGCAGGTGCGAGACCGAGGCACAACCCGAGCCAGAAATGGCACCCCCACGTAAACCGCTTCATGTACGGATAGATGACAAAGGTGAGCACGGGCAACCAGGCCATCATCAGGGCCACCACGTTCAGCATGCCGGCACTCAGCAGCAACATGGCCAAGAAGCCGGCCGCAAGGCCCCAAGCCGTCCGCATGCTCATGCTGCCAGAGGCGAGGTGTCGTCCCTGCGTACGAGGGTTGGCGGCGTCGATGTCCCGGTCAATGATACGATTGAGCGCCATCGCAAGCCCACGAGCTCCAACTGCCGCCAAAAGAATCCAAAGGAGGTCGATGCCGCTCCCGGCGCCAAACTGGCGAACGGCGATCATGTACCCCATCAAAACAAAAGGAAGGGAGAACAGCGTGTGTTCAATTTTGATGAAGGACAGGACTTGCTTGACGTCCATCACCCGGGGCCCCCAAAGGAAAGGTGGGGCGGCCATTCGTATTTCTTGAGTTCGGGGTGGGAGGCGACCTTCGCCAGTGTTTCATCGTCGTGAAGGGTGACGGCAGGCCATCTGCGGACGCCGTGCTCCTCGGAAGGAATGGGCGTGGTGGCATCCCAACAAAGACGGTCACGACCCTCGTCAAAGGTCAGACCTCGGCCCACATCAAATCGCGCTGTGAGTTGCCAGAGCAGGCGGCGCCGAGCCTTGGTGTGCGTCATGTCAAGATCGTCGTTGGTGATGAACAACCACCGAAGTGTTTTATCAGAGTCCAGTTGCCAAATTGAATTCCTCAATTGAAGAATATGCCGGATTCGCTCCTCTTCAAGTTCGTCGTTGCCCTCGTGAACCCCCGTTAAGGGACTTGGCGTCCCCTCCACGGCGGTTGAGACCACCAACATGTTGTCCCGGAGCATCCTCGCCTGCCGAACACCCGGGAGAGCACCAACCGCCTCGACGTGACGGAAGGGTTCGGGAGATGCGATGCCCTGTCGCCAAGCCGGCGTGGGTTGATTGTACGAACCCTCCAGAGGTTCGTCGGGTGACCGTGGGTCGGTTGGGACGATCGTCGTGGCATCGATGAGAAGTTTGTCGTGGACGTTCTCGAACGGTGAAGCAGCTTCAAGCGCATCGGCGACCATGCCCGGCAAAACCACCACATCTTCACTGATTTCGACCTTGTCGTTGAGCGCATCGAGGAAGGCTTCGAGGTCCTTCGGGTTCTGCTCAGGGTCAACAGCCACGATGACCTTCAGGAACATCATCTGTCCGGCTCCAAGCAGCCCCAACGCCGTTTTACGTCCTTGTCGCGGATAGCGTTGTTTCGAAGCGACGATGGCCAGGTTGTGAAATCCAGTTTCCAACGGTAAATGGACGCTTTTGACATCCCGGTGCTGGAACTGGAGCACCGGGGAAAACTGACGCCCGATGGCCTCCCCCAAGAACCCGTCTTCCATCGGTGGAAGGCCGACGATGGTGGCGGGCAAAATCGCATCTTTCCTGCACGTGATGGCCGTGACGTGCAAGACGGGGTATTGTCCGGTCAACGAGTAGAAACCGTAATGGTCGCCAAAGGGCCCTTCCAGTTTGGTTTCGGTAGGGTCGCAATACCCTTCGATGATGATGTCAGCTTCCGCAGGAACCCACAAATCCTGTGTAAGCGCTTTGGTGATCGGGAGCGATTTCTGGCCGAGGATGCCAGCGAACTGGTATTCCGAGAGATTGTCGGGCAGTGGAGAAATGGCCGAAAAGATGAGTTCGGGCGGACCACCGATGCAGACAGCAACGGGCATGCGTTCGCCCTTGGCGGCATGCTCTGCGCCATGCTTGTGAATCTGCCAGTGCAGGCCGAGTTCGGTTTTGTTGTGAACTTGGGCCCGGTACATTCCCAAGTTGTGTTCACCGGAAGCGTCCTTGGTCACGACGAGAGGGAGCGTCACGAAATGACCGCCGTCCATTGGCCAGGTCTTTGGGATGGGGAGTTTTGTCAAGTCGTTGTCCAACCGAACTCGCTGTCCTTTTCCCTTCCGGACTTTTTTGGGCGGCATGGCAAGAGCGTCTCGAAGCAAGGGCAAACCCTTCCACGGCTTCCGCATGTAGAGGCCGATGTCGGGTTTCATCATCGCCACCATGCGGTCACCGATTTCCGTTTCGTGGGTGGCGCCGAGTGCTCGCAAGGTGCGGTCGTGACTGCCGAAGGCGTTCATGAGCAACGGGATGGAAGAAACGGTTCCGTCAGCCAAACGAGGTTGTTCAAACAGCACGGCCGGACCGTCGTTCTTCACCAGCAAATCAGCGATGGCTCCGGCTTCATGGACAACGTCGACTGGCCGGTCGATGCGAAGGAGTTCTCCTCGCTCTTCCAGGTGGTCAACCCACCGCCTCAACGTCCTCCAAGCCACGGTCTCCCGTGGGGCTTCTCGCCTTTGAACCTCCGTATCTCCGCCAAAGTCCCGCGACTGGAGGCGCATGCGGTTTGACCGTGTTCTTCATGGGCTACCGCAATCCAGTTGAGACCGGAGGCGGACAGAAGTGTACGACGTTGTGGTCATCGGTGCTGGACCGGGCGGCGGATCGGCTGCGCTGCATGCAGCACGCGCAGGGCTGTCCACCCTCATCCTGGAAGCCGACCCGGAAATCGGCACGCCCGTCCACTGCGGCGAGTGCCTCTCCGAATTGGCCGTGCAAAATCTCGGATTGACGCTGCCCGACCACGTGAAAGCCTTGGATGTCAAAGGCATCCGCGTGATTTTCCCCGACGGAACCGATAAGTTGCTCACCGAAGAAGGCTATGTTCTCGAAAAACATCTGTTTGAGCGCTGGCTGGCGGACGAGGCCGTTGCAAAGGGAGCGGAATTGAAACTCCATCATCGCGTCACAAAGATGGAGCGAATTTACAGTGAAGAAAATCAATTTTCCAATTGGAGAATTGACGGTCGAGGCGATGAATTTCCGCTCGAGTGCCGAGCCGTCATCGATGCTTCGGGAGTCACAGGGGCAGCAGCCAAATTGCTTGGGATGGGCGGCGAAGTGGAGGTCATTGCAGGCTTTCAATACGAAATGCACGACGTCCCCAACGATGGATATTTGGACTTTTATCTCTGGCCAAAATACTCGCCTCACGGCTATGTTTGGATGATTCCAAAGGAAGGTGGCCGCGCCAACGTTGGTTTGGTCACGACCGACAAAAAGGGAGCCATCAAGTACCTTGAGTCCTTCATTGAGGACACGTACTTGGCCAAGAAGCCCACGGCCAACCCTCCATGGCGAGAAGAGGGGATCAAAGTTCGCCCCTTTGGAGGCACCATTCCGATATCGGGACCCCGGAGCACGACCGTTGACGAAGGAATTCTTCTCGTCGGTGATGCGGCAGGCTTCACCTCGCCGTTGTTTGAGGGCGGAACCCACCTGGCCCTGTGGTCGGGACGGGAAGCAGCCCAAACCCTCGCCAAGGCTCTCGCAGAAAACGACCTCTCGAAAAACCGGCTCATGAGTTACGAAAAAGCATGGAAGAAACGCTTCCCGCCCTATCATAAGATATTGAAGGGGAAAACCGCACTCTACGACCTCACGGACGATGAGATGTCCGCCATGGCGAGATGTCTGCCGAAAGAACTGGGTAACATGAGCCCGCTTGACAAGGCCTTTATCGGGTTGAAAATCTTGGTTCGAAAGCCCATGCTGTTCACCAAACGCGTGATTGCCGTGCTCCTCTCCTTCGGCTACTCACGAGCGAAATTCTTCGGCTGGTAGTCGGCAATCTTGCCTCAGCCGATGAGCAAAGGCCTTGAGGGACGGCCACCGCCCTGCCATCATGTGGGGACTCACCATGTGGTTGGCCCTCGGGTCCGCAGCATGGTTGCTTTGGAAACCAACCACCCACGAAACCTCTCCTCGGCTCTCCCTGCTGTTGCATGCGACGTTGGCCTTGCCGTTCGCCACGCTTGCTGCCCTGTTTCTGGTCAACAACACCTCGGTGCTCCACGTGGCTGCATTCGGCGGGGAGGCGCTTCCGCTCAAGTACCGATTTGCGGCAACGTGGGCTGCCCGCGAAGGCCCCTTGTTGATGTGGATCGGTTGGATGGCGTTGTTGGCGTGGTGGTGGCGGGGCCCCCTTGCCGGCGAAGCGACGACGGAGGGCAACCAAGCCCAACGCTGGCGACTTCGCAGCATCCATTTGATGAGCCTCACCTTGCTTTTGGTAGGGTTTTCGCTCGACCCGTTCAAGGCAACACCGCCGTTCTTCACCGGAGCTGGGTTGAATCCCTTGCTTCAAACGGACTTGATGGTGATTCATCCCCCCCTGATCTTCCTCGCCTATTCGTTTTGCTTGCACCTTACTGCCGTTGCGTTCGCCGCTGCTTACACGAATCAAAACGATGGGTTGGGCGAACGAATGCTTCGAATCGCCCGACCGGGCCTCTTCGTTGCAACCCTCGGCATCGGCTTGGGTGGGCTGTGGGCTTACCTCATCCTCGATTGGGGCGGCTATTGGGCATGGGACCCGGTTGAAACCGGCTCGTTCTTGCCCTGGTTGGCCTTGGTGATGCTGGTTCACCTGCGAACACGACCCGGCAAGGTCGACAGCCGTGTTTGGGTCGGTGCGGGCATCGTGACCGGCATGCTGGCCCTCTTCGCCACAACCGTCACCAGGGCAGGCGGAGTTTGGGCGTCCTCCGTTCACACCTTCGTAACGTCCGACAGCAGCACGCCCCCGGACGACGTCTTTGGCCGCTTGATGGTGCTGCGGGGCGACGCTGCGGCGACCGAGGTGATGACCTATGTCGTTTGGATGTTCATGCTCATCGGGTGCTGGCTTGCTATCGCACGGCGCCCTGCCGACGACAAACCCTTGCCTCGAGCCTCAGCATGGGCGGCAACATTACCTGCTTGGACGGCAGGAATTGGGAGCCTTTTCCTCACCTCCAGCGACGGGGCTTGGATGGCCTGGACGACCGTGCCCCAGATCGTTTTCGTGACGGTTCTGGTCGTCCCCTTGTTGCTCGTTCGTCCCTTCGCACCCCCAGCGGAGAAGGACAGAAAGCTTCCGTGGACCTACCACGGATGGTTGCCTCTCCCCCTCGATGCGGTGTTCCCGTTGGTGGTTTTTGCCTTGACCTCCGACGTGTTCATCACCGCAGCCATGGCGGTCCTTTTCGCCCCACTCTACCGTTCAAAGGACGCTCTTTCAGCATGGCCTTGGGCCGCAGGTGGCGTGATGTTGGGCCTTGCCTTGGCGTGGTCGCAACTGCTCTCAATCGCTGTTGCGGGCGTCGTCCTGCTCATGTTCGTCTTGCCCTGGCTTGTCGCACCGCAAAACGACGAACGAAACCCGCTTGATGTTCGGGAACGAAAAGGCCAGCAAATCGTCGCTCTCTGGTCCAGCGTGATTCTTGTCAGTCTCTATCTGGTCCTGTCGTGGGTGCTGCTCTTAGCGAGCATTGACGCGGTGAATTTTGAGGCCCACGAACTCTACGGTGCTCCTTTCCTCGCAGGACTGGGCGCTTCCCTCTTCCTCTACGCCCGTCGCCACGACAAAGCTTCGACCAATCTGCTTCTGTTGGCGGGAGCCGGTGCGCTCTCTGTTGCTGGATTTGTGTTCGCTCCAAATGCGTTCGGAAGCGACTCCGAAACCATGGTATCGGAGCATTTGACGCGTGGGCATCTCGTTTGGATGACCTTCCCTTTGCTCGCCTTGGCCACCGCTCCCATCGGCAGAGAAGTTGTGCGGAACGTTCAGACCGCTCGCAAAAAGGGCACCTGGAAACGCATTCCGCTTGGGGCACACGTGGTCCACTTGGGGCTGCTGCTTCTTCTGCTGGGACATCTGTCCACCACGGTTCTCGTGGACCGAGGGGATGCAGCCCACCGAATTTCCTTGGTCAAAGACGAGGTCATCATCCATGATGGGTTTGGCTTTGTCTTTGAAGAGCTCGTTTTGGAGAGCGAGAACTTGGAGGTCGGTGACGGCTTCATTGGTGTTCAAATCGGCATTTTTGCCGTGGAGAATGGCGATGTTGGTGAGCGTATCGGAGAGGTCTTGCCCGGCACCCTCAGGTTTGACAATCAAGGCACGCCGAGGTCGGAAGTGGACACCCTCACCCGAGCGACCGGCGACTTGGTGTTCATCTTTGACGGAAGTCAAGCGGGCGGCCTCATGGCCAGCGCACAAGGCGGTTCGTTGTCCGATGTTGAGGTTGTCCGGGTGACGATTTACAACCTCCCACATTCTCATGTTGTTTGGCTTGGTTGGGGCATGATGATGCTCGGTATGCTCGCCGTTGCTTGGACAGGGATGAAGAGGGACAACGGAATGCAACCCGGTGGCGAATCTCAACACGAAGAAGAATAACTCCGGCCAATGGGATTATGAAGGGGGGGCCGGTCGCCGAATCATCCCCTTGGAGGCAAGGCTATGGAAGAAGGAACAATTGTCCACGTTGATTATGAATTGTACAACGGCGAAAACGGCGACCTGATCGAGACGACTCGAGAAGCCATCGCCAAGCAGCACGAAACCCACCAAGAAGGGCGCACGTATTCGCCCATGGTTTGCGTTGTCGGAAGCGGCAACCTCATCCCCGGATTCGAGGCAGCCCTCGCCGACGCCAAGGCAAACAAGGAAATCGAGGTCGTCATTGAACCCGCAGACGCCTACGGCGAGAAAGACCCGCAACAAATCGAGACCATCAGCATTGACAAATTGGTCCGCGCTGTTCAAGACCCCAATTCGCTCTACATCGGAGCCCCCGTCAACATTGGCGGACGTCAGGGTTACCTCTCGTACCTGGCTGCCGGCCGTGCTCGAATTGACTACAACCACCCCATGGCCGGGAAGACGCTGAAGTATTCCTTCAAGATCGTCAAGGTCGTTGAGGGCAAAGAGGAGCAAGTCACGGCCCTCTTGGAGTCCAACACCGGTCACAGCGATTTTGGCGTGAGCTTCGACGGCGACGACCTCAACATCGTTTTGCCCCAAACCATGCTCTTTGACACCAACGCTGCGATGATGAAGTTCCGGCTTGTTACGGTGATTCGAGATGCAGTTGAGTGCGGTAAGGTCTCGTTCATCGAAGTTCACGAACCCCGTGGATTTGGCGTGAATGACCATGACCACGACCATGACCACGATCATGACCACGATCATGACCACGATCACGGCGAAGACCTCTCCAAACTCTCTGTCGCTGAGTTGAAGGAGCGGTTGAATGCTGCAGGTCTGCCCGTTGGTGGGAAGAAAGCGGACCTCGTCGCTCGCCTTTCAGCCTCAGAAGAAGAGTGAACGGCGCAAAACCGATAGAGAGGCGACCTTTGGTCTGCCTTGCTGAGGGGTGACGACAGTGGAAGAAGGCTATCCCTCGCAATCCTTGCACTCCCCCCCGTTGCCCGACGACGTGTACACCACGGCGGAAAAGGCCGTAATTTGGGCTGCTCTTGCTCTCGCTCTCGGCCTCCTTGCTGGCTTGATGCTTGCGTTTGACACCGTTTGGACGGAAACCCTACGCCCCATCATTTGGGAGCCGGTGGTCAAAGATGCTGGTGCGGCAGGGGACGCCGGATACACACCGCAAAACACCGCCATCTACACCCTGAGCATGCTCGGTTCGGTGGTTTTGCTCCAGGCCTTGTTCAGAAAATGGAAACTTCCCTCCGACGAGCGCATGACGCTGGCGCTGATCGCTTGGGTCTGCCTTGCTCCGGTGCTTCGCGTGCTCGAGGACGCCGATTTTTTCTCATCATCGCAGGACGTGCTGTTCATTTCTCCCATCATCCACCTCCACCTCGCCGGCTGGTTGGTGGTCGTTGCCACCGTAAGCCATGTCGTCGCCGGCCGGCTTGACGACCTGACCTCCGATCTTGCTGAAGAGCGAAAGAAAACCCTGCTTCTTGGCACCCTTTTTGCGCTCTTGATGGCCCACTGGTGGTGGTTGTACAGACCGGCGTACGCAAGCCATGAAGGACTGGAGTTTGCCGTTGGAACCTTTGGATTGGCCATCGCATCGGCGGTGTTGGTGGCCACCGTGGTCCAAACCCGAGGCTGGCCGGCACTCACCCGAGGCATGGTGACCTTTGCCAACGCCGCCGTGACCCTCGGCTTGGCGCATTGGATTCAATTTGCCCTGACGCCCTGGGCCCAGGAAAGTGGGAGGATGTCCGGCGACATCACCCTTTGGCCAGCATTGGTGGTGCTGGGCTTACCTGCACTCGTGTGTGTATTCCTGTACCGTGCGGGGAAAGACGACGCCCTACAACTCCGGTTGACCGGCTTCACGCCTGGCGTGCTGCCGCCCGAAATCGGTATCAAGCAATGGGAGGAAGAAAAAGAGGCCTGGGCTGACCACCCCGTGGAATTCTTGTCAAACAAAGCACTTCTTGCCCATCCCATGGTGCTCGGCATGGTCTTCGGCCAATTGTGCGACGGGTTTGCCACGATGATGGGCATCGACATGTTCGGATACGGCGAAAAGCACCCGGTAAGCGACAGCGTCATCCAATTTGGCGGAACCGTCAACGATGCGCTCGGCATTGGTTGGGGCGAGGGGGCCTGGCTTTTCGCCCTCGTCAAGGCCGCCCTCGTTGGCCTCATCGTCTGGTTGTTCGTCCAGATGCGGGTCGAGCATCGCCAGCAACACTTCCGTTTGCTCATCGTTCTCGCCGTGCTTATCGTTGGTTTAGCGCCGGGTCTGCGAGACATCGGGCGGTTGATGCTCGGTGTTTGAGCGCCGCAACAACGACTTCGCATGGAATTAAGTGCATGCGTGCATTGGGCCGAATGGAGGGCTGAAGATGGACAGGCTACCCACGAGCATCAACCCTGCCGACCCCGAGTTTGCATCGCGTAAAGCGGCCAACCTCGCCCTGCTCAAGACCTTGAGAGAGCGGTTGGACGTCGCCTCAAAGGGCGGAGGGGGCAAGTATGTCGAACGGCACCGATCGCGGGGCAAACACTTGGCTCGGGAACGCATTGAACGCATCATCGACCCCGGCACGGCGTTTCTCGAATTGTCTCCGCTTGCAGCCTTCGGCCTGTACGACGGGCGAGCGCACTCTGCCGGCATCGTGACGGGCATCGGTATGGTTCACGGCCGAGAATGCCTGTTCGTCGCCAACGACGCCACCGTGAAGGGCGGGTCATATTACCCCATGACGGTCAAGAAGCACATTCGAGCCCAAACGATTGCTCACGAGAACCACCTGCCATGCATTTACCTCGTTGATTCCGGGGGGGCTTTCTTGCCCATGCAAGACGAAGTGTTTCCCGATATCGGCCATTTTGGCCGGATTTTCCGAAACCAGGCTCGCATGTCGGGAGACGGTATTCCACAAGTTGCGGCCGTTCTGGGTTCCTGCACGGCGGGTGGCGCCTACGTCCCCGCCATGTCCGATGAATCCATCATCGTGAAGGGGAACGGAACCATCTTCCTCGCAGGGCCCCCGCTGGTCAAGGCAGCGACCGGCGAAGAGGTCACCGCGGAGGAGCTCGGCGGCGCAGATGTTCACACCGCTCAGTCCGGTGTGGCCGACCATTTCGCCGAAGACGAGGACGAAGCGTTGCGCATGGTGCGGAACGTCGTGGAAAACCTCGGACCGGTCTCAAAAGCACCGGCCGCCTTGCAAGAACCGGAAGCACCGGCGCACGATGTTGAGGACTTGCTCGGTCTGATCCCCGAAGACAACCGAACACCGGTCGACGTTCGGGAACTCATCGCTCGCGTGGTGGACGGGTCGCGATTCCACGAATTCAAATCCCGTTACGGGACGACCTTGGTGTGCGGTTTTGCCCACATTCACGGGCACAAAGTGGGCATCGTGGCCAACAACGGTATCCTCTTTTCCGAATCGAGCCAAAAAGGAGCTCATTTCGTTGAATTGTGCGGACAGCGCGGGGTCCCGCTCGTGTTCCTTCAGAACATCACTGGGTTCATGGTCGGCAAGGACTACGAAGCCGGCGGAATCGCCAAAGACGGCGCAAAACTGGTCACGGCGGTCTCCTGCGTGAACGTTCCGAAATTCACGGTCATCGTCGGCGGTTCACACGGCGCCGGTAATTACGGCATGTGCGGTCGTGCCTACGACCCGCGCTTCCTCTTCATGTGGCCAAACAGCCGAATCTCCGTGATGGGAGGGCCACAGGCTGCCGATGTGTTGGCCACCGTCAAGCAAGACCAAAGGGCCCGAGAGGGATTGCCGCCTTTGGAGGGTGAAGCGCTGGAAGCGTTCCGTCAACCCATCCTTGACAAATATGAAACCGAAGGAAGTCCATACTATTCGACCGCCCGACTGTGGGACGACGGCATCATCGACCCCCGAGATACACGGGACGTCTTGGGTTTGTGCCTCGCAGCGGCTCGCAATGCACCTCTGCCCGACCACCGCTACGGCATTTTCAGAATGTGATTTTTCAACTGTAGATTTAATTTTTCAATTGAGGTTTTCAACATGATAACAATGGACACCCCGCCCGAAACCTCGCTGGTCAGCCTCACCGTCGCCGGCGACCAGGCCCACCTGACCTTGAACCGCCCCGAGAAATTCAACGCCCTCAACGTCGCCATGATCAACGAAATCATCGAGGTGTTGGCGTGGACGGCTGAGCGAAGCGCCGGGCGTCAAGATGCGCTCTTCGACGCAGCAGGAAACCCCTTTCTCCGAGTGCTGGTGTTACGCGGCGATGGGAAGCATTTCTGCGCAGGCGCTGACATCAACATGATGCGCGACGCAGGCGCCAACACACCCGAAGAAAACCGTGCGGATTCGGAACGACTCGACCGCCTCTTCAATGGCCTTTGGGCGCATCCTTGTTTCACCGTCGCCGCCGTTCAAGGCGTCGCACTCGGCGGCGGAGCAGGTTTGGTTGCCTGTTGCGACTATGTCGTGGGAACGGCCAACCTCCGCCTTGCGCTGTCCGAAGGAAAACTCGGCATCTTGCCTGCGGTCATCGGCCCGTACGTCTACCGTCGCCTTGGCTCCGCTGCCTTCCGGAGGTTGGCGATGCAAGCCAGCCGAATCGGTGCCGAGGAAGCATTGCGCATCGGCTTCAGCGAGCAGATCGTTGAAACTCAGGATGAACTCGAACCTGCGATAGAAGCCATCGTCAACGAGGTGTTGACAACCGGCCCTTCTGCCGTCGCCCTCGCCAAAGAACTCACCTTGGGCTTTGACCGGTGGACGGATTCGGACGAAGCCCTTCGCCAATGGACCCTTGACTTCACCAGCAGAATGCGTGGCTCAAAAGAAGGCCAAGAGGGGTTGTCCTCGTTTCTTGAGAAACGACCTGCAAACTGGAAGCCGGCTGACGAATGAAAGGAGGGATGAGCATCAACGTCTTGGTGGCCAACCGTGGAGAAATCGCTTGTCGTGTTCTCCGCGCCTGCAAAGAAGCGGGCATCGGCACCGTGGCGGTATGCGCTCCCAACGACGAGGGAAGTCTGTTCACGGAACTTGCCGACCGCGTGGTGGTGTTGCAAGGCGACACCATCGCCACAACATATCTCGATCAAGCCCAAATCATTGAGGCGGCCCGGTCAACGGGTGCAACCGCCGTTCATCCGGGATTTGGCTTCCTCTCCGAACGAGCGGATTTTGCTCGAGCGGTGAGCGAGGCCGGTTTGATTTGGATTGGGCCCTCCCCTGAAGCGATCGAAAAAATGGGCGACAAGATGACGGCGCGCCAGACGATGCGAGCGGCGGGCGTACCGGTGATTCCGGGCGAAGAAGTGGAGGAAACCGACGAAACTGACGCCCTCCAGGCTCTTCGGGAAGCCGCCAACCGCGTGGGGTACCCGCTCTTGCTCAAGGCCTCCAGCGGTGGAGGCGGAAAAGGCATGCGGGCGGTTCATGACCCTGCGGAGTTTGAGCAGGCTGCGTTGGGTGCCCGACGAGAAGCCGTGGCGGCTTTTGGCGACGGGCGCATTTACATCGAGCGTTTGCTTTCAGGCTCAAAACACGTCGAAATACAGGTGCTTGCCGACAGCCACGGACGAACGATCCACCTCGGTGAACGAGAATGCAGTGTCCAACGGCGCCATCAAAAGGTGTTCGAAGAAGCCCCCGGACCAACCATGACCCCTGCGCTTCGAGAAGCGATGGGGTCTGCAGCGGTGGCAGCAGCCCAAGCCGTTGACTATGTTGGTGCAGGTACGGTTGAGTTTTTGTTGGCTCCAACGGGAGAGTTCTTCTTTCTGGAGATGAACACCCGCATTCAAGTTGAACACCCGGTCACCGAACTGGTGACCGGCGTTGATATCGTTCGTGAACAACTCCGCATTGCCAAAGGTGAACCGATGGCCTGCGGTGACCTCATGATACGGGGCCATGCCATCGAGGTGCGGCTCTACGCGGAAGACGCCGCCAACGGCTTCCTCCCTTCCATTGGGCCGCTGTTGGTCTTCCGCCCCCCCGAAGGCCCCGGTCTTCGATTGGACACGGGCGTGAGGGAGGGCGATGAGGTGACTCCGAATTACGACCCGATGTTGGCGAAGCTCATCGTGTGGGCTCCATCACGAGAAGAAGCCCTGCAGAAAATGCGACGAGCATTGGACGAGTTCGTCGTCCTCGGCACCACCACCAACATTCGCTTTTTGCGGGAGTTGTGCGACGTGGCTGAGGTGGTTTCAGGCAACACCACGACCACCACCATCGACGATGTCTGGCCCCACGGTTGGACCCCGCAGGTGGACGAAACGCTCCTTTCCGCATCGCTCTTGGCCGCATCGGCTGCGGAGTCTCTTGGCCTCAACCGTCAATCAACGCGAGGTGCTTCCGGGGACCTGAGCGATGGACTCAACCCCTTCCAAACGATTTCGAGGAGGTTTCCATGATGCAACATCGCTATGTTGGCCCAGAAGAACCCGTCGAGGTCAACTTGACCAAACAGGGCGATGCTTGGACACACGACGGGCATCGCTTGGAACTTCACGGTGAACGCTTGAAAATCACCTTGGCTGACGGGACGGTTCACCTTGCTCACGCTGCGAAAACAGGCGATGTTTGGTGGGTTCACCTCAACGGCCACACTTTCCGCTGGGAACGGATGGAACCCGGGGCCACCTCAAGCGGGCATGATGGTGGGCTTGCTGCACCCATGCCCGGCAAAGTGCTGGAGGTGCTGGTTGACGTCGGTCAATCGGTGACCGCAGGCGATGCCCTCATGGTCCTGGAGGCGATGAAAATGGAACACCGAATCGTTGCGACGAGCGGCGGCGTGGTCACGGCCGTGCATTTTCAAGCGAACGATCAAGTCGCTCAAGGAGCGGCTCTCCTCAGCATTGAAGAAAGCAATTGAAAAATCAATTTCTCAACTGGGAAGTGATTCATAAAAAAAGGCGTAGGAAAACAGGCGGTTATAAGCAAAGAGAATGTGCGAAATTCATGCGAAATCCTTTCATGACACTCACCGACTGGAGCGTTCACCGTCCAAAGCAGGCCCTCACCGTCGTTCTTCTCGCCATGTTCGTGCTCGCCTCGGGGGGCATGCACCTTGAATTCGACAACAGCGAGGACGGGTTCTTCCCCGACGACCCGAGCGTTGACCTGCTCAACGAGGTCGAAAGCGAGTACAGGGCCAACATCGATTTCATCCGGGTGATCAACGAGATCGACGAAGGCGATTTACTCGCCTCCGAGACGTGGGCTCGCCTCGCCACGATTGAGGCCATGATGCTCAACGACACTCAATTCGCCCCGCACCATTACCCCCTCTTCGGCACCCAAGCGAACAACGGCCCAGCCGGTCACGCCATGCAATGGCTGGCCTTGCAGGATGGGTTCACCGCCGACCCTTGGATCGGCCAGCTCCAACTTGCGGTCGTTGGCGTTTTGACAGCCGACGACGACAACCTCACCGCCGCTCTGACCACGTTGAGCGAGGCCGCATTGCTCGTTCCTGCCGTTGAACCGGTAACCGCCGAGCGCTTGCATGCTTGGGAGGTTGGCGAACCCGCCTCGTGGTTGCCTCGCCTCGATACCGGAACAAACCTCTCCAACGATTTGGGTGCGATCATGGGCCAATTAGAGGGCGTTTCAACCGGCCGAACACCCGCTCAGGTCGGACAAATCATGGCCGTGACCGGCCCGCTTCAAGGCCAACTCGGACCGCTGATGGGGTTGCAATCTGTGGATTTCAAAGAAGCCATCCTCTCAAGTCTGCCCACCGAAGACGCTGAAGACCCCTGGAACAGCGACGGTCCGGTTTTGGTCACCCTTGCGGTTTCAAGCGAGCCCGTGGATTACGGGTACGAAATCATCGGGGACGTTCAGGCCGACCTCGCCCTCTGGGCCGAAGCCCTGCAAGATGACCTTGCTGCTGCGACCGGAGACGACACCCTTCGGACGTTTTCTTTTGCACAATTTGCCGAAAACTCCAACGCCACCATCGGAAAAGAAATCGGCATTCTGACAAGCGCCGCGCTGGTGCTTTTGGGCGTCATTCTTTGGTTCAATTTCCGCAGCCTTCGGGACACCGCCTACGTGCTCGTTTTGACGGTGATCGCCATCGTTGCCACCTACGGATTGTCCGGATGGTTGCAATTTGCAGGCGTGAACATGACGTTCAACGCGGCGATGAATTCCATCCCCGTCCTTTTGCTGGCCATCGGGGTGGATTACGGGCTCCACGTGGTCTTGAGAATCCGTGAGGAGTTGAAGGAAGAAGAAACACGCAATCCGCAAGGACGAATCACCCTTCGTGACTTTGACCGCGCCTCACGCCAACGCGCCGTACGCCAAGGGACCACACTCACGTCGATCGCATTGCTTATCGCCATCACCACCGACGTTGTTGGTTTCCTTTCGTTCCGATTGTCGTCTCTGGCCTTCCTCCAGGTCTTCGGAACGGTCATCGCCATCGGTTTGTTGCTCATCTATTTGCTCAGCATCTCCGCCCTCCCCGCACTCATGCTCATGGTGCCCAACAAGCGGTTACCGTTGGCCAAGGCCAGCAAGGTCACGGTGGGGCCCCTGTCCACCAAACTGGGCGACCTCTCCCAACGACCGGCGCTGGTGGGGGTTCTCGCCGTCGCCCTGCTGATTCCCATGATCGGGGGCTTCCAGCAACTGGACGTTGCCTTTGAACAGCGTGACCAACTTGACGATAGCGTACCGGTGGTGCAGGATTTCTTGCTCATCAGTGACGGTTTCGGCACCAGTCGCTCACCGCTTTATGTCGTTCTCGATGGCGAGGTGTTGAGTCCAGAGGGCAGAGAAGCGTGGCAGCTCGCCGCAACGATGCTCTCGACACGTGACGATGTCAGCGGTGTGCCCAACGGCGTGTGGGACGTTCTCGAGCAGGCTCGCTTGCAAGACGAGGTGCTTGACGGGATGATGCTTGGCATCGAAAGCGGTGATGCGCAGGCGTGGGATGACTTGCTGTCATGGTCGCTTGAAAACACAACGGGCGTTGAGGCAACGAAGAGTCTGCTCGCCCGTGACGGTGAACAAACCGTTCTGTCCTTCCAAGCTGACACCCTCGATTGGGCATCAACGGTTGACTTGGCAGAGAGCATTGAGGCGGCCTTGGATGGTCTTGAAGACGACATTGGCGGCGAATTCACGCTTCGTTTGAGCGGGCGCAGCCTCATCAACGCCCAGACCACTTCGGACGTGGCCTCGGCTTCGGTCCAATCCACGGCCATCGTCGCTGTCGTGATTTTGTTCATGCTGGTGGGCATCCACTCCGCCCGAAACAACAGCCTTTCCGAAGGTGTTCAGCGAGGATTCGTCTCGTGGGTTCCGCTGATGATGGTCGTGGTTTGGGTCTACGGCCTCATGGGATACACCGGCTACAACATCAACTCCCAAACGGTCACCATCGGCGCACTCTCGCTTGGACTGGGCGTTGATTATGCCGTTCACTTCACCACTCGACTGGAAGAGGAAGCGGAACACGCACCGTTTGCCCTCCCTCAGGAATGGGTGGCTCGTTCCACCGCCACCACCGGACGCGCCATGGCCGGTGCAGCCCTCACCACCGCCGGAGGTTTTGCGGTGCTCAACCTCTCCGCCTTGCTTCCCTTGCGCTTGTTCGGACAAGCCTTCGTCGTGGCCATCACGTTGGCTTTGCTCTCCAGCCTGCTGATCCTCCCCGCTCTGTATTCGCCCTTCTTGAAACGGACCGCAGCCGCAGCCGCAGCAAAGGCCGAGCATGGACACACAGCTCACGGTGAGAGCGAATGAAGCGGCGAACGCTGTATTGGGGCTCCATGCTCGTTGGCCCGCTCATCCTCGCTTCTTATTGGCGAGGCGTCAATGCCGTTGACGACCCGCTGGTGTACTGGGGCGACGTGCCTGCATCCATGCAATCCTTCATCGTCCCCTGGATGTTCGTCGCGGCAACCGGCTATTTGCTGATGTGGCACCGGTTTTTCTTTGCTTGGAGCGAAGACGACGTCGCCTCCCTTCATTGGCCTTGGAGGGACGACGATGGGCGAGGTGTGCAACGGCTGGCTGGACTCTATGCTGCGTTTTTGCTGACTTCACTGGTTTGGATTGACCTCACGAGAATGTACATTGAAGCCCCGAGCGCCCTCGGTGCTGCGGCCGTGGTCGTTGTGTTGTGGATCGCAGGGTTGGCCTCGGTGGGCTTCGGCGTTTTGGTGTGGTCGTCTCGTGACCGCCTGGAGGGTTCGCGTTGGGCCTTGGCTGGATGCGTGATGTTGTCCATTCAGTGCACCTGGTGGGACGCCATCTACTGGGTTACCTCGTTTGGGTGGTAAGAACAGGCGTTCAAATACACCACAGGGGGATTTCACGCCATGAACAACAGGGGGTTTCTCGTGGTGATGACCGGTTTGCTCTTGCTCGCGGGATGCACGGCTGCGCCGTTGGACCAAGTCGACGAGGTTGAGGAAGACGTTGTCCTCACGCCCGTTCCCGCAACCCTCTCCTTTTCTGCTCCGACCTTTGACCGAGACGTTGACCGAGGGGCGACCCACGACCTGCGAGCCAGTTTTGACGGCCCTGTGCTGCTGCTTTGGGTGGCGGCGGGTTGCAGCGGGTGTCATGATTGGACCGGTCTCATCGCGGAGGAGTTGGAGGCGGGGAACATCAGCAACACCACCAACATCATCTCCGTGCATCGTTATCCTGCGTTTGAATCAACCGAATCGGTGGGTGAACGCTACGGCAACAACAGCAGCGCCACCTACACGCCGTGGCCTCTGCTCTTGCCGGATGAATCCACGACCGTCATCGATGCCTCCACAGGGCGCATGACGGATGTGGGCCTCTACCGCGCCTTCCAGCAACCCGTGACGCCGACGTTGCAGGTCTTGGATGAGACGGGCCGGTTGGTGTGGACCTCCAAGACATATTGGGCCAACAGCACCGTTTTGGAGGAAGCCTTGAACATCATGAACACGGGGTCGGCTTGACATGGTCGCCCTGATCGACGTTCTCTTCTGGTTCTCCAGCCTCTACATTCTCCCCTTTTGGCTCATGATGTGGTTTGCACCCGCCCATGAACGAACGGCGGCACTCCTGCGCAATGAATGGGTCTACTTGGCCCCGCTTGCTGCGGCCTACACGCTCGCCGTGTTGCCCAACCTCGTGGACATCTTGGTGCTGCTTGGAAGCGACATGCCCACACCGGAAATCGTGGTCAGCCTGTTTGATGACCGAGAAGTGATCCTCATCGGTTGGTTGCATTACTTGGCCTTCGACCTCTTTGTTGGCCGATGGACGTGGCAGCGTTTGATGGCCACCAACCAACCAATCTATGTCTCGTTCCCCGTGCTGCTGTTTTCAATGATGGTGGCTCCGCTTGGGGCTCTTCTCGGACTCGTCGTGACGAAGGACATCGGCACAACGACAACGTCTCCTGCCGCGGATTGAGGGTTGGTCACCCAACTCGTGAAATTCAGTGAGGAATCAGACCGTAGCGAGTGATTCGACCCACTGCGAGCCCTCTGATTGGGCCAAAACGAATCAGTGGGTTTGTGCTGTAACCGTATAATTCCTAAACCGAATCACCCAATCATGTTTCGGATTATCATGACAACCTACTCTTGGAAGAGCCACAGCTTTTCCTTTCCGGATGATTAGCTACACCGCATATCTGGCAAATTTTGTTATTCGGAACCGTTTCATCTTCTTGGGGGCCAGTGAGTGATTTGACAACCCCTGCCACTATGACCACGACCAAAAAAGCACCACAAATTGGAACGAAGAAAAACACAGCGT
>JAUREJ010000020.1 GCA_030827475.1 Candidatus Poseidonia sp.
AAGATGTCCACTTGAAGACCAAGGTGACCGAAGAAGCGACCTTGGTTCACTTGACCGTCCAGGACGGTGATCACCCCGACCTTGTTCGTGAACTTCCGCTGCCGCTCAACGCCGCCTCAACGCTTGAAGCAACCTTCAGCGAGGGACGCCTTCACCTGCGTTGGTGAGTCACCGCTGAGGCACCGATTGCATCTGCGAAATCTCACCGCTCATGCGGTTGAGGGCTTGGACAGCAACCTGTTGATGCTGCGGACCCATCTCTTCACGGCTGTAGCGTGCCATCTCAAACGTGTTGTCAAGAGCGGTCAACGCTTCTTCGGAGACACCTTCAAGGGCTTGCCGGATGGCAAACTCAAACTCTCGAACCGTCTCAAAGTCGCGACGGAGGAAGCCACGTTGCTGCAACAAAGCACAGAGATCCTGGTAACAGGTGAAAATCGCTTCTCGGGTTGCGTCACCGGCTGCAAGCAGCTCTGCGGTGTAGGCAAAGACTTCAGCAGCATCCTTCAGAAGGTCATCAGCGGCCTTCCTGCGTCGGTAGAGCACGACACCTCCGGCCGCCAACGCTGCAATGAGGGCCACGATGGCGTAGGACCACCATGGCGTTGCGACCTGCTCAGCTTCATAGGAATAAGAGGGGGCGAACCCTTGATCTCTGAGAAGTTTGAAGGCTTGAAGCGACTGGTTTGAGAGCCTGGCGTCTTGAACGATGATGTCCATCGTCAATTCACCCCAAGTCTCAACATCCCCGTAAGGCGGGTTCGCATTGAAATCGATATCGATCTCTCCGTTGCTGTCGCTCTTCCATGTCTTCGAAGCCAATGGGAGGGAATTGGTGTCGTTGTACAAATAGACCGAAACGCCGATACCTTCCAATCCTGCTCGGGTGTCTTGGGCGACGATGAAGACGGTACCGCCCACCTTTTCTTGGCTGCCCTCGACCACCTCGAGAAGCTCAACCGTGATGTCAGCGTTCACCTGAACGAACATCAATTTGCTGACGCTTGCAGCGTTGAGGTACCTGCTGTCGTTTCGAGCGACGTCCACATGGAAGTACTGGGAGCCAATATCAAGCCAATACGGTGCGGTTGAGGACAAAGCAAAGTTTCCGTTGGCCCACGTCACGCTGGTGCTTGGGAAACAACGGGCGCCTTCGCGTTCGTTGGCGCAATCCGAACCGTTACCGATGCTGACCAGGAGGTCCTCAAAGACCTCTCCGGAACCGCCGACTTCTTGAACGGATCCGACAAAGTAAACCGGTGCAAACACGCTGTCAGAACGCGTGACCCAAGACGTGGATTGGTTGGTATCGATGAGAATTTGGAGATTCGACCACACATGAACGGTTGACGAGGCAGACGCAGCAAGATGCGCTTGCGTGCCTTCGAAATCGACACGGAGCGTGTGCTCGCCTCGGTCAAGGTCCATGGTGACCGGCACGGTCGCACTCCAAACGCCATCCGCACCCGTTGTCGTTGTGAACAACACCACGCCGTCGAGGCTCACCACCAGCGACTCACCAACCAGGCCGTCACGGTCAACGGTGTCAAAGTCGTAGAGTCGGCCGCTGATCTCCCAAGTGTCGCCGCGAGTTGCGTCAATGCCGTCCTCAAAGAGCAGGGTCACCCATGCTCGGTGAGAAAGGAAGAAGGAAACGTTACCCACGTCGCCTCGATAGTAGCCTTGGGGAGCCACCTCAGCATACAAGGTACGGTCGCCGAAGTCAAAGATGTCGGGCACGGTCCATTCGTAGACGAAGTTGCCCGCCCCATCGGTTTGCACCGTTGAAAGAACGATGCCTTCGACCACGAGTTGGACCTGATGGTCGGCCACACCCGTGAGTTGGTTGTCAACGACCGAACCGGAAATAGTCACGGTTTCGTTCACGGCAACGGGAGTTGTAATCTCAACGGTCACGAGCACCGGGCTGTAAATCTCCCAAAGTCCCGTTGCGTTGCTCGGCAAGTAGGCGGTTGTCCCGATGAAACGGGTTTCAAGCGCCACCGGACCCAGCGGAGCGTCGGCCGGCACGGGGTGAACCGCTGTGAAGAGCCCGCTTGCGTCGGTGGTGGTGTTGGTGAGCCAAACGCCGCCGAGCCACACCTCAACGGTCAGGTTTCCAAGAGGGTTATCCACCACGTCGAGCAAACGCCCTTGGATGGTCATCGTCGTCTCACGGTCGGCGTCGCCGGTGCCGGTGATCAGGAGAATCTTGGTCGGGACGCTGACGTTGAAATCGACCGTTGCTGAACTCGGCAAGTAGTATTCGGGGTTGTTGATGTCACCGAAGCCAACGGGGTCAACCCATTCTCGACCGCCACGGAATTCCACGCCAATTTGATGCGGGCCTGCGGCCGTGTTTTCCGGCAGGACATAGGCGAAGGTGAACGTGCCGTCGCTGCTGTTCGTTTCCATGCTCGCAACGGGAATACCGTCGATGAGCAGGTGAACCACCCCGCTGGCGTTGAGCCCGTTGCGTTGCAGGGGCAGACCCAAATCATCGAGCAAGTGTCCGTTCACAACCAGCGTATCGCCTGCGGTCAACACGTCGGGCGCACTGGTGATGGTCGTCTGGGTTGCCCCAAGAACAACGAATTTCGTGGTGGCGTTCGTGCCCACGAGGCCCGTGGTTCCTGCGATGCCCCCGTACGCAGCGTGAATGTCTGCAGGTCCAACGCTCGTGTTGGCGGGGACCGTTAAGTTCCCCCAGGCTGTTCCGTTCGCTGCGGTCAAAACCGTGATTTGAACAGGAGAAGCGTCACCAAGCGTTGCTGTCAAGGAGACAACGATGCTCTGGTTTGCCAACGGCAAGCCTTGATTGTCCCGCAACAACACCGTGAAATCGACCACATCACCGCGCTCGGTTCGGTCGTTGAGCGAGGGTTGACCGATGCCGTCCAGCGTTGGTTTGATGAAGTTCATGACCGAAAAGCCTCGGGAGTCAAAGGTGGTGTTGTTCAGAGAACCGACGTAAAAGTTGACGTTCGGGATGTAAGACACTTCAATGAGGTGGGTTCCTGCGGCAAACGTCTCGCTAAGACGAAGGGTGGCGTTCCAGTAGCCACCGGCCCCGACGGCCCCGCCCGTCATGGTGAATCCAGAGGGAAGTCCATCGATGGAGAACAGAACATTGGCGTTCGGCAACGTGGTTCCGTCGCGCTGCTCCAATCCCGATCCGTTGTCGGAGAGCAATTGTCCGCTCACGTTGAACGAAGTTCCTGCGACCGGGTTCGCCGTGATGTTGTCCACGACCATGAAGGTCAGCGAGCGCACCGTGATGCTCGTCAAGTTGGCGCTCGTGGCGAGCAAATCGCTAGATCCGTTGTAAACGAATTGAACAACGATGAGTCCAAGTGGATGGTCGTAAGGAACGGTGTAACTGAAGTTCGCAAAGCCTTCTGCGTCGGTTGTTGTGGGCGAAAGCCAGGATTCGTGGAATTGCATCCCCACCTCATAACTTGACAGCGGGGCAAACATGTCGGACGCTTCGACGAGTTTCGCCGACATGTTCACCGTGTTTCCGCGGTTGATGACCACGGCGTTCAGCGGTACGAGGTTTTCAAGACGGGAGACCCCCATGACTTGAATCGCCGCTTGAGCCGTATCGGTCAAGTAAAACGGCGAAGATTCGTTGACAACCGTGATGACCAAGGTGTGTGGACCTCGCGTCGTTCCGTTGTTGGAGGTGTCGGTGGGCACGCTCATGTTGAATGTCCCGTTGCTCGAGGTGGCGTAGTTGCTCAAGAGCAACTCCTCAGGGTTTTCGAGCCAAAACACGTTCAACCGAACCGACGAAATGAGGGGTCGGCTTCCGTTTTCGGCATCTTCAACCTGACCGGCGACGTTGAACGGTACGCCAGCCGTAACGGTTGCAGGAACACTAACGATATTGATGCTGCTCGTGACTTGGACGGTGACGTTGATGATGGAAAAATTCCCGTAGCGCCGCGTGTTGCCCGCAGCCAAGGCTGCACTCAAATCGTCTTGAACGACCATGGCGACGTCGTAGTACCCCGGTGCAATTCCCGAGGGCGTGAAGGTGTGGGTTGCGTTGCCTTCAGCATCGGAACTCACGGTTGCGAGCGTGGTGTTTGTGTTGCCGTAGTCCCAGATGAACTCGACCGGTGCAGACGACACGTTCGAGCCGTCGCCGATGTCGGTGATCTTTGCCGTGAAATCAACCGAGGTGTTCATCTCAACGATGTACACCGGGCGCTCGGCTTCAACCACCACTTCGGTCACCAAACCACCGGAGACGGAGATTTGTGTCGGTGGAGAAGGCGGTTGGGCAGGGTCGACGTAGGCGTAATAGGCCCCTCCGGGAGGTGCGAGGGTCAGGAAGTCGAAGTCAAGAACGATGTCGTAAACACCGGAAGGAAGGAACGTCGGCATGATGATCGGGATGTCGAACGCCCCCGTCGTGTTGTTCAGCGAAGCTTGTGCAAGGTCAATGGGACCTTCGTCGGTGACCATAGACACGAGGATGCGGGTATCGTTGTTGACCACAGGCGTCAAGTGAACGGAGTCAAAAATGTCCCCGAACACCCGCGTGGTGTTGCCCATGTAGGTCCAATCTTGGCCGATGGAGAGGTTCCAATCGATGTCGGCTTGAACCCGCATGGAACCGTTGCCCGTTGAGGGCTGGTAGAAATTCGAGCCGTTAAAGGAGAGATCGATGGGATAATCGCCAGCAAAGAGGTTGGAAGCGAGGGAGACCACGGTCTGGATGTTGTCCGTATCCGGGTCCACCGTGGTGTTGAACCATGAACCGTTGAAACTGAAATCATAATTTCCGAGGGTATTGGGTGCGGCAGAAACACCGCGGTGGTCGTTGACTTGAACCGTCACGCTTGCACCTTGCCCGCGAATCTGCGCCGATTCTTCGACCACGAAGGTGAGGAAGCCGCGCAGGAAGTGGGGCGTTCCCGTGCTCGTGTTTGCATCGTCGGTGGCCGGAAGACTTGACGGGAAGAAGCGGAGTCGCGTCTCAATCTCTCCGGCAGCCACCATCAAAACGGTGGGCAAGAGGTACTGGATCGCGAACGTTCCCGTGACGCTGATGTTGAAGACTTCCAGCCAAGAATCACCCGACCCGTTCGCCCGAATTGCGAATTGCAGGTCTCCAGAAAGGGCGACGGGTGAAGCGCTGATGGACAGGGCCGAGCCGTTGACCCATACATTATCGTTCAACAAGAGGATGCTGCTGTTCGTGAGCGGCCCCTCAATGGTGGCCGTGAGGTTCGGAGCATCGGTGACGTTCAGAACAATCGAGGACGTTGTGGGCAAGAGGTGGAAGGTCGCGGGCGTTGAACCACTGACCGAAGCGTCCTGCCATCCGGAAAAGCCCAGCGTGGCAGAGAGGTTTCCTCGGGTTTCTTGTTCGCTCAGATTCAACGAGATGGTCCATGCGCCGCTGGCATCGGTTTGGGCCGAGAAATTCTGAACGCCGTCAACGGACGAGGTGTAATTCAACCAGACGGTTTGGGCGGGGAGGGCACTGAATTCTTCGGTCGGCTGGTTTGCCAACATCAGCATCCCTTCCAGCACCGTGGTCGCACCCGCTCCGGCGACGGGAGCGTTGATCGGTTGCGGCGCCGTGAGAACCACCGTGGAGTTGTCGGTAAGGTTGACATAGCCGTCGTAGATGACCCCGTCGTTCGAGACATAACCGGATTGTTTGTGCTCGATAACGATGTTGTGCATGCCGGGGGCCGTTGGAGCTGAGGGGAAGCCGGTCAGCGTGAAGGTCCCGTTGGCGTCGGTCACGTTCTGCTCAAGCTGCCGTTCCAAGGTGCCACCGAATCCGGGCACGAACTCAGCGTCGGCCACGGGGGTGAGGTAGCCCAACACCTCGATGTTGGGGATGGGCGTGCCGTTGGCAGCGTAGCGGAGTTGACCGGTGACGGTCACGGTTTGGGTCCCATCTCGGCTGAGGGTGAAGTTGGACACGGTCTGGTTGACAATTTCAATCTCTTCGGCTGGAGGACAAGGGTCAAAGGCAACCCATCCCAGATCGGTGTTCCCGTTCGCAGCGTTTTGTTGCAGACGAACCTCGGACCATGTCGCTGCGTTGTTGGCGTAAACGGCATACCCGTCGCCGGTCCAAGCTCCGCCGATGTAACCGGTCACCTGGCGAGCAGGGAGGCCAGCAAGGCGGGCCATCGTGACGAAGACGGTGTTGAATTCTCGGCACGAACCTTCCTTGATCGCTTCAAGGATGTTTTGGCTCACGTCAACAGGAGAGATGGTTCCGGAAGTGTTGTAATTCCGCTTGAATTCAGTGGTGGCGTTGCCGTTGATGATGAAATCCTCCAGCGCAAGGGCAGAACTGTAGGCATCCGTTGCGCCAGATTCGCTAATGATGGCGTTGGTGATGTTGTAGACCACCGACATGGGGTCGCTTGGGTCCTTGAAGCGAACATCGGTCAGCAACTCATACGGGAAACCTTGACCGGGAACGGTCGTGGCGGCGAGGGTTGACCAGTCGAAATAATACTCCGGTTGCTTGTAAATGACCTGATCAATCGCCCCGGTTTCTGCAGTGAGGATGTGGGTGTCGTTGGAGCGTGTGATGTTTGAAGAGACTTCGAAGTAAAACGAGATGTTGGAATACGATGCGGGCGCAGGTATCTGACCTCCAGTAATCGGTTGAGAGAACTTCACGTTCCACTCAACGGTGTCGTTTGCGAACGAAGTCGCGGCAAGGTGGGTGAAGTTCTCCATCGGCAAGGGAATTTGCTGCGCTGGATGGACGCTGGCGAGGTGAGCGTACGTGGTTCCGGTGTAGAAGTCGTTGGTGACGGTACGCCATCGCCGGTCGAGGTTGAGATCGACCGTGCCCGAGGTGTTGTTAGCCCAGAACACGATGCCGTTGGTCATGGCATCGTCCGATGGGTCCCATGGGTCAAACGGTGCACCTGCACAGTCAACGAACCAGAAGATTTCGGGACATTCCTGACCGTCAAGCATGCCCCCACCGTCCGTATCAGGATTGGTCCAATCCGTGCCCGTTTGGTTTTCAACAGCATCGGGAATACCGTCCCCGTCAAAGTCATCGGGTTGGATGTCGTCGCTGGGGTCGTTCTCTGGGTTGGTCCCGTCGAAGTATTCCGTGCGGTCGCCCACACCACCTTGGTCCGTGTCAAACGAAGAGGAGGAGGTGACCCAAATGTCGGTTGAACCGTTGCTAATACCGATGTAGATCAGGTCGCATCCAGTGGTGTTTTCGAAGTAATTGTTCAAGCCGTCCCCGTCGTCGTCCAGAAGGTTGGTGCACGGTTCGTTGGGGTCCGTGTTGTCTTGAACTTCGTCAAAGTCGCTTACTCCGTCTCCGTCGGAATCCGCCAAACTCGGGTTGGAGAACCACCCAAAGGTGCCGAGCAACTCCTGCCAGTCGGCAAGGCCGTCCTCGTCGGTGTCTTCGTAGTCGTCATCGCAGTACTGCTGGGTGGTCCCAATCGTGCCTGCGTTGATGGCGTCGGTGTGACAGAACGAACCGTTACGGTTTGCGACTTGGGTGGTTGAGGCCTCGGAGGACGGCCCGTTTGACACGCCCTGCAGAATGTTGTTGACCACCGTCGCATAACCGAAGGATTCCCACGTCCCCGAGACGTTGTACCATCCGACACCTCCCGCTGGATTGAAACCAGAACCGTCGCCGACTTCAATCCGATTTGCGCTGAGGGATTGGACAAAGGTCGTCTCAAAGTTCACCAGCGAATCGCAAGGGTCTGTGCTGTGGCTGATGTTTCGTTCGTCCCCGTCGTTCACGCCACCGAAATCCGTGTCGGCGACGTTCCAAAGGGTACACGTCAGGTTTTCTTCCCAATTCTGAATGCCGTCACCGTCTTCATCACCAGCATCTTCTCGGCGAGTCGGATCGGTCTCGCCGGGGTCAAGTTGCCCGTTGAAGTTCGTGTCTTCTTCGCCATCGTCAAAGGCGTCACCGTCGGTGTTGTTGTTTCGGGGGTCGCTGGCTTGGGCGGGGTTGCCGTAGGCGCCGTTGACCTCAACACCGTCGTTGATACCGTCGTTATCGGTGTCGGCCGAGGTGGGGTCGGTGAGCAGCGTCAAGGCTTCATAGGAATCGTTCAATCCGTCACCGTCGGTGTCAGCGCGGATGGGACTGGTCGAGGTCACGCCGTCAACTTCGGCCGTGTACGTTGCGCACGCACCCGGGCCGATGCCTTGGACGGGATCGCAAGGCGAGGTGGTTTCGGTCACGATGCCGTCGGGGCCGTTGCGGAAACAGGGCGATGAGCCGCACATGGTCGTCCACGTGGGGTTGACGTACTCCATGAGGTTCACCAGGCCGTCACCGTCAGGGTCGCCATTGGGTCCATCTGCGTTCGATGGAGACGTTGCGTTCAGGCCGTTGGCAGCTTCCCAGCCGTCGGGCATGCCGTCGCCGTCGGTATCCCAACCTGCGGGGTCTTCATCAGCGATGCCATCACCGTCGTCGTCGTCACTGAGACAATCAGCGTCACCGTCGCCGTCGGAATCCGCTGCATCGACAAAGCCGTCTTTGTCGTCGTCAAAACCGTTGGCGCAGATGTTGCCCACGGGGTCCTCGTCACAGAGAATGACGTTGCCGTTGCCGTCGGAGCCAGCAGCACCGCAGGCAGGCTGGTTGAATTGCATCGCATCTTCTTCGTTCCAGTCGTTCACCGGAATCGTTCCGTTCCACCAAACCCCGTTGTCCAAGACGGAGGTGGTTTGGCTGTTGTCCCAACCGGTTGGTTGGAGGTAAAGGTATTCTTGGAGGTTCGACATGCCGTCACCGTCAGGGTCAGCGACTGCACCGTCCATGCCGTTGGAGGAAAGCGGGTCAAGCCCGTACTTCCATTCCCACCCGTCGGGAAGGCCGTCGTTGTCCGAATCCGGGTCGTTCGGTTGGGTGTTCATCAGGTATTCCAAGCCGTAGGTGAGCCCATCCCCGTCTTGATCGGAGGCAGCCTGCACGTCGACTGCTGCGTATTGGATGGCCGTGAGCGTCGAAAAGACCATCAAAGCGGTGAGAAAGAGGGACTGCGCCGCTTTTTTGCGTTCCGCAGGAGAAAAACGAGGCGCGGCCGAAGAGGTGTTTGAGCCTGTCAGCATGGTTCTCACGCATCATGGTGCGTCTGATGCCTCATAAGGGAAATGGTACGATGTTCATACAACCGTGGTTCAGGCCACGGGTTCACAAATCATCAAGCTCTTCGAGCAGTTCCAAATCATCGTCGTCCTGCTGAATCACGGGAGGAGGCAAGTCATCACCATCGTCTTCGAACAGAGCGTCCACTTTGACCGATTCCTTATCGGGCTCGTCGTAAAACTCCCCGCCGTGACGACCGCCGCGCCGTGCTGCGTAGAGCACGAGAGCCCCGAGAACGACGTAGAAGACGATGGTTTGCGGTTCGGGGTTGATGAGTTCTCTGAACAGGCACGATGCTCCGGAACATTCGGTCATGTAGGTGAAACTAAACTTCTGCAGATAATCCTCTCCATAAGGGGTCTCGTTGTCCATCGGCGTGACCTTGAACTGAAATTCAACTTCCTCGCTGTCTTTGAGGTTCGCAGGTGAAAGCATGGTGACACGGAAATCTTTGGAACTGTAAGCAGGGAGGTTAAGAATCAAGAAATCGCTGCCGAGCTGGCTTGATGTGGCCCGGATAGCTCCGGTCCACCCGTCGGGCTGGTCGAGGCGAATGACAACGTCGAGCGGGATGTTGTTCTGGTTGCTGATTCGGTATTCAAGCACCTTCTCTTCGTCGGGTGTAAACCGTGAACGCTCGGTTTTGTCGGTGATTTCAATCCGACCGGGCACCACTTCTTCCTGAATGAGAACCTTGACGGGGAGGTCAAAGTAACGCGCTTCCTCTAAATCCACGCCTTCCTCGATGATTCGGGTGTAGATGGTGTGAACGCCGGCCTCAACTTGGCCCCGAAGAGTGATCTCCAGTTTCATGTCGCTGTATTCATCTGGAGCGAGGTTCACGGCCACCAGATTGTTGTTGCCCCCGTTGGAGATGACATAATCCCATGCGGTGTACTTGGGGTTGTTTTCGCCGTTCTGTTCAACATCCCGCGGATTAACAATTTTCCACGTGGTGACGCCAGAACCTTCGTTGCTGGAGTCCGTGATGCGCAAATTGTAGAACACGGTGGCGTCGCCACGCACCGGGCCAACCTGCCCGAGCGGATTGTCCTCCCCGATGCCGTCGCTATCGGAAAGCACTTCGACGAGGATTCCGAACGTTCGGTGGACCGTGAACGAGACGTCCGTTCGCAATTCGGAATCCTCTTTACTCACCACGGAGAGTTTGAACAACCCGATGTCAACACCGTCCCTGTCTGCGGGAGGATAAACCTCCATGCGAATCGTGAGAATTTGTGTTGACCCGATTCCTGGTGTGATGGCATAGATGCCTTCCTCGGCCAATTCAAGCCCAGTATCGTTGTCGTAAAATCGGTACTGCCAATCATCGGGCTGTTCAAGCACACGAATCTTGAACGAGTCGGTTTGGAAGCCGGTGTTGAAGACATCGAGGAAGAAATCTCCGATTTCATCAGCATCAACGTAGTGGGACAAGGTTTGATCGTAAGCCTCCGGCCGGGTGGAATCCGCAATCTGTTTTTGATGCTCATCGTCCTCGTAAACATAGAGGCGAGGCGGAGCATACACGTCCACTTCTTCAAAATCGAGGGAGATGGTCCGGATAGCGACTTCTTCGGTTTGCCCTTGGTCGTTTTGAGCGTACACTCTGGCCTCGATTTCAAGCGAGTCGGGGGCGTTGTCCAAATCGCCCTCCGGGACGGTAATCTGCAATTCAGGGAGCAGCGAAGATCCTCCAGTATTCAACGTGTAGGTGTTGCTTGGAGCGCTCCAAATCGGGTCAGACCAAGAAGAAGGCAAGTAGGTTTCAAGGTCGAAAACCACATCGATGCTGCTCGAAGAGGACCCGGTGTGCTCGATCAAGAATTCCACTTGGACGGAAGCGCCGGGAGCAAAGAGCACCACATCGGGTTGATTGGATGGCAGTGTGAGGTACACATCGTGCTCGAGCAACGTCAATCCGGGATGTTCAAAGATGACGGAATGGCCCTGCACGTCTTCAACTTCGAGCCGCACAGGGTACTCCCCATCGGCGAGACCGGCTTCGTAGGTGTAGGTGAAATTCCCGACCAAACCGTTGTTGTCCAGTTTGAAATCGTCGTCGTCAAAGTTGTGGTCAAAAACCGAATTCGCCCCGTTCGGGGTGTCCATGATGAGGTTGACTTCTTCGATATCGTCTCGTCCAAAGGCGTCACGAACCTCAACGGAGAATTGCATTTCCCTGAACTCAGGCCGGTGGTTGGGGGACCACTCAAATTTCTGTGCATCGTTCCAGTTGCAGCCGTATTCTTGGTGGCACGAGTGGACGCGAACACTGGAACCGGAGAGAGCGTTTGTCATCACCTGGAGGCGGGAAAATCCCCCTGAACTTTCCATCTTCCCGAAAGCGATGTCAACGGCGCAATCCCCTTGGCCAAACCCCCCCCCGGTGTTGCCTTCGCAGGTTGCTTGGGCATCAATGCGGATTTTGAGCTGCTTTCCTTTGGGAACCATGAAACCGTTGGAGCCGATGTCAAATTCAACTTCGATCACGGTCCACGAGCAACCACCGCCGAACGGGTTCGGGGAACACGAGTCGTCGAGTTGCCGACTTTCCGACGTGATCTGCGTGTCGCCGGCTTTCAGCGAAAACGTGACGTCGGCTGTTGACTGGTCTGGACCTCTGAATTGGATGTAGACGGAAAGACGGGCGGTGTTGGATGAACCGCTCCCGTTGATGTAGAGGTCGCTGATCATCTCTACGCTTCGAAACTCGAGACCGTCGATGGCGCTGCCTTCCTCCTGACCCCCAGTGGGCTCAAGGGTTGTGATGGAACCTTGGCCCCCCGTTTCAGAATTGGGTGCATCAAGGTAGAGTTCGTACGTTTGTTGCTGAACCGGTGCGGCTGAAACCACGCTCTCGCGCTCCAACGAAACAGGCATGTCCGAGGGAACGGGGCCGACCACGGAGGCCATGAGCGAGGTGAGGAAAAGCGCAACCAAAAACAAAGCCAGGTGTTGGCCGCGGTTGCCCGTTTGACCTGGTTGCATGGAGTTCACCGTATCGGCGTGGGGCCGGGGGTGTTAAACGGTTTTGCATGGTTTGTGCAACAATCAGGGGTTTGATTCGACGCTCTGTGCAGCGAAAACATCTGCGAAAAGATGGTGCAGGGGGTGGGATCCGAACCCACGAACTCATACGAGACCGGATCTTAAGCCCGGCGCCTTTGACCAACTCAGCCACCCCTGCTGGTGTTTGGGGGGCTGCGCCGAAGCACTTGAAGACATCTCATTCTTCGTGGATGGACCAGCCACCGTCGATGTGGAGGACGTGGGCTGAAAGGGTTGGATGGTTCAACAAAAACCACACGCCAGAAGCGATGTCCTCCGCTCTTCCCGAGCGACCAAGGGGGACCTTTTCCAGCACCGAAGCAAAGTGCTCAGCTTCCCAGTCCGCTGCCATGATGGCGCCGGGAGCAAGGCAATTGACACGGACACGACCGGTGAGTTCTCCAGCAAGATTGAGCATCAATTGCCGAAGTCCTGCTTTCGACGAGGTGTAGTGGGCCAGCCCCTCCCAAGCCCGGCCCCATGAAGTGTCCACGATAGCAACGACGGAGCCGCCGGCCTGCTCCAAGGCAGGCAACAATCCTTGGGTCAAAGCGTAGGGAGCTTCCATGTGCAAACGCACCTGCGAGCGGTACATATCAAGACCGGTTTTCTCGAACGAGGATTGGCTATAGAAAGAGGCATTGTGAACCAAACCATGCAATCCATTTGCGGCGACAAGGCCGTGGCTCGCCACGCTTGACAGAAGGGATGCCACGTCCTTATCATCGGTGAGGTCGGCAACAACAACCTCTCCGCATTTCCGTCCGTTGCGTTCGGCTGCTGCTGCGAGCAAGGCTTCCGCCTGATCGATGGAAGAGCGCACATGAACGAAGACGTAGCACCCTTCGTCCATCAGCCGATTCGCCGTCGCAGCACCGAGGCGTTGGCCGGCTCCGGTGATGAGAATTGGCCGTTCGCCCATGCCGTTGACTGGATGGTTCAATTCATGAAGCCTCGTATTCGCTTTGGGGCCGAGGCCATTGCAAAGGCCTGCACATCTTTTTTGGACATCACCATGTGCCGTGACCCAAGGGGGAGCAAAGGTTGGTCGGAAAACCCCTCCCCATGGCCTCAAATGCCAAATCCACCCCAACCCGGCGACGCCTGCCCGATTGGTTTCGCACCAGCCTACCGACTGGAGAACAGCAAGCCGTCTTCAACACCACAAAATCTGCCGTGAAGGACAACAAGCTCCACACCGTATGCGAAGAAGCCCGGTGCCCAAACATTCACGACTGCTGGGCAAGCGGCGACGCCACCTTCATGATCGCAGGGCAAGAATGCACGCGAGGTTGCCGTTTTTGTGCCGTTGGCACCATCAAGCGACCGCCACCTCTTGACCCCGATGAACCCACCCACCTCGCTCAGGCTGTCGCCTCGATGGGGCTCAGGCATGCCGTCATCACGGTCGTCAATCGGGACGACCTTCCCGACAGCGGGGCCGACCATTACAAGCGTTGCATCGCTGCCGTTCACGCCTCTTCGCCCGAGGTGACGCTCGAATTGTTGTGTTCCGACCTTGCCGGAGACCACGATGCACTTGCACATTTGTTGGACCAGAGTCCATTGTCAGTTTTTGCTCACAACGTCGAATGTGTACCTCGTTTGGACAAAACGGTCCGCGATGCTCGGGCCTCCTTCTCCCAATCCCTGGAGATTTTGAGAGAAGCAAAACGGCTTCGCCCCGACATCGTCACCAAGTCCTCCTTGATGGTCGGCGTGGGTGAAACCGATGAGGAAATCGATGAAGCCTTGGAGATGTTGCGAGATGCAAGCGTTGACCTCGTGACGATCGGACAGTACCTCGCTCCTTCCGCCCAACATTTGACCGTGGACCGATTTCCCGAGCCCGAACGCTACGATGCTTGGGCAGACTTGGCCATCAGCCTCGGGTTCTCGGGCGTTGCCAGCGGACCGCTCGTTCGATCTTCGTACAAAGCCGGTTTATTGGTCCGAAAAACCCTCGACCCTGACAACGAAGAAACCATGCCCGGCGCTTACGTTCGCGTGACACATCCCCAAAACGGTCCACCGACACCACTTAAGACGGACGAGCCCTGAGGTGAAACAATGACGGAGCGAAGCACGGTGACCACCTCGCCTTACACCATCGGTGTCGCCCCGTTTCGACCTGGTGATGAACCCACCTTCGGCGGTGCGTTTGAGCAACAACCCGAGGACCTTTCCCGCCCCGACCCGGCAACCTGCTCGGCCCAAGACACCGTTGCCCACGCTCAAGGGCTCATTCGCGTCCTCACCGACGAAGGAGAGGCAAAAGGCGAATGGGACCCCAAATTGGACAAGGCGACCATGATTCAAGGCCTCGAATACATGATGCGCCTTCGCATTTTTGATGACCGAATGCTCAAGATGCAGCGTACGGGAAAACTCTCCTTCTACATGCGATCCTTCGGCGAGGAGGCCATCGCCATCGCTCAAACCATGGCTTTGGAAGAACAGGACTGGTTGTTCCCTTCGTACCGGCAACCCGGAGCCCAATTCGTTCGTGGGCGGGACATGGTCAGCATGATCTGCCATTGCATCGGGAACACCGAAGACAACGTTCGTGGCCGCCAAATGCCCGTCCACTACACATGGAAGGAAGGTCGATTCATTTCGATCTCTTCACCAGTTGGCACCCAATTCTCCCAGGCCGTTGGCGTCGCCATGGCGAGCGCTTACAAGGGCGATGATGAAGTCTGCATCTCTTGGTTGGGCGACGGGACATCAGCCCAAGGTGATTACCACTACGCCCTCAACTTCGCCTCAACCTTCAAGCCCCCCGTCATCCTCAATGTCGTGAACAACCAGTGGGCCATCTCGACCCACGTGTCGTTGGCCACCGGCGGTCGCACCTTCGCCGAGCGTGGGCTCGCCTACGACATCCCCTCTTTCCGAGTGGACGGCAACGATTTCCTCGCTCTTTACAGCGTCACCAAATGGGCACGTGAACGAGCCTCGGCCGGCCTTGGCCCAACCCACATCGAGGTTTACACCTACCGCGCAGGCGCTCACTCCTCGTCTGACGATCCCTCGGCGTACCGCCCGGGCAACGAGTTTGAGTGCTGGCCCGGCGGCGACCCCGTCAAGCGTTTGCGAGACCACCTTGTCAAGATCGGTGACTGGGACGAGGAACAGGACCAAGCCTTGGCCGACAAAATTGACGCAGAGGTCATGGCGGCCTACAAAGAAGCCTGTGAATTCGGTGATTTGGCCACCGGCCCCTACCCGCCCGCATCCACCATCTTCACCGAGGTCTACGAGACCGTGCCCTGGCACATTCAAGAACAGCGAGAGGAACTCGGCAAGTGAGGTGAAACCATGGCGAAAATGAACATGATTGCAGCCCTCAACTCCGCCCTTGAGGTCCAACTGGAAAAAGACCCGAACATCGTCATTTTTGGAGAAGACGTCGGGTATTTTGGTGGCGTCTTCCGCGTCACGGCTGGCCTTCAAGAGAAGTTCGGCCCGCACCGAGTGTTCGACTCGCCCTTGGCAGAAGGCGGCATCGCTGCCATCGCCATGGGCATGGGTCTGAACGGTCTTCGCCCGGTCGCAGAGATTCAATTCGCCGACTACATCTTCCCTGCTTACGACCAAATCGTGAACGAAATCGCCAAACTTCGGCACCGTTCAGGCGGTGAATTCTCGACCCCCGTGACGTTCCGTACGCCTGCGGGCGGCGGCATCAAAGGCGGCCATCACCATTCCCAATCACCAGAGGCCCAGTTCACGCACACCCCGGGTCTCAAAGTGGTCTATTGCTCCACCCCTCGCAACGCCAAAGGTCTGCTCACGAGTGCGATTGAATCCAACGACCCGGTCATCTTCTTTGAACCCAAGCGATGCTACCGAGGACCGTTTTACGGCGACCCTCACAACGTCCCGACCTGGAACAACCACCCTGAGGGCGAGGTCCCTGAAGGCTACTACGCTATTCCACTGGAAGAAGCGAACATCGTCAAGGAAGGCAGCGCCTGCACCGTCATCGCTTGGGGTGCCATGGTTCATGTGTGCGAGCAGGCGATCAAAGATTCCGGCATCGATTGTGAACTCATCGACCTTCAAACCCTCGTGCCGTGGGACCGGGACACGGTGGTGAACTCCGTCAAGAAGACAGGACGCTGTGTCATCGTCCACGAAGCCCCAAAGACCAGCGGCTTTGGCGCTGAAATGAGCGCCTCCATCCAAGAACGCTGTTTCTACCATCTTGAGGCCCCCATCGAGCGGGTGACCGGGTGGGACACCCCCTTCCCCCACACCACCGAATGGGATTATCTACCAAGTCCATCTCGCATTGCAGAAGCGATACAAAAAACACAGGAGGCATAAACATGGGAACATTTGAATTCAAACTGCCCGATATTGGAGAAGGTGTCGTCGAAGGCGAGATCGTCGAATGGATGGTCGCCGTGGGCGATGTGGTCAAAGAAGACGACCCCATTTTGTCCGTGATGACCGATAAGGCGACGGTTGAGATCCCCGCTCCATGCGACGGAACCGTCACCAGCATGGTCGGCGAAGCCGGCGACATCATCCCCGTCGGCGGCGTTTGCATCGTCTTTGACGTCGAAGGCGACGGCAACGCAAGCGAAGCATCCCAACCCGTTGAGGAGAAACCCGCCGCCGAAGAAACGACCGCACCGGTTGAAGAAAAGGCACCTGCAACGCCGCCCGCACCCGAACTCCCGCCCGTTGCCGCCCCATCGGCTCCGGCCGCCGCAGCACCCGTGGCGCGAGCTGCTGGAACGAAGGCCCTCGCTTCGCCTGCCGTCCGTCAACGAGCCCGAGCCGCAAACATTGACCTTCAACTCGTGGCGGGTTCAGGACCTGCAGGCCGCATCAGCCACGCTGACCTTGACCGCCACATCGCCGGAGGCGCTGCTTCTGCATCTTCTTCCATGCCCGTTGGCGGTGTTGCGAAGGTCGCACGAAACGGAACCGAGGACATCAAGGTCATCGGCTTGCGAAGGAAAATTGCAGACGGCATGATGTCGTCCTACAGCACCATCCCTCACTTCTCGTACTTCGAAGAAGTTGATGTGACGGAATTGGAGGCGTTGCGCCAACACCTCAACGCCACACGCCCAGAAGGTGCACCCAAACTGACCTACTTGCCCTTCATCATGCAAGCTCTGGTGAAAGCCTTGGCCCAACGCCCGGAATGCAACGCTCTGTACGATGACGACGCAGGCGTGGTCACCCGGCACCAAGCCATCAACCTCGGCATCGCAACCCAGACCGACCGAGGCCTCTATGTCCCCGTCGTCAAGCACGTAGAAGCGATGGACATCTGGCAATCCGCTGCTGAGATGAGCCGGGTCACCCAAGCAACACGTGAAGGCAAGGCCGGCGTGGACGACCTCTCCGGATCCACCTTCACCATCACAAGCCTCGGCCGTTTGGGCGGACTTGGCGCAACACCCATCATCAACAAGCCCGAGGTGGGCATTTTGGGCGTCCACAACGCCACGGACCGAGCCGTTGTTCGCAACGGCAACATCGTTGTCCGCCGCATCATGAACCTCTCGTCCTCGTGGGATCACCGTGTGGTCGACGGACATGACGGTGCAAGTTTGGTTCAGTTGGTAAAATCTTACTTGGAGCACCCAGCCACCATATTCATGTGAGGTGCCGTGCATGAAGACCAAGAATTGTCAAGTCCTCGTCGTCGGCGCTGGCCCCGGTGGTTATGTTGCTGCCATTCGTTCAGCCCAACTCGGGTTGAAGACCATCATCGTGGAAGGCGAGCGAGCCGGAGGCACCTGCCTGATTCGAGGGTGTATTCCAAGCAAGGCCCTCATCCATGCAGCCCACACCTTCCATAACTTGGCCAGGCACGCCGGCAAGGACGGCCACATGGGCATCTCCATTCCCGGACCCGCTGAACTCGACATGAGCAACTTGGTTGGATGGAAGGAAGGCATCGTTGACCGCCTCAACAAAGGCGTTGAAGCCCTGCTCAAGAACGCCGGAGCCGAACTTGTCACGGGTTGGGCCGTATTCCAAGACGCAAAAACGGTAAAAATTGGCGAAGGAAAAGACGCCACCTTGATTCAAGCCGACCATGTCATCATGGCTCAGGGCTCGGTGCCCATCGAACTGCCGTTCATGCCCTTCAGCAACCACGTCCTGTCTTCTCGAGAAGCCCTCTCCCTCGAGACCCTGCCCGACCATGTCGTGGTCGTCGGTGGCGGATACATCGGCCTGGAACTCGGCATCACCTTCCGCTTGCTCGGATCCGAGGTGACCGTGGTTGAAGCGATGGACTCCATTCTCCCGTTGTTTGACAAAGAGTTGCGCCGACCGCTCGAACTCTTCCTGAAAAAGAACAAGGTCACCGTCCACACCGGTGTTTTCGCCAAAGGCGTTGAGGAAACCAAGGACGGAAAGGTCCAATTGAACTTCATTGACAAGAACGAAAAAGACGATAGCAAGATGCAAAGCATCGTGGCCGACAAGGTCTTGGTCACCGTCGGAAGAAAACCAGCCTCCAACGGACTGGAGAGCACGGGCATCGCCCTCAACGATCGTGGCTACGTCAAGGTGAACGAACGCTGCGAGACGAACATGAAGGGCGTTTACGCCATCGGTGATTTGTGTGACCTCGGTGAAATGCTCGCCCACGTCGCCTCTTTCCAAGGTGAGATGGTGGCCGAACTCATCGCCGGACACAAGCGGGCCTATGATCCCGTTGCCGTTCCCGCCATCGTGTTCACCGAACCTGAAATCGTGTCCGTGGGCTTGTCCCCCGACGAAGCCAAAGAAGCCGGGCATCCGGTGATTATTGGCAAGTTCCCCTTGGCCGCCAACGGGCGCTCGTTGACCCAAGAGGCCGAAAAGACCGGTGGATTCGTTCGTGTTGTCGCTCGAGAAGATGACCACCGCATCCTCGGGATTCAGGGCGTCGGCACGCACATCAGTGAATTGGTTGGCGAGTGGACGCTTGCCCTTGAGATGGGAGCTGTGCTTGAGGACATCGCTCACACGATTCACGCTCACCCGACGATGACCGAGATGACCCACGAGGGTGTGCTCGACACGTTGGGGCACGCCATTCACAAGATGTGAGTTGTCGACTCGGCTGAAGCAAACGCAGTCTACTCTTCCTCGATGTCGTTCGCCATCATGACGGCTACCGGCCGTGTACGCTCGTTTTCATCGAGGACCAACCGAATCATGATGATCATCGGAGCTCCAATGATGGCGCCAGCAATGCCCCACACCTGTGAAAACAACATGACGGTGAGCAACAAGACGAGCGGTGAAATACCAATTTTTGCCCCTGAGAGGTTGGGCTCAACAAGCGAACCAAACATCTGCTGGTTGCCAATGAGCAAGGCCAGCATAAACACGGCGGTCAACGGCTCCATCATGATGAAACCGATGAGCACAGGTGGAATCGTGGCGAAAAGGGCGCCCAAAATGGGGATGAAGTCCAGGAGGAAACAAAGAACGCCAAACAAGAACCACCCCGGAATGTCAAACCCAAGCGGTGAGAGAATCAGGGTCATGACAATGGCTTGACCGCCGCTGCAGGTCACCTTGGACACCACGTAGGCGCTGATGGATTCGGTTGAATCCCGAACGATGTTTGCAGCACGCCCGGTGGACGCAGGAAAGGCCGCACGGAAGCGTTTGGCGATGGTGTGCTCCTCGAGGACGATGAACAGCAAGAAGATGAGAACCGTCACCATGGTGCCGACAAACGCCCCGAGTGAGCCCAGAATCGCCAGCACAAAGGTCTCGATGTTGCTGGGCGAAGCCAACACGTCCACCCACGTAGAATCCGAAAAAATGATCTCCAAACCGTAGAGGTCTGACTCTGCATACTTGGCTCGCTTTTCCTCCAGCGCAGAGGTGATCTCCGGCACCTCATCGACGAACAAGGAAAGTTGTTCATACAGGAAGATGGAAAGGAAATACATCGTGATAATGAACGTCAGGATGACCGTTCCGTACGAGACGAACCGGTTTCCAACTTTGGCGTGAATGTACTGTTCGGGAGGTTTGATGAGAAAATAAAGCAGGACAGCCATAGCCAGCGGCATCAAAATCGGTTTCAAGTGGATCAATGCGAGGTACACCACCACGCCAACGATGGCCACGCTCGCAGCCGTGGTTCGTTTTGACTCGAGGCCAACCTTGGAAATTGATTCCATGAGTTTTCTCCACCGGTTGCCCATCTAAGGTTTCCCCCAGAATTAACCAGCAAACGCAGAATCTGGGGGGTCCATCAACCCGGGGAACGAATCCTGCAACGAGGTTTCCGAGACGCAGCTCAACGAGCCTCTTTGTCCATCTTGAACGGGCCGAGTTCAGCAACCCAGGCAATGAACCCTACAAGCAAGGTTTGGGCAAACAACCGGCCAATGTGCCAACCCGTGCCGTACTTCACTCCGTTCAGTGGAATATCGTTCACCCACATGTTGAGGTTGGCCCAGTAGAGGACCACCAACATGACGATTCCGAATTTCGCCGCAGGCTGCCGGTGGCGAGTTGAGATCAACGACGCACCGAAGAGGATCTCAGCAACGCCGCTGAGGTAAACCCAAACATCAGGCCGGCCGAGGATTTCAGGGACAATGGGCTCGTACCAAGTGGTGCGAAAGAAATGGTCCACGCCAATCCAGACGAAGGCAACGCCGAGAGCCCAGGCTGAGAGATGTCGAGCACGCAAGAGCATCGTTTTCCCTGTCAAGAACATTATAGAAAAAGGAATGTTCACCGGGGAAACTCAACCAACCAAAGAGAGAACCGAGCAAGGAAGGCTCAATTTCATCAGCTGCCGCACATCAAACAGTCATCAGGACTGTCGAGGCTGCAGGCGATAGCGTCCATGCTGTCCACGTCTTCTGCGCGGTCGGCAAGCCCGCTCACGGTTTGATCTTCCTTGTTCGAGGCTTCAACCGTGAACTGAATGGCATCAGCTGCAGCCTTGGTCCGAAGGTAGTACATCCCGGTCTTCAAGCCTTGACGCCATCCGTAAAAGTGCATCGAGGTCACCTTGGCGGGGTTGGCGTCAACCATGTGGATGTTCAACGATTGACTTTGATCGATGTAAGCACCTCGGTCGGCGGCCATGTCAAGGACGTGGCGCTGCTTGATTTCCCACGTGGTCTTGTAAAGTTCACGAATGTGCTCAGGAATGCGCTGAATCTCTTGGATGGACCCTTTGTGACGCAAAATGTCGTCTTTCATCTCAAGGCTCCACATGCCCTCGTCGATGAGGTCACTCACAAGGTGCTTGTTCAACACCACAAATTCGCCGGAGAGGGTGCGACGGACGTAGAGGTTGGAAGTGAAGGCTTCGAAGCATTCGTTGTTCCCCAAAATTTGGGAGGTGGATGCAGTCGGCATGGGAGCGAGGAGCAGGGAGTTGCGCATGCCCTTGTCCATGATTTCGACCTTGAGCGAATCCCAATCCCAGCGACCGCTGTGCTCGTTCATGCCCCAGAGGTCAAACTGGAGCAGACCTTGGCTCGCAGGTGAGCCTTCGAATGTCGAATAAGGACCTTCAGCAACAGCAGCGTCTTTCGAAGCGGTGCAGGCTGCGAAGTAGATGGTTTCAAAAATCTCTTTGTTCAAAGCACGGGCTCCCTCACTCTCAAAGGGCAACTTCAGCATAGCAAACACATCGGCCAAGCCTTGAACACCCAACCCGATGGGGCGGTGGCGCATGTTTGAGTTTCGTGCTTCTTCAACAGGGTAGTAGTTGACATCGATGACACGGTTCAAGTTGCCCGTGGCGTGATACGTCACGTCGTAGAGAAGTTGGTGGTCAAATTCGCCCGCACTGGTGTTGACGAACTTCGGCAGAGCGATGGATGCGAGATTGCAGACCGCCACCTCGTCCTTAGCCGTGTATTCCATGATCTCCGTGCAGAGGTTGGATGAACGGATGGTTCCGAGGTTCTTCTGGTTGGATTTCTCGTTGGCTGCATCCTTGTAGAGCATGTAAGGGGTCCCGGTCTCGATTTGAGCTTCCACGATCTTGTCCCACACCACACGTGCAGGAAGGGTTTCTCGGGCCAAACCTCGGCGTTCATAGTCTTCGAACATGGCCTTGAATTCGGCACCGTAGACGTCCTGCAAACCGGGGCATTCGTTGGGACAGAAGAAGGACCAGTCGGCGTTGTTCTCAACGCGTTCCATGAACAAATCAGGCGTCCACATGGCATAGAACAGGTCACGTGCTCGCATCTCTTCTTTCCCGTGGTTCTTCTTCAAGTCGAGGAAGGCTAAGATGTCCGGGTGCCAGGGTTCCAAATAGACGGCGATGGAACCTTTTCGCTTGCCGCCGCCCTGGTCGACGTAGCGAGCGGTGTCGTTGAAAACGCGCAGCATGGGGACGATGCCGTTTGAGGTGCCGTTGGTCCCCTTGATGTAGGACCCTTTAGAGCGGACGTGGTGGATGGAGAGGCCGATACCACCGGCAGATTTCGAAATCAACGCACATTGCTTGAGCGTGTCGTAAATGCCGTCAAGCGAATCGTCCTGCATCGTGAGCAAGAAGCAAGAGGACATCTGGGGCATGGGGGTGCCCGAGTTGAAGAGGGTTGGCGTTGCGTGCGTGAAGTAGCCTTGGCTCATCAGGTCGTAGGTCTTCAGTGCTTTCTCGATGTTGCCGTGATGGATGCCGACGGCGACGCGCATCAACATGTGCTGAGGGCGCTCGGCAACCACGCCGTTGAGCTTGAGCAGGTAGGAACGTTCCAAGGTCTTGAAACCGAAGTAATCGTAAGAGTGGTCGCGAGAATAGTCAATGTGCTTGTTCAGCACGTCGGCGTTGGCCATGATGACATCGTAGACCTCTTGCGAAATGAGCGGTGCGTGCTTGTTGGACTCCGGGTCGATGTACTCGCGCAAATCGGTGATGACGTCGGTGAAGACGTCCTTGGTGGATCGGTGAAGGTCGTCCACGCAAATGCGAGCAGCCAAACGGCTGTAGTCGGGATGGTGCGAGGCGAGGGAAGCTGCCGTCTCGGCGGCGAGTTGGTCCAGTTCCCTCGTCGTGACGCCGTCGTAAAGACCCTCAATGGTCAATTTCGTCACGTGTCCGGGGTCAACCCAGGTCTCGTCCAAACCTTCGGCAAGGGTCACCAACTTTTCGTGGATGGCATCAAACCGTACATCTTCTCGCTCGCCTTTTCGATTCACAACTTGCATAGCCATACTTCATCCTCCGGTGTTCATTTGAGTGCGTGATATCTTCCTTTGTTCGCGTACGGTTCAAAAGTCTTCGTCCACTGAAAATCGCTGTTGGACGCTTCCCAAGGACGCGCTTTCCATCACGCCGGCCTTCTGGTATTCGGCCACGCGCTTTTCGAAGAAGTTCGTCTTGCCCTGCATGGAGATCATCTCCATCCACGGGAAGGGGTTACCGACGTTGTAAATCTTGGAGCAATTGAGCTGCACCAAGAGACGATCGGCCACGAACTGAATGTACTGCTTCATCAGGTCGGCGTTCATGCCGATGAGGTTGACGGGGAGCGCCTGCGTAACGAATTCAATTTCGATGTCGACCGCTTCAGCGATGACACGGCGGATGACGTTCTCGCCGGCGCCACGAAGCAACTTGTTGTGCAACAAACAAGCGAAGTCGCAGTGAAGGCCCTCGTCACGAGAAATGAGTTCGTTTGAGAACGTCAGGCCGGGCATCAAGCCGCGCTTCTTGAGCCAGAAGATGGCGCAAAAGGAACCCGAGAAGAAGATGCCTTCAACCGCTGCAAAAGCGACAAGACGCTCAGCGAAAGAGCCGCGCTTGCGGGACAACCAACGCATGGCCCATTGCCCCTTCTTTTGAACGGAAGGTACGGTCTCGAGGGCTTTGAAGAGGTGATCCTTCTCTTTCTCGTCTTCAATGTAGGTGTCGATGAGCAAGGAGTAGGTCTCGGCATGAATGTTTTCCATCATGATTTGGAACCCGTAAAAGGCTCGCGCTTCCGGCCAACAGACTTCGTTGGAGAAGTTCATGACAAGGTTCTCGTTGACGATGCCGTCGCTTGCGGCAAAGAATGCGAGAATGTGCTTGACGAAGTGCTGCTCGTCCTTGTTGAGGTTTTTCCAGTCTTTGAGGTCCTCAGCAAGATCGATCTCCTCGGCGGTCCAGAACGAAGCTTGTTCTTGCTTGTACATGGCCCAAATGTCGTCGTGTTGAATGGGGAAAAGAACGAAGCGATCAAGGTTCTCTTGGAGCATGGGTTCAACGTGCTCGGCGGTCAGGTCGATGTCGATGTTGTCGTCTTTACTGTGCTCAATGACCATATCAAAACCCCCGGGTGTTCTCCAACGCGCTGGATTTTGTTTGCCCTTCTCGGATGCCTATAATATATGCCCCCTCGGCGAGATTAAAGTGAACGATTTTTCCACCCTTTGCAAGGGTTTCAAACTTCAACGCAGTACGCCGAACACGAGGTTCATCAAGCGGTGTTAAAAAACCGCTTCTTTTTCTACAAAACATTCCAAAAACACCTTGTTTTCCACTGGAACCCCAAGTCAATAAAATCTTACATTATCCCAACAGTCAAAAAGGGATGTATCTTGAGTGAGGCCATGGAGCGAATTTCACTGGAAATTCCCTTTGCCCGGCTCGATGAGCGAGCCGTCCTGCCAACCCAAGGTTCGGCCCAAGCAGCCGGTTGGGATTTGTACGCCATTGAGGACACCACGGTGCCCAAAGGCCGGAGTGTTCTCATCGCCACGGGCTGGGCTGCGGCCATTCCCGAAGGTTGGGAGGGACAAATCCGCTGCCGCTCATCGTTGGGCAAAAAGGGCATGATCATGCCCAACGGCCTCGGCACCATCGATTCAGATTACCGAGGCGAACTGAAAGTGTTAGCGACGTGGATCGGCGAGGGCGACTCCTTCACCGTCAAAGCAGGCGAGCGGGTTGCCCAACTGTTGTTTGCGCCCGTCCCGCTGGTCACGCTCGTGGAGACCACCTTGGAAGGGCTTGATCGCACCGAGCGAGGCGACGGTGGCTTTGGCTCCTCGGGCCGATGAGAGCGTGACGAGGATGTTGGACGTCCGCATACTCGGGACCGTCCCCTACGGGGAGGCAGAGGCGTTGATGGGGCGCCTCCAGCAACAACGAATCGAAGGTGAAATCCCCGACACCTTGCTCATCCTCTCCCATCCAGAGGTCGTGACCGTTGGTCCTCGCGCCCGCAACGACGGCATCCAAGCTCCCCCCGGTTACGCAACCGTAGCGGTTGACCGAGGCGGTGGCCTGACCTGGCACGGGCCCGGCCAAATCGTGGGCTATCCCATCTTCAAGTGGGGCGAACGAGAAGGTGAGGCCTCGGTGGCGGCGATCATCAACATCATCGAAGGATGGCTCATCGATGCGTTGGCCACCTTTGGAGTGAAAGGAGTGCGCGATGAACGCATGCAGGGCGTCTGGGTGGACGGTCGAAAGGTGTGCAGCATTGGTCTCTCCTTCCTGCGTTGGGTCAGTCGACACGGTTTCTCGGTGAACCTCAGCACGCCACCGGGGCGAGTGGAAGACGTGGCGGGATGCGGCCTTGCTGCTGACACCACGACTTCGCTTTCTGCGCTTGGTCACGAAATTTCACACGATTCATTCGTTGAAGCGCTTCTGCCCTTCGTCCGAAGCACCCTCGGCGCCCGATGACAGCGAGGGCGGGCGGCTGGACCAAATCGCCCACGTCCCCGTGGCACTCGCCACGAGGCGTTCACCAACCTTGACCTCGCCGGCCAAATGCGCCACGTGCTTGCCTCGACGTACAACGCGCCCTTCTGCGACCAGGCGCTCACCGGGCCGTGCTGCTGCGAGAAAACTGGTTGACAATTGGGTGGTAGCGCACCATTCTTCGACCCGAAGCGAGGCGACCAGGGCGCTGCCGAGCGCCGAGTCGAGCAGCATCATGTGAATGCCACCGTGGGCCACACCTCCCTTGTTGAGATGGTCCTCGGTCAGCGTCAATTCCAGGCGAGAAGCCCCCGGCGTCCAAAGGGTGCGCTTGACGCCCAAATCGGCCATGAAGCCCGATGGTTCTGGAGGCGAGGACAGCGTCACGAGCCCATCACCCCGACGACCTTGACCAAGATGCGCTTGTTGCGCTGACCGTCGAACTCTGCGTAGTGAATCTGCTCCCACGTTCCCAGGTGCAAACGCCCGTCTCGCACCGGCATCGTGACCTGCTGACCCAACAATTGCCGCTTCAGGTGGGCATCCCCGTTGTCCTCCCCCGTGCGGTGATGGTGGTATTCTTCACCGGCGCGCCCTTCGTTACCGTAGAAGGGTGCCAGTTTCTCCAGCCAAGCCATGATGTCGTGGTGCAAGCCGTATTCGAGGTCGTTGACATAACACGACGCCGTGATGTGCATGGGGTTAACCAAGACAAGGCCGTCGGCAATCCCACTTTCAGCGACGATGCGTTCGACATCTCGGGTGATGCAGAGGATTTCGTAGCGCTTTTCGGTGTTGACGTGCAATTCTTCCACGTACGTGGCGGCGGTTCCGGTAACGAGCGTGCCCATGGTGGTGCTTTTGCGACGCGGTCAAAGAACCCATTGGAGCAAATCAAGCCTTCATAAGATGCCCTTCCGCTCCCATGCTATGCGCTCCTTGCTGGTGGTCCTCGCCCTGGCACTGCTGGCCACGCCGCTTGCGAGCGCAGAAACCTACCGGATTTCGGGCCAAGCCACCTACAGCGATAACACGCCGGTGATGCTTCGGGACGTTTACGTTGAATGCCCTCAAGGCGAAGTGGACTGCTATCACTTCCGTGGGTCAACCGCCATCACCGACATCAACGGCCGCTACCTGATTTCCTTTGAAGTGGACGATCAGGACGACGATGTCGAGATCTATTTGCGCCTTGAGGGGGAAAATTTCTCCCACACCATCGATTTGAGCACCTTTCGCAACACCACCGAGGGCCGAATGACGCAAAACCTGCAACTCTCCACCGATGCATCGGGTTCGGGCTTTTTCACCGGGCTGGGCTGCTGTTTGGTGTTGTTTGGGCTGCTCTTCATCTCGACGCTCATGCGAACAGTGGCCGGCTTGGCGACGCCCAAAGGCCGCATGGCCTTCCAAGGCTACCGGGAGCCCGACCGCCACAATTGTCCAGTCTGCCAGGCCAGCATCGCTCAACACAACCTCGTTAAACACCTCATCTTTGAGCACGATTACGACCCGATGGACGCCGGCGAAGCTGCGGGGAAAGTGATGCGGAAATCGTGGTCAAAGGAAGAGGAATGACGGCCTTGGCCCTTTCTTAGGGCCATCGCCCCTCCACAAGGGGTCCCCTTGTGTCCCTATGCATGTACAGCCGTACGGATGTGAAGGACAGAGTGAAAGCCCTTTGATCGGATACCGAGATTTCACCTCCAATCGGTTGGGAACAAGAGGCTAAATGGGAGAGCCACGGTTTTAGGCCATGGGCGAGGTCGTCATCGGCATCTCTGGCGCATCCGGCGCCGTCTACGGCAAACGTCTCGCAGAGGTCCTCTCCGAAATGGGCAAGACCGTTCGCTTGGTCGTCACCGATTCGGGAAAATTGACATTGAAGCACGAGTGCGACACCACGCCCGAAGCCTTGGCGGCAGCGACCAACGCCATCCTCGAGGACGCTAAGAACGTCGGCGCCAAATCCGCCTCGGGTTCAGCGAAAATCGATGCCGTCGTCATCTGCCCCTGCTCGGGAACCACGATTGGAAAGTTGGCCGCCGGCATCTCGGACAACCTCGTGACCCGCTCGGCCATCGTGGCCATGAAGGAGCGTCGCAAACTCATCATCGTGCCCCGAGAGGCACCCTACGCCACGGTTCACCTCGAGAACATGGCCAAACTTTCCCAGTGGGGAACCATCGTCATTCCCGCCTCGCCCGGTTTTTACAACCACCCGAAGAGCATTGACGATCTCGTGGATTTCATCGTCGCCCGCATACTGGATCAACTGGGCCTTGAGCACAGCGTGGGTCGACGCTGGACCGGCGACGAAATCTGAGGAAACCACAAACCGCCGAGTTCTTGAACGATGAAGGCGAGGCAACCACGGGTGAGCCCGTGGAGATGGAAGCGAAAACCGTTGCTGAACTCAAGGATTTGCTGCGCGAACAAGGTCTCGGCGTAAGCGGAACCAAGGCGCAACTCATGGAACGCCTCGAGGCCAATAGCGGTGAAGGCAGCGTGCTCACGCTCGAGGAAGAAGCCAAAGTTGAACAGGGCGGAGGATTGGAAGAAACGGGTCCTTGGTGGAGAAGTACGGATGTGCTTACTCCGCAAGCTTTGACCGCGATTGGCGTCGTGTTGTTGATGGTCACGGCGGCCTTTGTGTTCCGGCCAGCATGGCTCGGTTTCGCCCCTAATTACGAGTACGAACTCATTGATTTTGACCAAGACCAGGCCCGCACCTTCGCCGAGGAACTCGTTTCGTACGGCCACCCAGATTGGGAAGGCCGTATGAGCGGTACGACCGAGGAGGCCAACGTTTCGGCCTACATTGAGCAACAATTTGCCGCCATGGGGATGTCGACCACCTTGCACTCCTATCAGGTGCCGATGCACCACGTCAACAGCGAACCCAGCCTTCGTATCTGCGTCCAAGGTTTAAACGGACTGAGCGTTTGTGAGGGCCTCGGTTCCCTCGGGAGTCAGATCACGCAGTTCCAACACCGTTCCGACTACGTCATTCAAGGTTTCTCGGGCAGGTCGGACTACACCTTTGAAGACGAAGTCCCGGTCACGGACTTGGGCAACGGCAGCGACGAGGCGTTGTGGAGCGCTGCAGGCGGAACCATTGGCTATGTTCGAAGCGGCGGGACCGTCACCGGGAACACCGACCTCCTTTCCCTTGCGGCGGAGAACGACCTTGCAGGTTTGATTCGCGTGAACAAAAACTACAACTGCGGGAAGATCGAAGGCAACGACTGCGTCCCCATTTTCAAGGGCACCGGGATTGACGAGGTCAAGGAAGCCAACGGCGGTTCAATACCGACCGAATTGCCCTTCATCGCCATGTCCAAAGACGCCGGTGAAATTTTCGAAAGCCTGATCTTCAACGCCACGGGACCCACTGGGGTGCTCGAGATGATCATCGACGTCACCAACGACCAAGAGCGAACCATCTATGTCCCGTGCGGTGAAATTCGCGGAAAAACCTCCGACCTCGTCATCGTCGGCGGCCACCACGACACCGTTTACCACGGCCAAGGCGCCATTGACGACACATCCGGAACCGCCAGTGTCCTGGAATTGGCCCGCCAGATGAGCGAGGTCGTGAACGAGACCGGCACTCCTGAACGCACCTTGCGCTTCTGTACGTGGGGCGGGGAAGAAGAAGGCCTGTATGGGAGTCGAGCTTACGTCGATGCCTTCCAAAACAGCCTCAAAGACAACCTCCGCCTTTACATCAACCTTGACATGAACCACGTGGATGCTGATTTCTCCAACCGAGGCAACAGCCTCACCCTCTTTGGAAACACCCAGGAGGACATGGACCACATCGCCCGCATCACGGAACTTTACCAAAACAAGCGCGACGAGGTGGCCGACCGGTACGACATTCGCTTGTCGGTCCTCACCGGAAGCAAAGGCGCTCCCGACGGCATGCCGTACAACTCAGACCACGGCCCCTTCGTCTACGATTTGGGCGGTTCCGAGCGAGGGCGAGCCGTGGTTTGCTACGGCAGCGGAAGTTGGGAGTACCACACCTACCTCGACACCATGGACCGCTTCAACGAAGAGTCGCTTGGGGTTTCCGTGACCATCTACGGCACCTACATGCGATTCCTCGCCTACTCGAACCACTGAGCGAGGGTTGAAAACACGAGAACCGGTGGACAAACCATGGTCGCACCAAGCGCATGGGCATCCCACATTCTGGTCGATTCAAAGAGCGAAGCGATTCAGATCAAGGACAAGGTCGGGAAACTGAAAGATTTTCAGAAACTCGCCCGCAAAAAGAGCACCTGCCCCTCCAGTCAAAAAGGAGGAGACCTCGGTTGGTTTCGCAAGGGCCAAATGGTTCATGCCTTCCAAGAGGCCGTTTGGACCACGCCTCTGAACACCGTTTCCCCTCCCGTCAAGACCCAATTCGGATACCACCTGATTTGGGTCCATGAGCGCGATGAAGACGCCTGAGGTGAGACCGTGGAATGGCGCATTGGCCTCGAAGCGTACGAAGTGATGGCCGTTCACGGTTTCTATGACGAAGAACACGAGGCCCCTCAGCCCTTCGTGTTCACCCTCTGGGCGACGCTCAAGAGCAACGAGCGCATTGAACGCCTTGAGGACACCCTCAACTACGCTGACCTGCAGACTGCGGTTGATGCCGTGATGCTGAACGCCCCAGAGCCCATCCGACTGATGGAGGAGATGGCCCAACGCATCGTCGACAACCTTGCCGTTCACACCGGTGTTGCCTCGCTTGAGATTCGAATCGAGAAACCCCAAGCGCCACTCCCGCACCCGGGCGGACGGCCAGCAATCGAGGTTCGATGGCACCGTTCATGAGCGAGGCTTAAACCTCGGCGGCTTGAGCAACCCCCATGGTCGTCACGGGTCGGATTTACGTTCCAAGCGCCGTAGAAGAAAGCGGTGCTGTGGTGGCGATGGGGTGTTTTAGCACCCAGGCCACAGCCCTCAGCGTCTTGCGTTCATTCCTCAAGAAATCCCATCAAGTTCCCCTTGAAAGGGCGAGCATTGCCGCTTGGGAAGTCGACGTGGTGGGCGACGATGGCGTCACCATTCTCTCGGAATACGAGTGCCGGCACTGCCCCGTATGCCAGCGACCCACCTTTTGGCTTGACATTGAGCGGTTCAAAGCCGCTTGTTACGGTTCAGCTTGCGGGGCCTGGATTGAGGAAAGCGCCGTGGAAGCTGACGTCATCGATTGCGGATGGCCACCAACACAATTTGCTGAACAAGTTGAGAGCATTGAGGACGCCATGCGCACCTTGAGAAGAATTGCAGCCCGTGCTGAAGCTGCAGGCATGGCCGCCACCGACGAGCGCTTCTCCATGGATTCGTTTTGATGCTTTATATGCACTCAAATGCATATGACCCCATGTCCAACGACATCAAAACCGAACCTGGAACTGAAGAAAACCTGCAACTTGTGAGGGACCCCCACCCCTTTGACGAGGCACCTCAAACCCCGTCGACCTTCCATCCTGTCCTTGTTGACGGCATTCGTGGGCTTGCAGCCGTCGGCTCGCTGGGAGGATACAGCACCCGAATTGCCGTGGAACTCGAGGAGGAACACCCCGACCTTGGCCGTGAATTTGCAACGAAATACTTCATGATCAACGAACCCGGTGTTGTTGAATGGGGCCATGATGGAAAGTCCTTCAGCATTCAGAAAATCATTTTTGAATCATGAGTTCAAACCGTCTGCTCGGAGGTGAAGAGCGCTTACGGCGTTGACAAAACACCCTTTGATAACGCCCACGAACATTCCATCTTCCATGCCTGAGGGGCCGGAAATTCGCCGAGCCGCCGATCGCATCGGCAAAGCCCTCGTTGGGAAAACCATCGAGGAGGGGCAATGGCCTTACTCCGCCCTTTCAAACGCGGAAGACCTCATTCTCGGGCATGAAGTGTTGAGCGTCACCAGTCGAGCCAAAGCCATGCTGATTCGGTTCAGCAGCGGATACAGCATGTACAGCCACAACCAACTTTACGGGCGGTGGACCGTCCACCTCAAAACGACCGACCCTCGCTCACGTCGCTCTTTACGGGCTGAATTCATGACCGATCGGCATGCCGTCCGTTTGTGGTCCGCCACCGACATCAGTCTGCTGCCCACCCCTGAAGAAAACGGTCATCCGTTTCTCGCAAGGCTGGGTCCTGATGTGCTCGACGCGGAGGTGGATGCCGCCTTTTTGGGCGAGCACCTTCGGAGCAAATTAATCTATAGAAAGAAAGGTGCAACGTTGATGCTTGACCAGAAATGCTTTGCAGGCCTTGGAAACTACTTGCGTTCAGAAATCCTTCACGCAGCAGGCGTGCATCCTGACGACCGGCCTTGCGATTTGGACGAGGAAACGGTTGAGCGGTGGGCCTCGGCGATCAAATACATCACCGTCCGTGCTTACGAAACCGGAGGGATCACCGTCAACCAAGAAACCGCAGAGGCCAGTAAAGCGCGGGGTGAGCCCCGCAGAACTTGGCGGCACGCCGTGTTCTGCCGAAACGACCGGCCTTGTTTGACCTGTGGCGACCTCGTGTTGCGGAAACGGTACGCAGGCCGCAGATTGGATTTCTGCCCCACCTGTCAGCCCTCTCGACGGGATTGATCATGACCAACGTCGTAGGTCCCCGTCCTCCGTTGAGCGCACCTCATCTCCTGCTTGGAGAGCCCGGCTCACCCACTCGAAGGTCGCAGCATCCAGAGCCTTCTCCCGCTCGTCCCTTCGAGCGACGTTCTTCATCGCGATGGCCATGCGATGGTTCCCCAAAAAAGAGGGACCATGACGGGCGAGATAAGCCCAATAGAGCCGCGTCATCGGGCAAGTTGTCTTTGGATGAAAGGCGCATGCACCGCAATGGTCGCTCATTTTGTTGATATAGGATGCCCCTGCAACATAGGGTTTGGTCATCATGGCCGTTCCGAGCGCAAAGGTTCCCATCCCGAGGACGTTGGGCTCAACCACCCAATCGTAGGCATCGATGAAGCCGGCGTGAAACCAATCGGTCAACTCTCGGGGATCAACGTCCAGAAGGTTGGCGATGTTGCTGAGCACCATGAGCCTCGGGATGTGGTGGGTCCATCCTTCCTCCATGACCGATTCCACGGACGCATCCAAACAGCGCAAACCGCTGGTTGCGCCCCAATAGGCCTGCGGCAAAGGGTTGCGCTGTCCGAGATGGTTGGGGTGCGGCTCCTCGTCCACCTGCTCGAAACCTGCCCATCGCGCCCCACGCACAGCAGGTTCGCGGGTGAGGTCCAGCGTCCGAAAACCATCGGTCACGTCGTGTATGTGGTGAACGTATTCGCGCCAGACCAACTGACGAAGAAATCCCTCAACGGAGTTGTGCGGCGCTTCGGTTGAAAGCACGCGCTCAACCAGTGCTGAGGGCATGAGCCGATGGAGGTTCAACAGCGTGGCTAATCGAGAGTGGAACAGACCCCTACTTCTCTCGCTCATGGCGTCTTCATAGGCGCCAAAGTTCGGCAACAATTCCATGGCAAATTCAACCGCATGATGAACCGCTTCTGACGTGGTCGGTAGGGTCGTGAGGTCAACCGTGCCGGGGTGATGGCCGTACCGGGTGCGGACCAACGCCTCGACCTCATCATCGATGGCGTCGTTGGGATATACGGGGGGTTCGGGGCACCGAGGTTCCCCTTTCCACGAACGGCGATTGTCAGCGTCAAAACTGTATTTTCCCCCGATGGGCTTGCCGTCCTCCATCAACCACCCCGTGGATTGACGCACGGTCCTGTAAAACGCGTCCATTCGGAACGGCGGTTCGTGGCCCACGCTTTGGGTGAACCACCTCCTCGGCGTGAGCCAACCTGGATGGGGGTGGACGGTGACGATGGCCTCCTGTTCGAGCGGTTCAACCTCTTGACGGAGTTCCCGTTCCGCTGGAACAAAAGCCGAGAGACCGCCCAGTGAGCAGGCAAGATGACGCACCACGTTCTCGTAGGTTGACCGACTGATGAGGTAGAGAACAGGAATGCCTTCTGCGGCGAGTTCCAGCGCAAAATGGCGCTGATTTGAGAGGAGAGCGCCTAATTTCTGTTGATGGTAAGGGCGCCGATGTGCCTTCTCCACGGATTCGATGAGCACAACACCGAGGCGTTGCTGCGTTTCAATTGACTCAAGAAACGCAAGGTTGAGCTGATCGTAGGCCAACCACACCCAACGGTCCACAGTCTCCATGACCGGTGGAGGCAAGGCTGCTCCAAACGCCCCGGTGAGCCCCGAGGCCATGACCGTACCGGGTGGAAGCTCAAGCGGAGGTGAGGGCATTGCCCGAAAACGCCAGCGTTGACGCATAAAGGGATGCTTTTC